>NZ_JBFAEO010000042.1:0-79680 GCF_040642015.1 Actinosynnema sp. NPDC020468
TTGACCTGCTTTCCGTCCCCGTCGTTTTTGTGATCTCGGGTGGGGAACCGGCGGGGTTGGGGGCGTCTTTCGTCGTGGTAATCCCCGGCCTGCGTAACCCGGCCTGCCTATGGTCGGCCTGCGAGTGCCTGACCTGCGAGTGCCCGACCTGCACTCCGAACTCCGTGTGCCCGGTGTGCCTGGCATGCCTGGCGTGCGCGACATACCCGACCTACCCGATGTGCGCGGTCAGGCGGGGACGGGCTCGTGGTGGGTGGGGTTCAGGAGAGGTGGGGTGCTGGGGGCGTTCAGGATGTCGTCGTCGATCAGGTTCTCGGTCCTGGCCACCACGACCGGCACGGTGATCTGGCCCGCCACGTTGGTGGCGGTGCGGACCATGTCCAGGATCGGGTCGATGGCGTAGACGACGGCCACGCCCGCCGCGATGGCCTCCGGGGGGAGGTTCACCGCTCCCAGGGTCAGCGTCAGCATCGTGTACCAGCCCGTCGTGCCCGCCGTCGCCAGCGCGCCGAACACCGCGACCGCCACGATCGCGACGTACTGCCACGCGCCCAGCTGCACCCCGAACAGGTTGGCGATGAAGATCGTCGCCACGGCCGGGTACACCGCCGCGCAGCCGTCCATCTTCGTCGTCGTGCCCAGCGGCACGGCGAAGCTCGCGTAGTCGTTGTCCACGCCCAGGTTCGCCGCCGTCTGCCGGCTCAACGGCAGCGTCGCGCCCGAGCTCCGCGACACGAACGCGAACTGGATGGCCGTCCACGCCTTCGCGAAGAACGTCACCGGGCTGACCTTGCCGACCGTGCGCAGCAGGATCGGGTACACCACGAACAGCACCAGCAGCGACCCCGCGTACACCACGGCGATCAGCGAGAACAGCGGTCGCACGAACGAGTTGCCGTACGTCGCGAACGCGTTCCCGATCAACCCGAACACACCGATCGGCGCCAGCAGCACGATCCAGCCGACGATCTTCTGGATGATGTCGAACACCGACCGCGTCAACCGCACGAACGGCTCCGCCCGCTCACCGAGCGCGTAAGCCGCGAACCCCACCAGGATCGACACGAACACGACCTGGAGCACCTCGCCCTCGGTGAAGGCGCTGAACAGGTTCGACGGGATCAACGTGTCGAGCAGCGTGCTCCACGACCCGCCCGGCCGGTCGGCGAGCTTCTTCAGCACGCTCTCCGCGGGCGTCACCTGCACGCCGCGCCCCGGCTGGAAGATCGACGCCAGCGCCAACCCGATCACCGACGCGATGAACGACGTGATCGCGAACCACAGCAGGGTTTTGCCGCCGAGCCGGGCCGCCTTCGTGGAACCGAGGCGGCGCAGGCTGGTGATGCCCACGACGATCGCGGTGAACACCAGCGGGATGACGGTGAACTGCAACAGGCTGGTGAACGCGCCGCCGATCTCGGACAGCGTGGTCGCCAACCACTTCAGGCCGGCCGACTTGGCCAGGTACCCGGCCAGCGCGCCCAGCACGAGGGCGGCCAGGACGGTGATCCCGAACACCTTCGGTTTCGTGTATGTGCGGACGAAGGACACGTGCTTCTCCTAACGGGTGCAGGGAAGGGCAGACTGGTCACCCGGAGTGACAAGCTGCGTTCGTCCTGCGCCCGTAGTCGATGTGCCTGCGGCGCGTGAGCAGTTCGTTCATCGGCTCCCCCAACGCTTACTGCCTGTAGGGAGCTTCCCGGATCAGGTGAATTGTGACAACGACTACCACAGGTCGGACACGGACACGTCCACCCGGCCCAGCAGCCTCCGGGTCAGCGGCAGGCTGATCCCGATCACGCTGGACGGGTCGCCGTCGACGCCGTCCACGAACCACCCGCCGAGCCCGTCGAGCGTGAAGCCGCCCGCGACCTCGAGCGGTTCGCCGCTGTCCAGGTACGCCTCGAGCTCCGCCTCGCCGGGCGTGCCGAACCGGACCCGGGTCTCCTCGTGGCCGACCGCGCGCAGTTCGCGCCCGTCGACCTTCCGGATCACCGCGTGCCCGGTGAGCAGCACCCCGGTCGTGCCCGCCATCCGCCGCCACCGCTCGCGCGCGACGTCCTTCGAGTGCGGCTTGCCCTGCAACTGCCCGTCGGCGGTGAACAGCATCGAGTCGCACCCCACGACCACGGCGTCGTCCTCGTCCGCCGCCACCACCTCGGCCTTGGCCAGGGCGAGCGCCGTCACCACCGAGGCGGGCGGCACGTCGCCGAGCCGCGCCGTCACCGCGTCCTCGTCCACCCCGGACACCCGGACCACGGCCGACACCCCCGCGGCCGTCAGCACGGCCAACCGGGCGGGGGACTGGGAAGCCAACACGAATCGCACGCCCCGCACCCTAATTACCCCTGTCTCGAGGCGTACCGCCGGTGGGTGCGTAGTACTACCGATGTGGCCCCGGCGACCGCGCGGGACGCTCGTGGGGTGGAGCGCAGGGCCTTGGTGGTCCGCCGGGTCGAGGCCGGGCGGAACCGGCGGCGGTGGTGGTGGTGGTGCGGTGCGGTGGCGGCGGTGGTCGGCTGCGCCGCGGTGGTGGGGGTGGTCGAAACCGATCCCGTGGCCTACGGCGTGGACTTCTGGCCCATCGCCGGCCGGGACGACGTGGTCGAGGGCCGGGCCATGGGCGTGGTGGAGGACGCGGCCCGCTCGGTCGCCGACCTGAACCGGGTGCCGGACGTGGTGGCCTCGGACGGGGTCCAGGTCGCCGACGCGAAGGTCGACGCCGGCCAGGGCGCGGTGTGGATGGTGGTGCGGGTGCCGGTGCCCGGCGGCGTCCGGTGCCGGGCGGTGATGGTGCTCGGCAGCGGCGGGGTGCAGGTCAACAGCCGACGGGTCGAGTGCTGACCGGCTAGCGGGGCAGGGTCGAGGCCCGCCACGCGCCCGGACCGGGCCGGAGCACGCCGCGGACCGCGCGCGAGCGGTCCGACCAGGTCGAACGGGCGGTCGTCGCGGGTTCGACGGCACCGGTCGAGCCCACCGCGGCGACCACGGCGGTCAGCGCGGCGAGTTCGACATCGGTCGGGTTGCCCCGGACCACGCGCAGGTACGGCCTCTCCGACGCGGCGCTCACAGCGGGATGTTCCCGTGCTTCTTGGGCGGCAGGGCCTCGCGCTTGTCGCGCAGCACCGCCAGCGCCCGCGCCACGTGCGCGCGGGTGTGCGACGGCGGGATCACCGCGTCCACGTACCCGCGCTCGGCGGCCACGTACGGGTTGCACAGCGCGTCCTCGTACTCCTGCTGCAACCGCGCCCGCAGCGCGTCCACGTCCTCGCCCGCCGACACCGCGTTCGCCAACGTCTTGCGGTGCACGATGTTCGCCGCGCCCTGCGCGCCCATGACCGCGATCTGCGCCGTCGGCCACGCGAGGTTCACGTCCGCGCCGAGGTGCTTGGACCCCATCACGTCGTACGCGCCGCCGTAGGCCTTGCGGGTGATCACGGTGACCAGCGGGACGGTCGCCTCGGCGTAGGCGTAGATCAGCTTCGCGCCGCGCCGGATGATGCCGTTCCACTCCTGGTCGGTGCCCGGCAGGAAGCCCGGCACGTCCACGAACGTCAGCACCGGGACGTTGAACGCGTCGCAGGTGCGCACGAACCGCGCCGCCTTCTCCGAGGCGTCGATGTCCAGGCAGCCCGCGAAGTGCGACGGCTGGTTCGCCACCACGCCGACCGACTGGCCGGCGACCCGGCCGAACCCGACCAGGATGTTGGGCGCGAACAGCGGCTGGACCTCGAGGAACTCGCCGTCGTCGAGGACTCGGGTGATCACCTCGTGCATGTCGTACGGCTGGTTCGCCGAGTCCGGCACCAGCGTGTCGAGCTCCAGGTCCTCGGCCGTCACCGAGTCCTCGATCGAGCCGTGCAGGACGTCGTCGGGCGCGTCCAGGACCGGCGCCTCGGACAGGTTGTTCGGCGGCAGGTAGGACAGCAGCTCCTTGACGTAGGAGATCGCGTCGTCCTCGTCGGCGCCCAGGTAGTGCGCGTTGCCGGACTTGGTGTTGTGCGTGCGACCGCCGCCCAGCTCCTCGAAGCCGACGTCCTCGCCCGTCACGGTCCGGATCACGTCCGGGCCGGTGATGAACATGTGCGAGGTCTGGTCGACCATCACCACGAAGTCGGTCAGCGCGGGCGAGTACACGTGGCCGCCCGCGTTCGCGCCCATGATCAGCGAGATCTGCGGGATCACGCCGGACGCGGCCACGTTGCGGCGGAAGATCTCGCCGTAGAGGCCGAGCGAGACGACGCCCTCCTGGATGCGCGCGCCGCCACCCTCGTTGATGCCGACGATCGGCCGGCCGGTCTTGAGCGCCAGGTCCATGACCTTGACGATCTTCTCGCCGTAGACCTCGCCGAGCGAGCCGCCGAACACCGTGACGTCCTGGGAGAACACGCACACCGGACGGCCGTCGACGGTGCCGTGCCCGGCCACCACGCCGTCGCCGTACGGGCGGTTGCGCTCCTGGCCGAAGTTGGTCGAGCGGTGCCGCGCGAACGCGTCCAGCTCCACGAACGAGCCCGGGTCCAGCAGCAGGTCGATGCGCTCGCGGGCGGTCTTCTTGCCCTTCGCGTGCTGCTTCTCGACCATCCGCGCGGAGCCGGCGTGCACCGCCTCGTCGGTGCGTCGGCGCAGGTCGGCGAGCTTGCCGGCCGTGGTGTGGACGTCCGGTTCCTCGCCGATCGGTGCCGTCGCGCTGCTCATAGCGAGGCAGCTTAACCAGACCGGACCGATCCGGATCGGAACGAGTAGCCCAGGTCACTGGACGCGGAGTTGACCTCCACCGCGCTGGAGGTTGCAACCTTGCACCCGAGCGGCCCGTCCCGCGTCCACACCCGCTCCGACAGCGAGCGGGACGGGTCGCTCCTACGCTGCACGGCGTGACACTGGACGCAGCGAAGCTCCGCGGCCGGCTGCCCGGCTACCCGCGGGTGGACGTGGTGGCGAGCACCGGATCGACCAACACCGACCTCGCGACGGCCGCCCGGGACGGCGCGCCGGACCGCACCGCGCTGGTCGCGGGCGAGCAGACGGCCGGTCAGGGCAGGCGGGGGCGCGAATGGCGCTCGCCGGGCGGCGGCCTCTACGTGAGCGTGCTGTTCCGGCCGGTGGGCGTGCCGGCGGGCCGGATACCGTGGTTGACCCTGATCGCCGGGCTCGCGCTGGTCCGCACCGCGCGGTCGGTCGGCGTCGAGGCCGCGCTGAAGTGGCCCAACGACCTGCTGATCGGGGACGACAAGGCGGCCGGCGTGCTGGCCGAGATCGCCGCGCCCGAGGCCGTCGTGGTCGGCATGGGGCTCAACGTGGCCCGGCTGCCCGCCGACGTGCGGCCCGGTCCGGGCGGGTTGGCGCCGACGAGCCTCGCGGAGCACGCGGGCGAGGTGGACCGGGAGGACCTGGCCGTCACGCTGCTGACCGAGTTGGACGCGATCGAGTCCGACTGGCGGTACGGGCACGGCGTCGTGGACGAGGTGCGGGCGGAGTACGTGCGGCACTGCGCGACGATCGGCGCGCCGGTCCGGGTCGAGTTGGCCAAGGGCGCGCCGCTGCTCGGCACGGCCGTCGACGTCACCGCCGACGGCACGTTGCTGGTGCGTGACGAGTCGGGGAACGACCACGTGGTTTCCGCCGGGGACGTGGTGCACCTGCGAGTACGGTGATCCCGACACCAGCCGGTTTGGCGAAAGGTACCGCCGTGGCCTACCCGGACGACCTGCTCAGCCCGAGCGAGCACGTCGTTATCCACAAGCACCCGCACTGGAAGATGCTCCTCGTCCCGGTGCTGGTCTTCCTCGTCGTGGTGGCCGGCGGCACGTACGCCGCCGCGCTGCTCTCCGACCAGTCGTGGCACGCGATCGCCTGGATCGTGCTGGCCGCCGTCGGACTGGCCCTCGTCCTGTGGCTGACCCTCGCGCCCGTGGTGCGCTGGCGCACCACGCACTTCATCGTCACCAGCGACCGCGTCATGTACCGCGAGGGCGTGCTCAAGCGCACCGGCCTCGACATCCCGCTGACCCGGATCAACAGCGTCCGGTTCGAGCACAGCCTGCTCGACCGGGTCCTGGGCTGCGGCACCCTCGTGATCGAGTCCGCGTCCGACGAGCCGCTGGAGTTCGACGACATCCCGGGTGTCGAGCGGGTCCACTCGCTGCTCTACCGCGAGATCAACGACAACCCCGAGGACGACTTCCACCCGGAGGGCAGGGCGATCGATGAGCGCGCGTGAGAACGGCCTGCCGGACGTGGTGACAGCGCCGAACCTGCCGGACCGCGTCACGATCTGGGAGGTCGGCCCGCGCGACGGCCTCCAGAACGAGGACTCCGTCGTGCCGGTGGAGGTGAAGCTCGAGTTCCTCGACCGGCTCGCCGACGCCGGCCTCACCGTGCTGGAGGCGACGAGCTTCGTGCACCCCAGGTGGGTGCCGCAGCTGGCCGACGCCGAGCAGCTGCTGGCCGGACTGGCCAAGCGGCCCGGTGTGGCGTACCCGGTGCTGGTGCCCAACGAGCGCGGACTCGATCGGGCGCTCGCGGCGGGCGTCGAGCACATCGCGATCTTCGCCTCGGCGACGGCGACGTTCGCCAGCCGCAACCTCAACAACACCCTGGACGACCAGTTCGGCATGTTCGAGCCCGTGGTGTCCCGGGCCAAGGCCGAGGGTCTCGCGGTGCGCGGCTACGTGTCGATGTGCTTCGGCGACCCGTGGGAGGGCGCCGTCCCGCGCGACCAGGTGATCGGCGTCGGCAAGAGGTTGCTGGACATGGGCTGCGACCAGCTCTCGCTCGGCGACACGATCGGCGTCGCGACCCCCGGCCAGGTGACCGCCCTGCTCGCCGGCTTCGACGACGTCGACCGGCTGGCCGTGCACTTCCACGACACCTACGGCCAGGCGCTGGCCAACACGCTGGCCGCGCTCCAGGCGGGCGTGCGCACGGTCGACTCGTCGGCGGGCGGCCTCGGCGGCTGCCCCTACGCCGAGTCCGCGACCGGCAACCTCGCCACCGAGGACCTGGTGTGGATGCTCGACGGCCTGGGCGTCGAGCACGGCGTGGACCTGGACAGGCTGTGCGACACGAGCGCCTGGATGGCCGACCGCCTGGGCCGCCCCAGCCCGTCGCGGGTGGTGCGGGCGCTGCGCGGCTGACCGACACCCGCCGGGGCACGTGTCCCGGCGGGCTCGAACGCGAGCCGGACTCGGGGTAGCGGGCCGGCGCCGCGTCCGGAAACCGCCCTGCGGTGGGATTTCCCGGGCAGACGGGTGGGTCCCGCGGTGCTCGTGCGGCATCCGCCCGAACCCTTCGTCGCGACGACTCGCCCGAACGGTCCGCGGACGCGATTCGCCGCGGAATTCCGGTGGAGCGAGCGGGAACCGGGCCGGTCGTCGTAACGTCCAACGCGCGACCGACGACCCTGTGCGGCGACGGCGAAGACCGGAGGTGGCCGTGACGACCGATCACCGCGCCCAGGTGGACGAGCTGCTCGCCGATTACCGGCGCAGCCGCGACCAGCTGGCGTCCGTGCACCGCGACCTCGCGCGGATCAGCGCGTCGGCGACGAGCCCGGACGGTTCGGTGACCGCGGTCGTGGGTCCGCAGGGCGGGTTGACCGACCTGGAGCTGACCCCCGACGCGTACCGGATGCGGCCCGAGCAGCTGGCCCAGGTGATCGTGCGGGTCACCCAGGAGGCCGCGGCGAAGGCCGCCGAACGCGCCTACAAGACGCTGACACCGGTGCTGCCCGCGGGCACCGACCCGGCGGCGCTGGTCAAGGGCACCGCCGACCTGCGTCCCGAGGAGATCGCGCCGCCCGCGCCCACCCGGGCCCGTCCGGTCGACGACGAGGACTTCGAACAGCGCGACTGGCTGAACGTCGAGGCCACCCCGAGGAGATCGAGATGAGCGGCTTCCAGTCCGACCTCAACAGGCTCACCCAGGGCGCCGGCGACTTCGACGCGTTCGCCGGGCGCGCCGGGAGGATCACCACCGAGCTGAGCACCTCGCTCGACGCCCTCGGCGAGTGCTGGGGCGACGACGCGGTCGGGCGCAGTTTCGCCGCCGGGCACGTGAAGCCGGCCGCGGACGCGCTCGGCGGCCTCGACGCGGTGCACCGGGGCTTCGGCGGGGTGAGCCGCAGGTTCGCCGAGACCGAGCGCACCTACCGGGGTGTCGAAGAGGGCAACACCACCGCGTTCGGTCAGATCTGACACAGGGGGCCGTCATGGGGATCGAGCTGCCGGCGGAACTCGCCGAGGTCGCCGCGAAAGCAGGCGTGACGTGGCCGAAGGCCGATGAGGACAAGCTCCGCGCGTCCGCCGTGGCGTGGCGCGAGGCGGGCACCAAGCTCACCACGCTGGCCGGCGAGTCGGACGGGTCCGCGGGCAAGGCCTTGAACGCCATGCACGGCTCCACCGCCGACGCCGCGCGCGGCCACTGGAACACGTTCGTCGCGCCGGACGGCCACCTGACCCGCGCCGCGCGCGGCTGCGCCGCCGCCGCCGACCGGCTCGACCACGCGGCCACCCAGGTGGGCGCGACGAAGGTCGAGCTGGTGCGCGAGCTGGTCAACCTGGCCAAGAACTCCGACGCCGCGAACCAGGCGGCGTCCGCCGGGCACCCGAACGCCTTGCTGGGCTTGGAAACCGCGATCCGCGGCGCGGCGGCGAACGCCACCCACCTGACCGACACGCTGACGTCGTCGGTGCGGCTGGACAGCGGCCTCGACGTGGGCGGCGTGCGTCCGCCGGTCGACGCGAACCCCGGCGCGCACGGCCACCACGGCTCGGTCCTGCCGGTGCCGGCCGGTCAGCACGGGTCCGGCCTGCCCGTCCTCGGTGGGCACGGGTCCGGCCTGCCGGTGTTGGTCGGCGGTTCGCCGACCGGGCTGCCGGTGGTGGACGGAGTGGTCGGCGGTCACCACGACGGTGGCGTGCCGACCGGTCAGCACGACACCGGCCAGGGCAACGGCGGTCAGGCACCGGGGCACGGTCCGGCGCAGGGCAACGGCGGGCGCACGCCCGGCGGCGGCCTGCTCGACGGCCTGCTTCCCGGTCAGGACTCCGGGTCCGGCCAGGGGCAGGGCCACGGTCAGGGCCAAGGTCAAGGGCAGGGTCAGGGCCAAGGGCAGGGCCAGGCGCCGGGCGGCAAGGCGCCTGGTGGAGGGTTGCTCGACCCGTTGCTGGGCGGCGGTCACGACGGTGGTCGGGACAGCGGTCCGGGTGCCGGGCAGGACACCGGCCAGGGTTCGGGGCAGGGCTCCGGCTCGGGGTCCGGTCAGCAGAAGAGCGGTGGGCTGCCGCTGATCCCGGCCGTGGTGGGCTCGGCCGAGCAGGCCGTCGGGAACGTCACCCACCAGGTGGTGGACCGGGTCGGCGACCTCGGTGGTCAGCAGCCGCACCCGTCCGCGCCGCAGCCCCAGGTCGGGCCGCAGGTCGTGGACCCCGGGCTGCGGCACGACGTCACCGCGCCGACGCCGAACCTGGTCGACCGGCTCACCGGCGTCACCCCGCAGGTCGTGACCGGGCACGTGGAGCCCCTGGTGCCGCACGCCGACACCACGGCCGCGTCGTCGGCCGCCGTGCTGGACCGGCCGGTGCTCCCCGTCGAGACCGCGCACGCCGCGCCCGCCCCGGTGGCCACCCCGACGGCACCGAGCGCTCCCGCGTTCGGCAACCAGACCGCCGCGCCCTCGGCGCCGGTGTCCTCGGCGCCGAGCGTGTCGACGCCGTCGGTGACCCCGGCCCCGTCCGCGCCGGCCGCGGCGCCGGCCGCGCAGGCGCAGGCCCAGGCGCAGGCTCAGCAGGCGGCGGCCGCGCAGGGTGCCCGCGGGCCGGAAAGCGTTGCGGGACAACGCACCGACGCGCCGCGCGGTGGTGCGCCGCTGCCCGGGACGCAGTCCGGTACCCCGGCCGGTTCGCCGACCGGCGGTCAGCCCGGCTCGTCGGGCCAGGGCGTGGCGTCCGGGCAGGGCCAGTCCGCCGGTCAGTCGTCCGGTCAGCCGTCCGGGCAGAACCCCGCCGGGCAGAACTCCGGCCAGCAGTCGTCGGGGCAGCAGTCGAGCCAGCAGCCGGGCCAGCCGGCCAAGGACGCGGGCGCACCGGGCAAGGACGCAGGCGCGCAGGCCAAGGAGGCCGTGCCCACCAAGGACGCCGCGGCGGCCAAGGACGCGAAGGCCAAGCAGGACGGCGTCTACGGGTTCGCGGTGCTGCCGCTGGGTTCCGGTGGTCGGGACACCCTGGTCAGGGACGGCCACCAGGTCGTCGGGCCGCTGATGTCCGGTCCGACCTCCGCCGTGGTGCCGACCGAGGTCGTTGACCGGGCGCCGGTGCGCGCCGCGTCGACCGCGCGGCCCTCGGACGAGACGACGGCGCTGTTCCTGATCGGCATGTTCCCCGGCGGCACGCTGCCCGAGCCCGCGTCCGCGCCGGCCCGCCAGCTGCCGCCCCGGTCGGCGGAGGAGGACTTCGCGGCCGGGTTGCGGTTCGAGCCGCAGGGTCACCCCGAGGGCGCGCTGGTCGACGCCTCCGCCGCCGAACGGCCCCGCTACCGGCACGGCGCGGGCGGCGACCCGGCCGCGCTGCTCGCCGGGTACGACCCGCAGGCGGGCATGCACGAGCGCGACTGGGACCGCCGGTTCCTGGTGCGGGAGAACCCGCCCGCCTACGCCTACCCGCCCGCCGAGATGTTCCCCGAGGGCGGTTACGAGGCCGGTCAGCCGGGCGTGCTGGGCGCGGGCACCGAGATCGACCGGTTCGGCGGCCCGGAGGGTCGGGTGCTGTCCGAGGCGGGCACCGCGTTCACCGCGCGCTCGCTGCCGCCGGCGCTGGCGTCGGCCGGCTACCACCGCTACCGCGTGGTCCGCGACCTGCCGGTGTGGTTCACGCTGTCCGCCGAGTGGTTCGGCCAGGCCGGTGGCGGCGTGCGCTACCGCACGACGTACCCGGTGGCCGAGCTGGTCGTGCTGGGCTACCTGGAGGAGATCCGTTGAACACCGAGTCGATCCAGGGGTGGCTGCTCGCCGTCGGCGTGCCGGCGGAGGTGGTGTCGTTCAACGAGGAGGTCGACAACACCTGGTGCCTGCGCGCGGACGCCGAGGGCTTCGAGGTCTTCTGGCTGGAGCAGGGCAACCGCTACGACTGGGCCAGGTTCACCAGCGAGGACGTGGCGTGCCACTACCTCTTCGGCCGCCTGGTCTGGTCGCAGGTGGTGCGCGGCGTGGTGGGCGTCCTGCCGACCGCGCCCGCCACCCCGGACCCGGCCACCGCGCCGCTCCCGGTCCCGACCGCCCCGACCCCGGAACTGGCGCCGGACCCGCTGGCCGTGCGACCGAACCAGGCGCCCGACCCGTCGGCCGTGCGACCGACCGCCGGACTTCCGGGTCGGGCCACGCAGCGCAGCGCGCCGCCCGGATCCTCGGGCCAGGTACCGGATTCGTCGGGCGCGGCGGCCGGACTTCCCGGCCGGGCACCGGATTCGCCGGTCGGGCAGCCGAGCGCTGTCGCCGGGGTCCCGGCCCAGGCGACCGATCCCGCGGCGCCCGCGCCGAAGTAGCCGCGGCTAGCGCGGGGTGACGTCCGGGCGCCAGGTCACGCCCACCACGTCCTCCGCCTTCGGCACGGGGAGGAAGACGGCGAAGGTCGCGGGGCGGGCGGCGGAGAGTTCCAGCCGGCCGCCGTCGGCGTCCACCAGGGCGCGGGCCAGGGCCAGACCCACGCCCGTCGAGCCGCCGCCCGACACGCCGCGTTCGAAGATGTGCCCGGCGAGTTCGTCCGGCACGCCCGAACCGGCGTCCGCGACCTCCACCACGACCGTGCCCTCGTCGCTGCGGGCCGACACGACCACCTGGCCCTCGCCGTGCCGGGCCGCGTTGTCCAGCAGCACCCCGATCGCCTCGCGCAACCGGGCGGGCGTCGCCCTGGCGAGCAGACCCTCCGGCACCCGGACCCGGATCGACCGGCCCTGGCTGCGCAGCGGTTCGCGCCACTCCTCGGCGATCGAGGTCAGCTCCACGGCCAGGTCCAGCGGTTCCGCGCCGACCGCACGGGCCGCGCGGGCCGCCGCCAGCAGTTCGTTCAGCACCTCGGCCAGGCGCTCGGCCTGCTCCAGCGCGGCACGGGCCTCGGCCGCGGTTTCCGGTTCGGGGTGCTCGGCCAGCGCCTCCAACCGCAGCTGCAACGCCGTCAGCCGGGACCTCAGCTGGTGCGACACGTCGCCCACCAGCTCCCGCTCCCGCTGCACGAGCTGCGCCAGCGCGCCCGCCGACCGGTCGAGCGCGTCCGCGACCAGGTCCAGCTCGGGCACGCCGTGCCGCCGCTCGTCGTGCCGGAAGTCGCCCGCGCCCAACCGCGCCGACCGCGCCGCCACGTGCCGCAGCGGACGGGCCAGCTTGCGCGCCGTCACGGTCGCCACGATCGTCCCGGTGCCCACCGACAGCGCGATCAGCAGCACCACCAGCGCCGCGACCTGGTACTGCGAGGTCCGCATGGGCGCCGACGACACCTCCAGCCGCACGGTGCCCTGCTGCGCGATCGGCACCTCCACCGACAGCGCGTCCTCGCCGGGCGACTGGCCGAGCTCGTGCGTGCCGTCCGCCGCCGTCACGACCAGGTGCCCGCCCACCGGCACACCCACCTCGACCGGGTCGAGGTCGATGGCCTGGCCGCCCGCGATCTGGTCGTCGATCGACGCCGCGATCCGCTGCGCGCGGGACGCCAGGTCGCCGCGCGCGCCGTCGTCCACCAGCCGCAGCGCCGCGTACCCCAGCGGGATGCCGAGGACGAACCCCGTGACGGCCACCGCGAGCAGGATGGCGCGCAGGATCCGGGAGCGCATCAGTCCGCGGTGTTGAAGCGGAAGCCGACGCCGCGCACCGTCGCGATGCGGCGTTCGACCGAGCGCACGTCGCCGAGCTTGCGGCGCAACCAGGACATGTGCATGTCCAACGTCTTGCTGCTCTTGAGCTCCGGGTCGTTCCACACCTCGGACAGGATCTCGTCCCGGTTCACCACCTGGCCCGCCCGTTGGATCAGCACGCGCAGCAGCTCGAACTCCTTGTTCGCCAACTGCACCTCCTGGCCGTCGACGGTGACCCGGCGCGCCGCGAGGTCCATCCGGACGCCGTTCACCTCCAGCGTGCCGGGTGCGCGGCGGCGCAGCAGGGCGCGGATCCGGGCCATCAGCTCGGCCAGCCGGAACGGCTTGGCCACGTAGTCGTCCGCGCCGGCGTCCAGCCCGACCACGAAGTCCACCTCGTCGGACCGGGCGGTCAGCATCAGCACGGGCACGCCGCGCCCGCCCGCGCGCAACCGCCGGCACACCTCCAGCCCGTCCATGCCGGGCAGCCCGAGGTCGAGCACGAGGAGGTCGATCCCTCCGTGCGCGGTGGCTTCGAGCGCGCCGGGGCCGTCACCGACCACCTGCACCTGGTAGCCCTCGCGCTGCAACGCGCGCGACAGCGGCTCCGCGATCGCCGGATCGTCCTCGGCCAGCAACACCACGCTCACGGGACCCAGCGTAGGCGTGGCACGATCCCCGCGTGTCCACGCCTGACCTCTCGCTCGCACTCCGCCTCGCCGACGCCGCCGACGCGATCACCACGGCCCGCTTCCTGGCCCGTGATCTCCGCGTCGAGCGCAAGCCCGACCGGACCCCCGTGACCGACGCCGACGTGGCCGTCGAGGACGCCATCCGGGCCGTGCTGGCAGCCGAACGCCCCGCCGACGAGGTCGCGGGCGAGGAGCGCGGCGGCACCGTCGGCGCAGGTAGGACGTGGGTCCTCGACCCGATCGACGGCACCAAGAACTTCCTGCGCGGCGTTCCGGTGTGGGCGACGCTGATCGCCCTGGTGGTCGACGGCACGCCGGTCGTCGGCGCGGTGAGCGCGCCCGCGCTCGGTCGCCGGTGGTGGGCCGCGAGCGGTGAGGGCGCGTTCACGTCCGACCCGAACGGCACGCGCCGGATCACCGTGTCGGGTGTGCACGAATTGGGTGATGCGTACCTTTCGACCACCCACCTGGGCTCGTGGGTCGAGCACCACTCGCGCGAGGCGTACCTGAAACTGGCCGACGCGGTGTGGGAGAACCGGGCGTTCGGCGACTTCTGGCAGCACTGCCTGGTCGCCGAGGGCGCGATCGACCTGGCCGCCGAGGCCATCGTGAACCCGTGGGACGTCGCGCCGTTCCAGGTGCTGGTGACCGAGGCGGGCGGCCGGTTCACCGACCTCGCGGGCGCGCCCCGGTTCGACGGCGGCAACGCGCTGTCCAGCAACGGCGTCCTGCACGACGAGGCCCTGGCCCTGCTGCGCGGTTAAGGGTTTGCCGGTCCCGGGATGATCGGGCCGTACGGATACCGCTGAACGCCCACCCGGTGCGCGGCCCCGGGCTGCTGCGCCGGGTGCTCGTGCCGAGCGCCGTGCTGCGGTCCACGTGGGTGCTGTCCACCGGGTTGCGCGACTACGGCCACCTCACCGCCGACCGCGCGGACCTGCTGCGGATCGGCGCCTGCGCCCGGTTGGCCGCGATCAGCCCGCACAGCGCGGTGCACGTCCCGCTGCGCGGCAACCCGGTGCCGGGCGAGCTCACCGGCTGGTTCGCCGACTGGCCGCCCGCCGACCTGCTGTTCGTGCGCGAGGACGTCGGGTTCCGGCCGTCCGCCTGGCCGACCGTGCGCACCGGGACGCGCCGCCGACCGCGGGCCGCCCGGGCGCACACCGCGCGCACCCCGCCCGCGCGGGAACCCGGGCGTCGGGAGTGGTCGGCACCTCTGGTGCGACTGGCCGAGCACGGCGGCACGCTCGTGGTGTCCTCGTCCGCGAGCGGCCTGCACGAGGTGGCGGACCTGATCACGGCGGCGGGCGAGGCGGTCGCGACGGCGCGGGACGTGCACCGGCACGGGCACGCGGTGCTCGCCTCGCTCACCCCGGTCCTGGACGACCGGCACGGGTTCCGCGAGTTCGACGTCTACGGCCTCGACCCGATCTTCCACAGGAGCCGCTGGGCGAAGGTCAGGAATGCCCGAGGGCTTCCTCGTCGTCCGGCGAGTCGTACGAGCGGGTGACCTTGCGCGGGCGGGCGTCGGCCTCCGGGAAGACCCACTTCTTGTAGCCGTACCAGCGGAAGGCCATCGCGATCAGGGTGCCGACGATCTGCGCGCTCACGAAGTCGGAGATCTCCTCGCCGAGCCGGCTGATGTGCGGCTCCTGGAGGTCGAGCAGGTAGCGCGACACGCCGAGCGGCAGCGAGTTCAGGGCGATGCCGATGCCGTTGACCAGGAAGAACAGCGCGGCCTCGTGGTGGCGTTCGCGGCCGCCCCTGGTCTTGAACGACCACTCGCGGTTCAGCACGTACGACACGATCGTGGCGACCAGGGTCGCGATCACCTTCGCGGTCACCGGCTTCTCGCTGAGCACGGTCGTCTTCAGCACGAAGAAGATGACCGTGTCGATCACGAAGCAGACGCCGCCGACCAGCGCGAACTTGAGCAGCTCTCTGTGCTTGAGGGCCAGCGAGCGCAGTGGTTCGGGCAGGCGCGCGACGACGTTCTCGACTGCGGACACCCCGGCAGTGTACGGAGAACGGGCGTGAAAGCCCTGTTCAGGCGACTTCGCGCTGGTCGGTGACGATCGGCACCACGGTCCGGTCCGGACGCGCGTCGGCCTGCGGGAACACGTACCGGCGCATCGCCCAGTACTTGAACGCGGTGGCCAGCAGCATGCCGATCACCGAGCCGCTGGCGAAGTCCGCGATCTCGTTGTGCAGGTCGAACACGTGCCGCGAGACGTACAGCGGCAGCAGGTTCACGCCGATGCCCAGGCCGCTGACCACGAAGAACAGCGCGGCCTCGTGGTGGCGCTCGCGACCGCCCCTGGTGTGGAACGACCACTCCCGGCTCAGCACGTAGGAGGCGATCACCGCGACCAGCACCGCGATGAACTTGGCCGTCACGACCTTGTCCTGGAGCACGGTCAGCTTGAGCGCGTACCAGACGCCGTTGTCGATCAGGAACGTCGTGCCGCCGACGACGGCGAACCTGATCAGCTCGCGGTGCTTGTGCACGAGGAAGCGGACCGGTTCCGGGAGGCGGCTCAGCAGCTTGCGCGCGAGGGGCAGCACGTCGGTCACCCTATCCACGGGTGACCGACGTGATCACGAAGGGGTGGCGCAGAAGGGTGGCAGCAGCCCGCCGAGCACCGGCGGCCACCACGTCTCGCAGGTCGGGGTGGTGGCCGGTGGCGTCGTGGTCTGCGGCGGGCTCGACGGCGGCGTGGTCGTGGTCGACGGCGGCGTGGTGGACGTCGGCTCCGGGGTCGACATCCGGGTCGGCGTCGTCGTGGTGGTCGGCGCCGGCTCGCTGGGCGGCGTCGTCGTGGTGGGGACCGTCGTCGGCGGTTCCGTCGTCGTCGGTGGCGTGGTCGGCGTGGTGGACGGCGGTTCGGTCGGCTTGTCGGGGCGGCCGTCGATGACCACCTCGACCGACTTCGTCGCGGTGCCCACCGTCGCCGTCACGGTGACCTTGCCGCCGATCAGCGGCAGCGCGACCGCCCACGCCGACGTGCGGTAGCTCGCGCCGCGCTCCAACGTCGTCTCGCACACGATCACGTGGTCGTCCCGCTTGCAGCCCTGGAACAGCGACAGCAGGACCACGTTCTCGTCCGCGGCCAGCGTCAGCCGCACGGGCGCGGAGCGGCCGCCGGTGTTGGTGACCGTGATGTCCAACCTGGGGTCCCAGAACACCTCGTCGTACCGGTCGACCACGAGCGTCAGCGAGTCCTCGGCCGGAGTCACGGCCACCTCGACCTCGATGTCGACCCGCACGGCCTCGCCCGCACCGACCGTGCCGGTGATCACGCCGGGTCCCGCGGTGTCGTCGGCGACCAGCCGGAACAGGAACGTGGCGGTGCCGTTCGGCGCGACGCCCAGCGTGGTGGCGCAGGTGATCGTGCCCTCGCCCGCGCCGCAGCCGACGGTCTGCTCCGGCGAGCCGCCGTCGGGTTGCAGCAGGCCCGCTCCGAGCAGCCGGTCCCCGGCGCCGACCGCGCGCACGCCCGGCGGCAGCACCAGGGTGGCGGTCGCGGGCTGCGAGGCCACCTCGCCGGTGTTGAGCACGGTGATCGGCAGGTCGAGCGGCGCGGCGCCGGGCGTCAGCGTGTACCCGGCGGGCACCGTCGGCACGAACACCGGCGGCTTCGGGTCCGGCTTGGGCGGCGTCGTGGTGGTCGTCGGCACCGTCGTGGTGACGGTCGTCGTCGTGGGCTCGGTCGTGGACTGGGTGGTCGTGGGCTGGGTGGTCGTGGGCTGGGTGGTCGTCGGCTGGGTCGTCGTGGGCTGGGTGGTGGTGGGCTGGGTCGTGGTCGGCTCGGTGGTGGTCGGAGTCGTCGTGGTGGTGATCGTCGTCGGCGCCGTGGTCGACTCGGTCGTCGTCGGCGCGGTCGTGGTGGGCGCGGTCGTGGTGACCGGCGCGGTCGTGGTGGCGGGCGCGTCGGTCAGGCTCGCGCCGCCGGGCGAGTCGGGCGCGCCGGTGGGCGACTCGGAGGTGGGCGCGGTCGCCGACGGGGGCGAGGTCTGGGTGGCGGCCGGCGGCAGCGTCGGCACCCGCTGACCGGGCGCGGTCGCCGTCGGGCCGGCCGCGGCCGTCTGCGCCGCCGGGATCTCCTGGTCGCCGCCGCCGGAGGCCATGCCGACCGCGACCGCCACCACGAGCGCCGCCGCCGACGCCGCGGTCACCACGAGCTGGCGGGGCGCGGAGGTCAGCACGGTCGCCAGACCACCCTTGGCGCCGGCCGCGCCCGCCTTGGCCGCGGCCGCTCCCGCGACACCGGCCTGCACCGCGCCCGCCGCCACGACGGCGCCCTTCGCGGCGGTCGCGGTGGTGGCCAGGTAGCCCGCCGCGCCGGCGCCGAGCACCAGCGGCGCCACGACCGCGCGCAGCGCGCCGTTCACATCGGCCAGTTCGGCGGCCAGCAGCCGGCAGTCGGCGCACTCGTCCAGGTGCGCCTCGACCTGGGTGGTCTCGCGCTTGGACAGGCCGCCGCGGGTCCACGCGCCGAGCTTGTCGACCGTGGCGCGGCAGCGGTCCTGGGTGTTCTCGGCGAGGTGCACCTGGAGGTAGGCCTGCTTGAGGCCCTCGCGGGCGCGGTAGGCCAGCGCCGACACGCCGTTCGCGGTGAGACCCAGGATCGGCGCGACCTCGGCGGGCGACTGGCCCTCGATCTCGGTGTGCCACAGCACGGTCTGCCAGCGTTCGGGCAGCCGGGCGAACGCCTTCGCGGCGAGCGAGCGCTCGAGCCCCGCGACCGCGGTGTCCTTGAACGGCACGCTGGTCGCCTCGGGCGCGACCTCGGAGACGTCCTCCGACAGCTCGACCTTCTTGTCCCGCCGGGTCTTGTCGTAGGCCGTGTGGCGCAACGCGGTCAGCAGGTAGGCGCGGAAGGCGGCGTCGGGCCCGCGGCCCGCGCGCAACGTGTCGAGGACCTTCGCGAACGCGTCGGACACCAGGTCGTCGGCCTCGGCCTGGGACCGCGCCAACTGCCGCGCCAGGTTGTGGGCCGCACCCACGTGGCGCTGGTAGAGCTGCCCGTAGGCCTCGATGTCCCCGCCGCGAACGGACTCGATGAGTTCCGCGTCGCTCGGTCCCTGGACGTCGGCAGGAACGGTCGCCACGTGATTTCCCTCCCTCGCGCGGAACAGTCTGGCCTACCGGGTCCTCGACCGTCATCCCGAGCCCCCCGACTGTGTCCGGGTTTCAACGTCATGGACGAGCGGTCCGGACGTCCCGTAGGCGTAAACCCTGCGTGAGGAGGCATCCGGGTGCGTGTGCGGGAAGTGGTGCCACGGCGGTCGAACGTCGACGGTGCGCGTGCGCTGAGATCGAGGTGGCGCACCGCGACCGTGACGGCGGGCTGGGCCTACCCGGCCGACTGGTCGGTGCCGGAGGTGGACGAGGTGTGCCGGGCCGTGCTGGGCGCGGACGACCCGGACGGTCCCCTCTACCGGTTGGGCTCGGCGCGCGCGTCGGCGGGCATCGGGCTGGCCGAGACCCTGCTCGACCTGGCCGCGCTGCACGCCGTGGTGGACGAGCCCGCCGGGTCGACCGGGATCGTGTCGGCGAACGTCGACGCGATCCCCACCCGCGCGCTGCGGGTGACGGCACTGGGCTGGGGCGACGTGATGAGCAGGCACGCCGCCGACCGCCCGGCCGACAACCCGCTGACCGGGCTCGCGACGTCGGCCTACCTGCTGACCCGGCTGCGCGAGGTGTACGCGGAAACCCGCGCGTGCGGCCACTCCTACGTGCTGGTGTTCGTCTCGCTCGACCTGTCGAAGGTGTCCGGCTGGTCCCGGGTCGTCGCGATGACCCTGCTCGCCGACGCGCTGCGCGAGGTCTTCGACGCGGGCGAGACGCTGGCCACCACCTCCCGGTCGACGGCGGTCGTGCTGCTCCGGCAGGACCCCGACCTGCGCCGCCGGCTGACCAACCTGCGCTTCCTCGCCGCCGACCGGCTGGCCGTCGACCCGCACGTGGCGCCGACCGGTCCGGTCCGGTTGCGGGTGGTGCCGCTTCCCGCGACCTACGAGGAAGCGACCACCCTGCTGGCACCCTGAACCCTCTCCTCCCTCCCCCGAGCGCCCGCGGCCTCCCGCCGCGGGCGCTCCTTTTTCGCACTCCCGACCCGCACGCGCGGGTTGCGGTGACGAGGTGACCACGCGCTGTTGACACCCGGTAGGCGTTCTGGTCTTCTAGTGTCTTAGTTGAGTAGAACACTGGAGGCGCAGGGGATGGAGTTCCGCATCGATCGCGGCAGTGGCCTCCCCGCCTACCTACAGCTGGTCCGACAGGTCCGGGAGGGGCTGCGGCTCGGGTGGTTGAAGCCGGGAGACCGGTTGCCGACCGTGCGCGAGGTGGTCGCGACCAGCGGGGTCAACGCGAACACCGTGCTGAAGGCGTACCGGGAGCTGGAGCTGTCCGGGCTGGTCGAGGCGCGGCAGGGGTCGGGGACGTTCGTGAAGGCCGGGCTCGGCTCGGCGGACCCGGAGTTGATGGTGGCGCTGCGGGTGCGGCTCGCCGAGTGGGTCCGCGACGCGCGCGCGGCGGGGTTGGACAACGAGGACGTGGACGCGCTGGTGCGCGCCGTCCTCTCGGGCGACGGAAATGGGGTGGCGGTCGGATGACGGCCGTGGTCGAACCCGTGGGCGACACCGCGATCGCGGTGCGCGCCGAGGGACTGGGGAAGCGGTACCGGGACAACTGGGCGTTGCGGGAGTGCTCGTTCGAGCTGCCCGCGGGTCGGGTCGCGGCGCTCGTCGGCGCGAACGGCGCCGGCAAGACCACGCTGATGAGCGTGCTCGTCGGTCTCCTCCAGGCCGACGAGGGCCGGGCGGACGCGGAGGGCCGGGTCGCCTTCGTGTCGCAGGACAAGCCCGTGTACCGGAACTTCAGCCCGGCGGAGGTGCTCGACCTCGGCGCGCGGCTGAACGTGGTCTGGGACCGGCAGCGCGCGTTGCGCTGGCTGGACCGGTTCGAGATCCCGCTGAAGCGGGCGTGCGGCAAGCTGTCCGGCGGACAGCAGGCCCAGGTGGCGTTCGCGCTGGCGCTCGGCTCGCGGCCGGCCGTGCTGATGCTCGACGAGCCGCTGGCCAACCTCGACCCGCTGGCCAGGCGCGAGGTCGCCGCGCAGCTGCTGACCGAGGTCGCCGACACCGGCATGACCGTGCTGCTGTCCACCCACGTGGTGACCGAGTTGGCCGGCGTCGCGGACCACCTGCTGCTGCTCGCGCACGGCCGGCTGCTGGCGGGCGGCGATCTGGACGCGTTGTTGGAGCGGCACGTGCACTACACCGGGCCGACCTCGGCGCAGGCGCCCGTGCCGGGGGAGGTGCTGGAGGCCAAGCACGTCGGCGGCCAGTCCTCGTTCCTGGTCGCGCTGCCGGACGGGGCGAAACCGGCGACACCGGACCAGTGGGTCGCCCGCGACGTGACGCTGGAGGACTACGTGCTGACGCAGCTCGCCGCCACCCGGAAGGGACCGATCGCATGACCACGGCGACCTCCGCGCCGCCCGTCACCCGCGCCGCCGTCACCTGGCGGGACCTGCTGTGGCTGACCTGGCGGCAGCACCGCCTGTCGATCGCCGTGATGGCGGGCTTCGCGGCCGTCCTGGCGGCCGTCGCCCTGGCGATGGCGGCGATCGTCCGCTCGTCCGGGTCGGCGGACCACGAGCTCCCGGACGGGTCGGGCTTCGTCGGCACCACCCAGATGCTCACCCTCACCCCGATGCTGGTCGGCGCGGTCGTGGCGGTGTTCTGGGCCGCGCCGCTGGTGTCGCGCGAGTTCGAGCAGCGCACGCACCTGGTGGTGTGGAGCCAGGACGTGTCGCCGTCCCGCTGGCTGGTCGGCAAGGTCGGGCTCCTGCTCGTGCCCGCGCTGCTGATCGGCTGCCTGTACCCGCTCGCGGTGCGCGCGCTCGTGCTCGCCGTGATGGCCGTCCAGGGCGAGTTCCAGCTGTTCAACCTGTTCCGGGACGAGCTGTTCGAGCTGTCGCCCGCGACGCAGGCGGGCTACGTCGTGTTCGGCTTCGGCCTCGGGTTGGCGGCGAGCGTGCTCACCCGACGCACGGTGGTGTCGATGGGTGTGACGATCGGCCTGTACCTGGTGACCAGGGTGCTGGTGGCGAACTCGTGGCGGCCGTACTTCGTGCCGCCGCTGCGCCGGCTGGTGCAGTTCAGGCCGTACTCCGACCCGGGCTCGTTCCCGCCGGACATCCCGGACAACTCCTACCTCGTGAAGGCCGGTGTCGCCGACGCGGCGGGCAACGAGCTGCCCACACCCGAGGTGTGCAACGGCAACTCCGGGGGCTCGTACCTGGACTGCGTGCGCGACCAGGGCGTGGTCAACCGGTTCGTGGACTTCCAGCCGCCGTCGCGGTTGGTCGGGTTCCAGCTGTTCGAGGGCGCGGTGTTCCTCGTGCTGGGTCTCGTGCTGCTGTACGTCGCGTACTCGCGGGTCCGGCGACTGCACCGCCTCTGACCCGTTGCCGAGCGGGGTCCCGTGCGCCATCGGGGGCGTGCGGGACCCCGCTGTTTCCCCAGGTAGAATCCACGGACCGTGGACTCCCGAACCCGTCTCCCCGCCGTCGGCATGATCGGCGGCGGCCAACTCGCCCGCATGACGCACCAGGCCGCGATCCCGCTCGGCCAGTCGCTGCGGGTGCTCGCCGAGTCGGACTCCGACCCCGCCGCGCTGGTGGCGCGGGACGTCGAGTTCGGCAAGCACACCGACCTGGACGCCTTGCGCGCGTTCGCGAAGTCCTGCGACGTCCTGACGTTCGACCACGAGCACGTGCCGCAGGAGCACCTGCGCGCGCTGGTGGCCGACGGGGTGAAGGTGCACCCCGGCCCGGACGCCCTGGTGCACGCGCAGGACAAGCTGGTGATGCGCGAGCGGCTGGCCGGGCTCGGCCTGCCCGTGCCGCCGTTCGCGGCGGTCGCGGACACCGGCGACGTGCTGCGGTTCGGCGCGGCGCACGGGTGGCCGTGCGTGCTGAAGGCGGTGCGCGGCGGGTACGACGGGCGCGGCGTGTGGATGTTGAACACCCCGGAGAGCGCGCAGCGGGTGGTGCCCGAGCTGCTGGCCGCCGGCACCCCGCTGATGGTCGAGCAGTGCGTGCCGATGCGCCGCGAGCTGGCCGCGCTGGTGGCGCGGTCGCCGTTCGGCCAGGGCGCGGCGTGGCCGCTGGTGCAGACCGTGCAGCGGGAGGGGATCTGCGTCGAGGTGCTGGCGCCCGCCCCGGACGCGGACGGCGCGCAGGCCCAGGAGCTGGCGCTGCGGATCGCGGACGAGCTGGGCGTGGTGGGCCTGCTGGCCGTGGAGCTGTTCGAGACGGCGGACGGGCTGGTGGTCAACGAGCTGGCCATGCGCCCGCACAACTCGGGGCACTGGACCATCGAGGGCGCGCGCACCTCGCAGTTCGAGCAGCACCTGCGCGCCGTGCTGGACTACCCGCTCGGCGCGACCGACCTGGTGGCCCCCGCCGTGGTGATGGCGAACGTGCTCGGCGCGGACGAGGCGCCCGCGATGGGCCCGGACGAGCGGTTGCACCACCTGTTCGCCCGGTTCCCCGACGCGCGCGTGCACCTGTACGGCAAGGCGGAGCGGCCGGGTCGCAAGATCGGGCACGTGACGCTGCTGGGGGAGCGGATGGCGGAGGTGCGGGAGCGGGCGAGGCTCGCCGCGCACTGGCTGTCCGCGGGCGTGTGGCCCGACGGGTACGACATCCACGGCGCGGACGCGCCGCGATCGCATGGAGGACGGCAGTGACGCAGGTCGGCGTGATCATGGGCAGCGACTCGGACTGGCCGGTGATGAAGGCCGCGGCCGAGGCGCTCGCCGAGTTCGACGTGGCCTACGAGGTCGGCGTCTACTCGGCGCACCGCACGCCGCAGCGGATGCTGGACTACGCCACGTCGGCGGCCGGGCGCGGGCTGAAGGTGATCATCGCGGGCGCGGGCGGCGCGGCGCACCTGCCGGGCATGGTGGCGTCGGCGACGGTGCTGCCGGTGATCGGCGTGCCGGTGCCGTTGAAGTACCTCGACGGGTTGGACTCGCTGCTGTCGATCGTGCAGATGCCGGCGGGCATCCCGGTGGCGACGGTGTCGGTGGGCGGCGCGCGCAACGCGGGGCTGCTGGCGGTGCGGGTGCTGGCGGCGGGCGACGTCGGGTTGCAGAAGCGGCTGGTGGCGTTCCAGGAGTCGCTGGAGCGGATGGTCCTGGACAAGGACGCGGCCCTTCGGGCTGTTGCGGACCGCACAGCGGACAACTGAGTGAACGCGCGCTAACATCCTGGGAGGATTCCTACCCGGAGGTAACTTGACGTGGACCCGAGCTTCGGTACCTACCAGCTCGCCGAAGAGCACGTGGCTCTGCGCGAGGCTGTCCGCTCGTTGACCGACAAGGAGATCGCGCCGTACGCGGCGGAGGTCGACGAGAACGAGCGTTTCCCGGTCGAGGCGCGCGACGCGCTGGTCAAGGCGGGCTTCGCGGCCGTCCACGTGCCGGAGGTCTACGACGGTCAGGGCGCCGACTCGGTGGCCACCTGCATCGTGATCGAGGAGGTCGCGCGCGCCTGCGCGTCCTCCTCGCTCATCCCGGCGGTGAACAAGCTGGGCACGATGCCGATCCTGCTGGCCGCCTCCGAGGAGCTGAAGGCGCAGGTCCTGCCCTCGATCGCGTCCGGCGAGGCGATGGCGTCCTACGCCCTGTCCGAGCGCGAGGCGGGTTCGGACACCGCCTCGATGCGCACCCGCGCGCGGCTCGACGGCGACCACTGGGTGCTCAACGGCACGAAGTGCTGGATCACCAACGCGGGCGAGTCGACCTGGTACACCGTCATGGCGGTGACCGACCCGGACGCGCCGAAGAAGTCGCAGGGCATCTCGGCGTTCGTGGTGCACAAGGACGACCCCGGCTTCGTGGTCGGCTCGAAGGAGCGCAAGCTCGGCATCAAGGGCTCGCCGACCCGCGAGATCCACTTCGAGAACTGCACGATCCCGGAGGACCGGATCATCGGCGAGCCCGGCACCGGCCTGAAGACGGCGCTGCGCACGCTGGACCACACGCGGCCGACCATCGGCGCGCAGGCGGTGGGCATCGCGCAGGGCGCGCTGGAGGCCGCGATCGCCTACGTGAAGGACCGCAAGCAGTTCGGCAAGGCGATCTCGGAGTTCCAGGGCGTCCAGTTCATGCTGGCCGACATGGCGATGAAGGTCGAGGCGGCCCGGCACATGATCTACGTGGCGGCGGCGAGGGCCGAGCGCGGCGAGCCGAACCTGGGCTTCATCACGGCCGCCGCGAAGTGCTTCGCCTCCGACGTGGCGATGGAGGTGACGACGGACGCCGTCCAGCTGTTCGGCGGCGCCGGCTACACCCGCGACTTCCCGGTCGAGCGCATGATGCGGGATGCGAAGATCACTCAGATCTATGAAGGCACGAACCAGATCCAGCGCGTCGTGATGTCGCGCGCGCTGCTGGGCTAGGCCGTTCCCGCGTCGGCCCCGGGCGCGTCCGCCCGGGGCCGGTGCGCGGTCAGAGGGTGGCCAGGTAGCCGGCGAGGCGGGTGTAGGAGGCCTCGGCGCCGGCGCGCAGGGACGGTGTCGACGCCGCGTCCCTGGCCTCCGGTGTCGGATAGCGCGTCACGTGGGTGACCCGGGTCCGGTCGCCCTCCCGGGTGAACGTCGTGGTGTTCGTCGTGGTGGGCCACGGGTCTCCCCACGACTCCGTCTGCACCGTCCTGGTCGGCGGGGTCACCTCCAGGTAGGCGCCGTGCATGTCCAGCGTGGTGCCGTCGGGCCGGATCCAGGCCAGGTACCAGGTGCCGCCCGGGCGGAGGTCCATCTCGCAGGCCGACATCGACCAGCCGTCCGGGCCGAGCATCCAGTGCGTCACGTGGTCCGGTCTGGTGAACGCGGCGAAGACCTGTTCCGGTGGCGCGTCGAACAGCCTGGTGAACGCCGCCTCGGTCGGTGACGGGGTCGACCAGACGAGGTGTTCGACCATCAGGGGCCTCCTTCGGGTGACAACCGGTCGGGTGTGGAACGTACCTGTCGACTGGCTGTCGAGATCGGTGTGATCGTTGAAACTTCCACTAGCGTCGGGCGCCGGAAGGATCGACCAAAGGAGGGCACCGAATGCTCAAGGACGTTGCCGCACTCGTCGGCCGGATCGGCGTGGGTGTCGTGTTCTTCGCCCACGGACTCCAGAAGCTCACCGAGTTCGGGATCGCCGGCACCGCGCAGGCGTTCGGCGGCATGGGCGTGCCGATGCCGACCGTGTCGGCCTGGTACTCCACGATCGTCGAGCTGGTCGGCGGCGCCGCGCTGATCCTCGGCGTCGGCCTGCCCGTCGTGGGACTGCTGCTGGCGGTGGACATGATCGGCGCGCTGCTGTTCGTGCACCTGCCCAACGGCCTGATCGGTCCGAACGGCTACGAACTCGTGCTGGCGCTCGCCGTCGCCTCGATCGCGCTGGGCTTCAACGGCGGCGCGTTCGCGCTGGACCGGGTGCTGCGCTCGCGGCGGGTCCGACAGCCCGCCTAGGCGCGGAACGCGATCATCCGGTCGGGCTCGATCCGCGCCCACGGGATCGCGCCCATCCACGAGCGCCACGCGTCGGCCCCGTAGACGCCGACCAGGAACGCCTCCAGCTCACCCTCCGGCCGCACCTCGTGCGCGCGGCCGTGCACGGTGACCTGGAGGCGTTCGCCGTCGATCACCGACGCCGACACCGCGGGCCGGGCCCGGACGTGCCGGAACCGCGCCGAGTCCGGGCCCGAGCCGAAGTGCAGCCGACCGCGGAAGAACAGGCCGTCGACCGGGCCGACCCGCGGTTCGCCGCGCGCGGTCGTGGTGGCCAGGGCCATCACCCGCATCGCGCCCAGCTCCGCCACCACGCCCTCGGCGTGCAGCCTGCGCTCCGGCGTGACGACCGACCGCAGGTGGGCGCCGGCACGCGCGTAGGAGCTGTCCAGCAGGCGCTGCAACCACTCCAGGTCGGCGGCGGTCTCGTGCATCAGCCGACGAGGTCCAGGGTGGTGTGCTCGCTCGCCCGCCGCGCGGCCAGCCGCGCCGGGTCCGGGTTGCTCACGTGCACCAGCGAGCCGCCGCCCGCCAGCACGGCGAGGAATCCGGTGAGCAGCCCGTCCGGGAAGTCCCAGTCCACAGTGGACAGCACGCGCGAGGACGAGGTCACGCCGAGCACCCCGGCCCGGTGCGCCGCCTCGGCCACCAGTTCGTCCACAGTGGACGTCCCGAGCGCGGGGGTGTCGCCGGGAACCTTGCCGTAGGGCGAGAAGTGGTCGCCGAACAGCCGCACGTCGTCCAGGTAGTCGACCGGGTACCCGCCGCCGAGACCCATGGGGTGCAACGAGGCCGTCGCCACCACGCCCGCGCCGGGCGCCTCGACGCCGGGCGCCACCACGGCCACCGCCGCGCCCTCGGACCGCGCCGTCACGGCCGCGCCGCACCACCACGCGCCCAGCAGCACGCCGGCGGTCTGCCAGTGCGCGGGCATCAGCACGGCGACCGGGTCGCCCGGCTCCACGTCGTGCTCGTCGCGCAGCCAGTTCGCGGTCTTGGCGGCCCAGTTCACCAGCGTCGCCACGGACAACTCGACCCGCGAGCCGGTCGCGTCGTCGTAGTGGGTGACCAGGGGCGCGCCCGGGTTGGCCAGGTGCGGCGCCAGCAGTGCTTCCGTGACGGACAAGGCGGTGCTCCCTAGGCAGGACGAAGTCCGCACCAACCTAGTCGACGCACGGCGGTCCCTGCGCCAGGACCCGACGCGCGCCGGCGAACGCCTGCCCGGCGGCCGCGGTGCCGGCGCCGCGGGTGCCCTCGCCCGGGAACGAGGTCGCGCCGTCCGGACGTGTCGGCGGCACGGCGGCGACACCGTCGAGGTCCAGGGCGCCCCGGGCGGCGAATCCCGCGCCGGTGGTGGCCGGTGGCACGGCGGTCGGCGGCGCGATGGTGGTGGCGGGCGGCGCGGTGCCGGTCACGGGCGCGGAGGTGGTCGTCGGCGTCGGCACGACGGTGGTCTTCTTGTCGCCCATCACCTGCGCCACGAACGCCTTCACCGCCGCCGGGTCCGCGGTCACGACCATCTGGCCGCGGTCGTTGACCACGTCGACGGCGGTCACCGGGATGGTGGCGAACTCCACGTTGCCGCCCGCGAGGCCCTGCGCCTGGCCCGCCAGCGTGGTCAGGTCGAAGCCCTCGTCCACCACGACCGACTTGCTGACCGCGTCCAGCAGCCCGGACAGCTTCGTCGGGTCGGCGAACGTGCCCGCGGACATCAGCTTCGACATCGCGGCCGACATGAACACCTGCTGCCGCACGATCCGGCCGAGGTCGCCGTTGGGGATGTTCTTGCGCTGCCGCACGAACGCCAGCGCGTCGCCGCCCGCGATGTTCTGCACGCCCGCCGGGAAGTCCGCGCCCGACGACGGGTCGTAGGTCGCGTTCTTCAGGCACACCTCGACGCCGCCGATGACCTTGGTCAGCAGGTAGAACCCGTACAGGTTCACCTCGGCGTAGTGGTCGACCCGCACGCCGGTCAGGTCCTGCACCACCTGCACCAGCGCCCGCCGGCCCGCCTGGTCGCCGCGCTGGGAGCGCTCGTCCAGGTCGGTGACACCCTCGGCCTGGAGGCGCTCCATCGTGTAGAACTTCGTGACGCCGTAAGCGGAATTGATCTTCTCGTCGTGTCGGCCGTCGGGCATCGGCACGTACGTGTCGCGCGGGATGGACACCGCGTGCGCCCGGCCGCCGTTCTTCGGCACCCGCAGCACGATGATCGTGTCCGTGTTCAGCGTGTCGGTCGCCTCGGTGCGCAGCTCGCGCAGCACGCTGTCCGGCAGCGGCCTGCCCTGCGCGTCGGTGCGGCTGTCACTGCCGACGAGCAGGATGTCCGTCGCGCCGTCCTCGACCGGCGGCGCGTTGGGGATGTCGTTGAGCTGCGCCAGCACGTCCGTGGTGTTCACGCTCTGCTCGACCCGCTGGAGGGTCGACCACCCGTAGCCGGACACCGCGAGCACGGCCGCGGACAGCAGCGCGACCAGCGCGCGCAGCGAGACGCGGACCGCCTTCACCACTGCCTCCTCGGAACTTCGCGGACGACCGGGCGAAGCCGGGAGCACGCCTAGTAGACGCAGACCACGCCGTCTGCCGTGATCGGAGGGGTCGTGGTGGTCGGCGCCGCGACGCCGGTGCCGGCCGCCGGGTCCGGGCGGTCGGTGGTCGCCGGGAGCGCGTAGTCCGCGCCGACGTACACCTTGACCTGGCCCCTCTGCACCGTGTCGTCCTCCTGGGCCGTCGCGTTACCGCCCAGGACGGAGATCACGTTGTCGGCCGCGGCGCGCTCACCCGGGGCGTAGGACACCACGGTGCTCGGCCGGAATTCGCCGGTCTCCGCGGTGCCGCGGGTGAAGCCCTTCCCGGTCAACAGGTCCAACACCTGCCCGGCGATCCCGCCGATGCCGGAGGAGTTGTACACCTGCACGGTCACCGCGGAGTTGGCCGGACCGGACGCGGTCGGCGCGGTCGAGGTCGACGTGGTCCTGGGGGTGTCCACCGCGAGCCCCTTGACGAACGCGCGCACCGCGTCCGGGTCGACCGGCACCACGTTGCCGTCCTCACCCCACGTGTCGTAGGCGTCGCCCACCGGGATGGTGCGGAACTGGATCCTGTCCGACACCAGGCCCTGCATCTGCTCGGCGAACTCGGTGATGTTCCACCGGTCGCTCAGCACGACCGACTTGGTGATCGCCGACACCAGGGCGTCGAGCTTGCCCAGGTCGGTGAGCGTGCCGGTGGACAGCACCTTGCGGGCCAGTGCGCTGATGAACGCCTGCTGGCGCACGATCCGGCCCAGGTCCTCGCCGGGCAGCCCGTGCCGCTGGCGGACGAACGAGAGCGCCTGCGCGCCGGAGATGGTCTGCACGCCCGCCTGGAAGTTCGCGCCGGACTCCTCGTCCTGCGTGGGCTCCTTGAGGCACACCTCCACGCCCCCGACGGCCTGGGTCACCTCGTAGAAGCTCGCCAGGTTGACCTCGGCGTAGCGGTCGATGGTGACCGCGCCGCCGGTCAGGTTCTCGATCGTGCGGATGAGCGTCTTGCGGCCGGCGAGCGTGGACTCCTTGTCGATGCGCGCCTCGTCCGTCACGCCCTCGGCGCGCAGCTTCTCCGACGTCTCGGTCTTCTGCCGCAGCAGCGCGGAGTTCAGCTTGTGCTTGCCGAACCCGTCGGCGATCTCCACGTAGGAGTCGCGCGGGAACGAGATGCCGACCGCGCGGGTGCCGTCCTGGGGGATGTGCACCAGGATCATCGTGTCGGTGTTGAGCGGGCCGTCCGCCTTGCCGCCGTTGAGCAGGCGCAGCATGTCCTCGGAGAGCGGGTTGCCCTGGGCGTCGGTGCGGCTGTCGACGCCGACCAGGAGGATGTCGATCGCGCCGTCGAGCGGCTTGCGCGCCGCGCCCTGCTCGTCGACGGAGGAGGGGATGACGTCGGTGGTGGCGATCTGCCGGTCGATCTGGCGGAGGTAGCTCCAGCCGTACCACGTGACCACGAGCACGGCGGCCGACACGAGTGCCAGGATCGAACGCCCGCTGACCAACAAGACACGCAAAGCCACCGGTCTCGGCGGACTCCCGTCCACGGCTGCTGCCTCCCCCGTAGGTACTGCTCAGTCTTTCCAGGTTAACCGCGCGCGGGTGAACGGCGCGCGATGTTCTTCCTTATACGGGAGACGCTGTAACAACCGAGTGGGTTGCACGGCATAGACACCGTGACAGACTGCGATGGGTCGTCTGCTGCGGAGAGGGTTGGGCATGCGGGTACTGGTGACAGGTGGGGCCGGCTTCATCGGCTCGCACTACGTGCGGGAGCTGGTGGGCGGTGCCTACCCGGCCTACTCCGACGCCGAGGTGGTGGTGCTCGACAAGCTGACCTACGCGGGCAACGAGGCGAACCTCGCCCCGGTCGCGGACGACCCGCGGCTGACGTTCGTGCGCGGCGACATCTGCGACCGCGAACTGGTGGTCGACCTGATGGGCCGGACGGACGTGGTGGTGCACTTCGCCGCCGAGTCCCATGTGGACCGTTCGATCTCCGGTTCGGCCGACTTCGTGCTGACCAACGTGCTCGGCACCCAGGTGCTGCTCCAGGCGGCACTGGAGGCGGGCGTGGCGAAGTTCGTCCACGTGTCCACCGACGAGGTGTACGGCACGATCGAGGAGGGTTCCTGGACCGAGGACCACATCCTCGAGCCGAACTCGCCGTACTCGGCGTCCAAGGCGTCCTCGGACCTGCTGGCGCGGTCGTTCTTCCGCACCCACGGGCTGCCGGTCAGCATCACCCGGTGCTCGAACAACTACGGTCCGTACCAGTTCCCGGAGAAGGTCGTCCCGCTGTTCGTGACGAACCTGGTGGACGGGAAGAACGTGCCGCTGTACGGCGACGGGCTCAACGTCCGCGACTGGCTGCACGTGGACGACCACTGCCGGGGCATCCAGCTGGTGCTGGAGGGCGGCCGCGGCGGTGAGATCTACAACATCGGCGGCGGCACCGAGCTGACCAACCGGGAGCTGACCGAGCGCCTGCTCGAGGCGACCGGCCGCGACTGGTCCGCGGTGGAGCCGGTGGCCGACCGCTTGGGCCACGACCGGCGCTACTCGGTCGACATCACCAAGATCGCGACCGAACTCGGCTACGCGCCGCGGGTGGACTTCGCCTCCGGCCTCGCGGCCACCGTCGAGTGGTACCGCGACAACCGCGCGTGGTGGGAGCCCCTCAAGCAGCGCGCGGCGTTGGCGCGCTGATGTCGATCGCACTGCTGGTGCCCGGCGGACGCGGGCAGCTGGGGCACGACCTGGTGGCGGCGGCGGGCGACGGGCTCGTGCACGCGCCGTCGTCGGCGGAGCTGGACCTGACCGACGCGGGCGCGGTCGCCGACGCGGTGGCCTCGTTCGCGGACACCGCGCGGGACTCGGGGCTGCGGCCGGTCGTGGTGAACGCGGCCGCCTACACGGCGGTCGACCAGGCCGAGACGGACGAGGACCGGGCGTTCGCGGTCAACGCGGAGGGCCCGGGGCTGCTCGCCGCCCGGTGCGCGGAGCACGACGTGCCGCTGCTGCACGTCTCGACGGACTACGTGTTCCCCGGTGACGGCACGCGGCCCTACGAGCCCGGTGACCCGACCGGGCCGCGGTCGGCGTACGGGCGCACCAAGCTCGCGGGCGAGGAGCGCGTGCTGGCGGCCGGCGAGCGGTCGTGGGTGGTGCGCACGGCGTGGGTGTACGGCGCGTCCGGCGGCAACTTCGTGAAGACCATCGCCCGGTTGGCGGGCGAGCGGGAGACGCTGTCCGTCGTGGACGACCAGGTCGGCTCGCCGACGTGGTCGCTGGACCTGGCGCACGGGCTCGTGGCGCTGGCCGGCGTGGTGGCCGGCGGAGGCCACCCGGAGCGGGTGCTGCACGCGACCGGCGGCGGCGAGACGACGTGGTGCGGCTTCGCGCGGGCGATCTTCGCCGAGCTGGGCCTGGACCCCGAGCGGGTGCGGCCCTGCGGCACGGCGGACTTCCCCCGTCCCGCGCCGCGCCCGGCGTACTCGGTGCTGTCCGGCGCGGCGTGGGCGCGGGCGGGGCTCACCCCGTTGCGGGACTGGCGGGAGGCGTTGGCGGCCGCGTTCGCGACGCACGCGGTGCCGTAGCCCGAAGATCCACTGTGGACGGTCAGGGCGTCGACCAGTCGCCCTCCGGCCGTCGCCCCGTGACGAGGAATTCCTTCAGGGCCGCGGCGAGGACGTCGGGCGCGACACCGGATCCGGCCGGGAAGTCGACGTACTCGCTGCGGTAGTCCGGCGACGCCGGGTCGCCCGCGAGCACCGCCTGGTCGTGCTCCGGGTCGGCGTGGGTCAGGTACCCGAAGCCGTCACGGAGCGCGACCACGACGTCGTGGTCGGGGATCTTGGTCACACCGGGCTCGCCGAGCAGGCCCTCGGTGTCCTCCAGCAGCGGCCGGTCCTGGTGCTCGATCACCGCCGGTCCCGCGCCGGGCTCGGACAGCCTGGTCAGGAGGGCGTCGACGGCCTCGGGCGCGTCCACGGTCATCTCGTCGGCGGCGTCGGTGTCGTCCTGGTCGCCGATCGGCCACACTGCGGTGAAGCTCATGAGCCGGGATTCTCCCAGCGGACGCGGTGAGTGACCAGCCGGACCGGAGTATTGGGCCGTTGGGGTGGACTAACCTTGACGCACTGGTTTTGCAGACAACCAGTGCGAGAACCTTTCCGCCATGTCCGACCACGGGCGTCTCCCCGAAGCGACCGCACCTCGCCCGGACGGCGAGCGTCAGCGGTTCCTGCGCCGCGTCTGTGCCGTGACGGAGTCGCGGCAGATCTCCTGGTCAGTCCTCACGAAGCCGACCAACACCCCCGTCCGGGGCTCGTAGCCCCGAGCGGTGGGAGCGCGCCGTGCCCGGGGCACGAGGAAGCCGCCGGGCCACGCGTCCGACAACGTGCAGCGTCTCAATTGGTGCGGGCACGGGGAAGCGTTCACTCCCGAGTGGAATCCCGCGCCCGTCCGACCGCGAGGAGTGACCGCCGGTCAGCGCCGTGCGGCCCGGCGGTACGCCTCCAGGGTCAGCTCCGCGGTGCGCCGCCAGGTGAACCCGGCGGCCCTCGTCCGGCGGCCGGCCTGGTCGTCCGCCGACGCGGTGCCCTCCACGGCCGCCACGAGCGCGGCCGACAGCGCCTCCACGTCGCCGAACGGCACGTGCGCGGCCAACCCGCCCGCCACCTCGCGCAGCGCGGGCAGGTCCGAGCACACCACCGGCACGTTGCAGGCCAGCGCCTCCAGCACCGGCAGCCCGAAACCCTCGTCCCGGGACGGCATCACCAGCACCGACGCCCCCGCCACCACGCTGCGCAGGTCGACGTCGTTGAGGTAGCCGGTGCGCCGCACCCGACCGTCCACACCGGACTGGCCGGGGCCCGCCAGCACCAGCGGCGGCAACGACGGCGCGACCGCGTGGGCGTCCAGCAGCGTCGCCAGGCCCTTGCGCGGCCCGCCCGCGCCGACGAACAGCACGTACTCGGCCGGCAGCCCCAGCCGCGACCTCAGGGCGGGCGACGGCGGTCGGGCGGCGAACCACGCCGGGTCCACGCCCAGCGGGGTCACCACGATCTTCTCCGGCGCCACCCCGAACCGCTCCTGCACCACGCCCGCGACGGCCTGCGTCGGCGTGCACACCACGGCGGCCCGGTGCGCGGACTGACGTACCAGCTCGGGCAGCCTGCGGTCGGACGGCGGCAGGTCGCCCGGCGAGTCCAGGAACGCCAGGTCGTGGATCGTCACCACGCCACCGGCGCGCAACGTCGGCGGCAGCACGAAGTTCGTCGCGTGCATCACGTCGGTCAACCCGGCCAGCAGCTCCACCGGCGGGAACCGCGACCGCAGCCAGAACTGGCGCAGCAGCCGCGCCGACACCGGCAGCCCGCGCGCCAGCACGTCGTGCGGCAGCACCGTCCGCAGCGCCCGCCACCCGCGCAGCGTGAACGCCACCGCGCGCACGTCCACCTCGTCCGGCATCGACGCCAGCTCCTCGGCCAGCGCCGCGGTGTAGCGGCCGATGCCCGTGCGGTGGCCCAGCAGCGGGGTGCCGTCGATCAGCACCTTCAGGGGCTTAACCATTGCCGCGCAACTTCTTCAGCACCCGGCCGGTCGCCCGCCGCGCCACCTCGCCCGCGCCGCCCGCGTCCAGGTACTCCTTCACCAGCCGCACGTCGCGCTGCAACTTCTCGCGCGGACCGAGCGGCCGGTTGCGCACCATCGGCGCCGAGCCGGGCAGCCGGTCGGCGGCAGGCCTCGGGTTGCGGCAGAACTCGACCAGCGGTGCCAGCGCGACCTCCCAGGTGAACCGCTCGCGCACGACCGCGATCCGGGCCGCGCACTCCGCCGCGAACTCCTCGTCGTACAGGGCTTTCTCCAGCGCGGCGGCCAGCGCGTCCGGGTCCTCCGACGGCACCACCACCCCGAGGCCCTCGCGCCGCACGAGGTCGGCGAACGAGTCGCCGTCCGTGGTCACGATCGGCAGCCCGGCCCACAGGTAGTCCAGCACCCTGGTGCGGAAGGCGAAGGTCGTCTCCACGTGCTCGTAGTGCGTGGTGACGCCGCAGTCCGCGTCCAGCAGCCAGTTCTGCCGGTCCTGGTAGGGCACCCAGGTCTCGTTGAAGAACACGTGCGAGTCGGTCAGGTCCAGCCGCGCGGCCAGCGCCCGGGTGCGCGCCGCGACGTCCATGTCCGGCACCTCGGGGTTGGGGTGCTTCATGCCGAGGAACACCAACCGCACGTCCGACCGCCGCGCGCGCAACCGGTCCACCGCGCGCACCAGCGTCAACGGGTCGAACCAGCTGTACACGCCGCCCGCCCACAGCACGACCTTGTCCGACCCGGCCAGCCCGAGCGTGGTCCGCAGGCCGGGACCGGTGCGCTGCGGCGGTTTGCCGGACAGCCCGAACGGCGCGATCGCGAGCAGCGACCGGACCGTCGGGTCGTGGTCGTAGAGCGACGGGGTCAACCGGCCGAGCGAGGCCAGGTGGCCCAACCAGAAGTGCCGCTGGCGCTCCGAGGCGCACAGGAAGAAGTCGCCGCGCGCCAACTGGTTGTTGAGCACCTTCGTCACGCCGAGCAGGTCCTTCTCGCGCTGCTCGTCGGTGGCGTCCTTGCCCTGCTCCAGCAGTTCCAGGTGCATCGGGTCGTACACGTCGCAGACCACGATCTTGGTGGAGGAGGCCGACTTCAGCGCCGGCACCAGTTCCAGCGCGTGCCCCTGGAGCACCACCACGTCCGCCCAGTGCACCTGCTCGGGCAGCTCGCGCGGGCGCACGCCGAGCACCGGGAACGGCGCCTCCGGCGGCGCGCACAGCGGGTTCGTGGTGACCAGCCGCACCTCGTGCTCGCCGGACAGCACGTCCGCCATGTGCCACGCCCGGATCGCCGGGCCCGCCATCTTCGGCGAGATCGCGTCGCCGGTCAGCACCAGCACCCGGCGCGGCCGGCCGAACACCTCCTCCAGCCCGAAGACGTCCACCAGCACGTCGTGCGCGGCCAGGTAGCGGGGCAGCGGGTAGGCGGGCTCCATCGCCTTGCGCATCAACGGGAGCAGGTCCGCGTCGGTGCGCCTGCGGGCGGCCTGCTCGGCCTTGCGCGACTCGGCGAGCGACGGCAGCAGCTCCACGAACTGGTCGATCGCGAGGAACCCGGCCAGCGCCTGCCGGGGCACCGGCACCGGCGCGGCGTCGTCGGCGGGGTCCTCCGGCCGGCGGGTGATCTCGAGCTGGGTCGCGTCCAGCTCGCCGCGCGCGGTGGCCCGGCGCACCACCAGCGCCAGCGCCGCGGGCAGCACCCTGGCCAGCGTCTCGTCGGAGAAGTTCTTGTAGAGCGACAGGAGTGCGTTGCGCTCCAACAGGTACAGCTCGCGCGAGGAGTCCACTGTGGACATCGAGGCGTGGTGCTTGTGATAGGTCAGGGAGGACGGCTCGTAGCGCACCCGCCAGCCGCGCAGGTTCAGCCGCCAGCCGAGGTCGACGTCCTCGTAGAACATGAAGAAGCGCTCGTCGAACCCGCCGACCGAGCGGAACACCGAGGTCCGCGCCACCAGGGCCGAGCCGGTGCCGAACAGCACGTCGCGCGGCGCGTCGTGGGCGCCGTCGTCCGGTCGGCCCGCGTGCCGCTTGTAGCCCATGCCGAACCAGGTCAGGCCGCCGTCCACGAAGTCGATCACCCGGCCGTCCCAGTCCAGGACCTTGGAGGCGACCGCCGCCACCGACGGCTCGGCCACCAGCACCCCGACCGCGGCGCGCAGCCAGTCCCGGTGCGGGCGGGCGTCGTTGTTCAGGAAGGCGACGACCGCGCCGGTCGCGTGCTCGACGCCGAGGTTGCAGCCGCCCGCGAAGCCCAGGTTGTCCGGCGCCTCGACCACCACCGCGCGCGGCGCGGCGGCCCGGATCCGGTCCGCGCTCCCGTCGCCTGAGGCGTTGTCGACCACCACGACCTGGAGCTTGTCCGCCGGGTAGTCGAGTTCGTCGTACACCGCGCGCAGGCAGGTTGTCGTGTCGTCGGCGCCGCGGTAGTTGACCACGACGACCGACACGTCAGGCAGGCTCCCTCGCTCCACGCGGACAGCCTGCCTCATCACGCTCCGCAGTGTGAGGTGAAGGTGTTCTAACCCTCCTCGGTGGCGGCCGATCCCCGGTGCGCGCCCGGCCGGCTCAGCGGCCGGCCCACTCCCGCCACACCGCGTCGCGCGACACCGCGGCGCGCCGGCCGATCGCGACCCGGTGGACCAGCGCGGCCGGCAGTGCCGCCAGCACCTCGGCCAGCACCCGCAGCCGCAGCCCGAGCCGGAAGTTCGCCGCGTCCGGGCGGTCGCGGCGCAGCGGCAGCACGGCGGTGAGCGCGGCGAACCGGGCCAGCTGGCCCAGCGCCACCGACGCCGGCGCGCAGCGGACCAGCATCACCAGCCGGTTGCGCTCGTTCCACCGGTGGAACCGCGCCGAGCCCGGCTTCGTGCTCGCACCGTGCCGGTGCCGCACCCGCGCCGGGCCGACCGACACCACCCGACCGCCGGCCAACCGCAGCCGCCACGCGGTGTCGGTGTCCTCGTAGTAGCAGAAGAAGGACGCCGGCACCCCGCCGCACGCCCGCAGCGCGTCCGTCCGGACCAGCGCCGCCCCGCCGCAGAACCCGAACACCTCGCGCCCGGAGAGCACCAGGTCGGCGCCGTGCCCGTCGGCGGTCAGCCGCACGCCGACGGACTGGGTCGAGCCGTCCGCGAGCAGCACCGAGGACGTGGCGGCGACCGCGCCGTCCGCGTCCAGCGCGTCCTCCAGCGCCGCCAACCACCCGTCCTCGGGCGCCGCGTCGTCGTTGAGCCAGGCCACGAACTCGGTGTCGACCCGCGGCAACGCCGCCGCCAACCCGCCCGCGTACCCGGCGTTGCGCGGCAACCGCAGCACCTCGGGCGCGCTCGGGTGGGCGGCGAGGATCGCGGCCGTGCCGTCGTCGGAGGCGTTGTCCACCACGAGTGTCCTTTGTGGACGTTGCCGGGCGAGGGCGTCCAGGCAGGCCGCGATGTGCTCGCGGCCACGCCACGTCACGACGACCACCGTGCTGCGCGTCGACACGGCCCGAGACGCTACGCGATGGCGGGGAACCGACCGAGGAGCGGCCGTGGTGTTGCTCCGGTGCGGCCGGCGGGTCGCCTTGTCGGGTCGGTGGCGCCGCCTGCGGCATGCCGAGCGGCGGAGCCCCGGCGTGGGCTGTGGTGCGGCCGGAGGGGGCGCCCTGTCGGGTCGGCAGCGCGGGTCTGTGGCGCGGCGAGCGGCGGAGCGCCGGCGGGAGGACGGCCGTGGTGCGGCCGGATGGCAGAGGGCCTGTCGGATCGGCGGTGCCGGTCTGCGGTGCGCCGAGCGGTGGAGCGCCGGAGGGGGATGGCCGTGGTGCGGCCGGCCGGCGGGTCGCCTGCGGCACGCCGAGCGGGGAAAGGCCGGCGGGGAAATGGTTGCCGTGCGGCCGGATGGCGGGCGGCCTGTCGGGTCGGCGGCGCGGACCTGCGACACCGCGAGCGGCGAAGCGCCGGCGGGGGAATGGCTGTGGCGCCGCCGAACGGCGCGCCGTCGGTGTGGCCGGTGCCGCGGTTCGGGCGAGTCGGCCGGTGGTGTCCGCTCGCGGCGGTGGCTCGTCGGTGGTTCGGGTGCCGGCGGGTCGGTGGTGCCGGGTGTGGGCGATCGGTGGCGGTTCGTCGCGCGGTCGCCGCGGGTGTGTCGCGGCTCGGTCGGGGTGGCTCGGTCGGGTTCGTCCGCCCGGTGTGCCAGGGTGCCGCTGTGCCGAACCTCGTCGTGCTGACCGAGCAGTTGCTGGCCCCCGTACCCGGTGGCACCGGGCGGTACACCCGTGAGCTGGCCGCCGCGCTCGCCCGCACCGCCCCCGCCGGCTGGACGGTCGAGGGGGTGGTGTCGCGGCGGTCGGACGTGGCGGGCGCGGAGGTGCCCGGTGTGCTCGGGCCGCGGGTGCTGGCCTTGCCCCGGCGGGCGTTGATCGGGGCTTGGGAGTACGGGGCGCCGATCCCGGTCGGCGGTGACGCGGTGCACGCGCCGACGCCGTTGGCACCGCCGCGTGGCGCGGTGGTGACCGTGCACGACACGGTGCCGTGGTCGCACCCCGAGACGTTGACCCCGCGCGGCGCGGCGTGGCACCGGAAGGTGATCGGGCGGGCGATGCGGCACGCCAAGGCGGTCGTGGTGCCCACGCGAGCGGTCGCCGACGAACTCGCGCGGTGCGCGCCCGGGCCCGCCCCGGTGCACGTCGTCGGGCACGGTGTCACCGAGTTCCCGCCGGAGCGCGAGGTCGAGGTGCCCGCGCGGTACGTGCTGGCGGTCGGCACGGTCGAGCCGCGCAAGGGGTTCGGCGACCTCGTCCGCGCCACCGCCGCGCTGGGCGTGCCGCTGGTCGTGGTCGGACCGCCCGGCTGGGGCGCGGTCGACCTGCGCGCGCCGCACGTCCGGCTGCTGGGCCGGCTGACCGACGCGGAGTTGGCGTTCGTGCTGCGGCGGGCCGCGGTGCTGGCCGCGCCGAGCCTGTCCGAGGGCTTCGGGCTGCCCGTGCTGGAGGCCATGGCGGCCGGTGTCCCGGTGGTGCACTCCGACGCGCCGGCGCTCGTGGAGGTGGCCGGAGGAGCGGGGCTGGCGGTGTCACGCGGGTCGGTGCCGGCCTTGGCGGAGGCCCTGCGCGCGGTCCTCTCGGATGAGTCTCTTTCGGGTCGAATGGTGACGGAAGGTCGTCTTCGCGCCCAGGCCTTCACCTGGGAGAACGCAGCCGAAACCGTCTGGGCGATCCACCTCACCCGTCCAGGTGAGACGAGTATTCGGCAATAGTGCGGCGTCCGCCCGCCGGGCCGCCGTACTCTTCACAGCGTGTCACCCGTCGAACCCAGCGTGCTGATCGACGCCACCGCCGTTCCCTCCGACCGGGGTGGTGTCGGCCGGTACGTCGATTCGCTCGTGGCGGCGCTCGACGCCGACGGTGCCCGGCTCAGCGTGGTGTGCCAACCGCGGGACGCCGACCTCTACACCGCGCTCGCGCCGCGCTCGCGGGTCGTCGCGGCCAGCGAGGCCGTCGCCACCCGCACCGCCCGGCTCACCTGGGAGCAGGCGACGCTGCCCCGGCTCGCGGCCCGCCTCGGCGTCAGGGTGATCCACTCGCCGCACTACACGGTGCCCCTGGCGAGCCGCGTCGCGTCGGTCGTGACGCTGCACGACGCCACGTTCTTCACCGACCCGGTGCTGCACTCCTCGGTCAAGGCGCGGTTCTTCCGGGCCTGGACGCGCGCCTCCCTGCGCCGTGCCGCGCTGTGCGTGGTGCCCTCCCGGGCCACCGCCGACGAGCTGGCCCGGGTCGCGGGCGCGGACCGGCGGACGCTGCACATCGCCCAGCACGGCGTCGAACCCGAGCGGTTCCACCCGCCGTCGGTCGAGGAGGTCGCGGTCGTCCGGCGCGAGTTGGCCCTGGGCAACGCGCCGTACGTGGCGTTCCTGGGCGCGCTGGAGCCGCGCAAGAACGTGCCGGCGCTGATCCGCGGTTTCGCCCAGGCGTGCCGCAACCGGGTCGACCCGCCGGCGCTCGTGCTGGCCGGGCAACCCGGCTGGGACGGCCAGGTCGAGCGCGCGCTGGACGCGGTGCCGCACCGGATCCGGGTGATCCGCGCCGGCTACCTGCCGTTCCACCGGCTCGCCGGTTTCCTCGGCGGCGCCGAGGCGGTGGCCTACCCGTCGCTCGGCGAGGGGTTCGGGCTGCCGGTGCTGGAGGCCATGGCGTGCGGCTCGGCGGTGCTGACCACCCGGCGGCTGTCGCTGCCTGAGGTCGGCGGCGACGCGGTCGCGTACTGCGGCGTCGGCGCGGGCGACATCGCGGCCGGCCTCGCCGAGCTGCTGGACGACCCGGCCCGGCGCGCGGCGCTGGCGTCGGCGGCCCTGGTGCGGGCCAAGGACTTCTCCTGGGCCACCTCCGCGGCCCGCCACCGGCTGGCCTACGAGCGGGCCGTCCGGGTGCACCGGCGCTGATCCCCTTCGGGTGACCTCGGCCTCGACGCTTGCCCGGTGCATACCCCCAGGGGGTATAGTTACCGGCATGAACGAGAGTTGGCGGACCGCGGCGTCCGCGACGCTGCACTGCCTCACCGGCTGCGCGATCGGCGAGGTGCTCGGCATGGTGGTCGGCACGGCGCTGAACCTGCCGAACTGGGGCACGGTCGTGCTGTCGGTCGCACTGGCCTTCTTCTTCGGCTACGCCCTGACGCTGCGCGGCGTGCTGAAGGCGGGCGTCGGCCTCGGCGCGGCGGTCAAGCTCGCGCTGGCCGCGGACACCGTGTCGATCCTGGTCATGGAGGTCGTGGACAACGGCGTCATGGTCGTCGTGCCGGGCGCGATGACGGCCGGGCTCGCGAGCGCGCTGTTCTGGGCGTCGCTCGTGCTGTCGCTCGCGGTGGCGTTCGTGCTGACCGTGCCGGTGAACCGGTGGCTGATCGCGCGCGGCAAGGGGCACGCCGTGGTGCACCACGTCCACCACCATCACTAGGGTGGCGCGCGTGACGCGCTACGGAGACGACCTGGCGGTCGTGACCGTCACCTACTCGCCCGGTGACACCCTCGACCGCTTCCTGGCGACCCTGGCCGAGGCCACCACCCGACCCGTCGAGGTCGTGCTGGCCGACAACGGCTCGACCGACGGCGTGCCCGAGGCCGCCGCGCGGACCCACGAGCACGTGACGTTCCTCGACACCGGCGGCAACCTGGGCTACGGCGGCGGCGCCAACCGCGGTGTCGCCGCGCTGCCCGGGTCGGTCGGCTGGGTCGTGGTCGCGAACCCGGACCTGGAATGGGCGCCCGGCAGCCTGGATGCGTTGCTGGAGGCGGCGAAGCGGCACCCGCGCGGCGGCGCGTTCGGCCCGCTGATCCGCGAGCCCTCCGGCGAGGTCTACCCGTCGGCCCGGCTGCTGCCCTCGCTCGGTCGCGGCCTCGGGCACGCGGTGTTCGCCAAGGTGTGGCCGGGCAACCCGTGGACCCGCGAGTACCGGCAGGAGAAGACGTCGGTCGCCGAGCGCACCGCCGGCTGGCTCTCCGGCTCGTGCCTGCTGCTGCGCCGCGAGGCGTTCGACTCGGTGGACGGGTTCGACCCCCGGTACTTCATGTACTTCGAGGACGTCGACCTCGGCGACCGGCTGGCCCGCGCCGGCTGGCTGAACGTGTACGTGCCCGAGGCCGAGGTGGTGCACATCGGCGGCGTGTCCACGGCCAAGGCGTCGAACCGCATGCTCGCCGCGCACCACAGCAGCGCCTACCGCTACCTCGCCGACCGGCACCGCGGGCCGCAGTGGGCGCCCGTGCTGCTGGCCGTGCGGCTGGGCCTGGGGTTGCGGCTGCGCCTGCTGACCCGCCGGGGCTGACCGCCCGGAGGGCGTGCGCCTGGACCGGGTGATCGCCCGCCGGGACTGCGGCCTAGGCGAGGTGATCGCCCGGCCGGCCGCGTCGGTCCTCGCCGGGCCGGTCCGGTCACATCGCGCGGTAGTCGCGCGGCGAGAAGCGCGGCGCGAAGCGGGGTTTGCGGAAGCCGCTCGCCTCGACGTAGCGGACCGCGCGGTGCCGTTGCGGCGCGTAGACGGCCAGTTCCTCGGCCATCCCCGCGTCGTCGATCCGCTTGCCCAGCAACGCGAACCCGACCAGCGCCGCCAGGTGGAAGTCGCCGAAGCTGACCGCGTCCGGGTCCGCCCACGCCCGTTGCGCGACCTCGGCCGCGGTCCACACGCCGATGCCCGGCACCTTGCGCAGCAGCGCCCGGCCGGCCTCGCCCTTCAACCCGACCGCCGCCTCCAGCCGGTGCGCGACCCGCGCCGCGGCGATCAGCGTGCGCCGCCGCGCGCCGTCCACCCCCGCCCGGTGCCACTCCCAGTCGGTGATCGACAGCACCGCCTCCGGCGTCGGCGGCACGCGCATCCGGTCGTTGCCGGGCGCCGTCGCGCCGAACCGGTGGCACAGCTGCGCCCACGAGCGGTGCGCCTCGGTGGAGGTGACCTTCTGCTCCAGCACGGCCGGCAGCAGCACGTCCCACACCCGACCGGTCGCGCCCAGCCGGAGCCCGGGCCTGGCCCGGCGGGTCCGCTCGATCAACGGGTGGTGCGCCACGAACGCCGAATCGTCGTCGTCCGCGCCCAGCAGCGCGGGCAGCCCGTCGAGCAGCCACTCCGCGCCCGGGCCCCAGGCCTCCGCGAGGACCTCGTCCGCACGTCGCACGTGCAGGGTGCCCGGACCGGACGGGGTGCGGGCGGTGAGCCACACCCCGTCGGCCGCGGTGAAGGTCGGGTCGCCCGGCCCCCGGCGGAGGGGGCCGAGCACGGCGCCGACGTCCAGGGCGGACGTCGGCCGCCAGGTCCTGCTAGGCATCCGCCGAGAATCGCACCCCGGCCTCGGGCAGCACCACTCCGGGCCACACCCGGGCGCCGCCGATCAGCTCGCACCGCGCGCCCACGACCGCCGAGTCGCCGATCACCGAGTCCCGGATCACCGCGCCCGCCTGCACCAGCGACCCCGCGCCCAGCACGCTGCGCTCGATCACCGCGCCCTCGCCGACGACCGCGCCGTCGAACAGCACCGCGCCGTCCAGCCGCGCGCCGGCGGCCACCGTGGCGCCCGCGCCGACCGTCGTGCCACCGGTGAGCACCGCCGAGGCGTCCACCGTCGCGCCCGGCAGCACGATCGCGTCGCCGGGCGTCGGCACGGCCGCCGACGGCGCGACACCGCGCACCAGGTCCGCCGAGCCCTGCACGAACGCGGCGGGCGTGCCCAGGTCGAGCCAGTACGACGTGTCGACGTGACCCTGGAGCCGGGCGCCGGATTCCAGCAGACCCGGGAACGTCTCGCGCTCCACCGACACCGGCCGGCCCGCCGGGATCGCCTCGATCACCTCGCGCCGGAACACGTAGCAGCCGGCGTTGATCTGGTCGGTCGGCGGGTTCTCGGTCTTCTCCAGGAACGCCGTGACGCGGCCCTCGGCGTCGGTCGGCACGCACCCGAAGCGACGCGGGTCGTCCACCTTGACCAGGTGCAGCGTCACGTCGGCGCGCGATTCCCGGTGGGTGGTCAACACGCCGCGCAGGTCCACACCGGACAGGATGTCGCCGTTGAACACCATCACGTCGGGCTCGCGCAGCTTGTGGGCGACGTTGCGGATCGCGCCCGCGGTGTCCAGCGGCACCTCCTCGACCACGTACTCCAGGTCGAGGCCCAGGTCGGCGCCGTCGCCGAAGTGCTCCTGGAACACCTCGGCCTTGTAGGAGGTGCCGAGGACCACGTGGGTGATGCCCACCTCGCGGATCCGGGACAGCAGGTGGGTGAGGAACGGCACCCCGGCTGTCGGCAGCATGGGCTTGGGGGCGGACAGGGTCAGTGGTCGCAGCCGGGTTCCCTTGCCCCCGACCAGAACCACGGCCTCGGCGCCTTGCAGCTCCGACATACCGTATTTTCCTCCTCCGCTTACGTCATCCCGTGGATGCGAATACTCTGGCAGAAGCACTCCGGCGACATGGGCGGTGGTCCCGTTGTCGGCGAGCGCCACACCATCGGCACCGCCGGCGTCCCAGGCCGGCCCGCGCAACGCAGGGAGACGATCCGGATGGACCCCCGCGCCAGGGCCGACGCAGCACTGGCCCGCGCCCGAGCCCGCGGCGCGCACGTCGTGACGCCGGACAACATGACCTCGCCGATGGACGCCTCGGCGACCCAGCAGATCCCGCGCACCGTGGTCAACGCGATGGACCAGCGCAACCAGCTGGACCCGGAGTCGACCATGATCCTCTCGGGACCGCTGGCCGCCGGTCGCCCGCCCGCGCACCACCAGCCGCCGCCGTTGCCCGAACCCGAACTCCGGGTCGGCCCGGGTCCGGTGCCGACCGTGCAGCAGGTGGCCAACGGCCGCCCGTCGCTCACCCAGCGCCTGTCCGGCAACCAGGACCCGCACCGGCCGCCGGGCCTGTCCGGCCGCCTCAACGGCGACTGAACCCGCCCGGCGACCGGAACCCGCTCAGCGCAGGTGCGCGGCGGTCAGCAGGGGGTGCAGGTCGTCGACGTTGGACGGCAGCGCGTCCAGCGGCCACCACTGGAGGTCCAGCGACTCCGAGCTGCGCACCGGCGCCGCGCCCGCCGGCGCGCGGACCAGGAACCGCACGTCGAAGTGCCGGGTCGGCACGCCGAGCGAGCACGTGATCGGGTGCACGTCCAGGTGGATCGGCACGGGGTCCAGGCGCAGCCCCCGGATGCCCGACTCCTCCGCGGCCTCGCGCAGCGCCGCCCCCGAGAGCGTCTCGTCGGTCGGCTCGCAGTGCCCGCCCAGTTGCAGCCACCGGCCGACGCGCGGGTGCAGCGTCAGCAGCACGTGGCTGCCCTCGGCGTCCAGCACCAGCGCCGACGCGGTCAGGTGGCCCGGCACGCAGGCGCGCAGGCAGGCGTCCTCCCGGGCGGCCAGGAAGGCCAGGAACGCCTGCTGCAACGCCTCCTGGCCCGGGTCCTCGAACGACGCCGAGGTCAGCGTGGACACGGCGTCCGCGTACAGGCTCACAGCTCCAGGAACCCTTCTCCGACCGGCGGGCGGACCTCCAGCGGCTCGACCGGGTGGCCGACGGCGATCGCGCCGAGCGGCTCCCACGCCGAGGGCAGCGCCAGCGCCGACCGCACCACGTCCGCGCAGAACAGCGTCGAGGACACCCAGCACGACCCCAGCCCGACGGCCGCGAGCGACACCAGGAACCCCTGCACCGCCGCGCCGCCCGCGATGGTGAACATCGTCCGCTCGGCCCGCGACCGGCGTTCGTCCGGGTAGCCGTGCGCGCCGTCGCGCACCAGGAACGGCACCACGATCTCCGGCGCGTCCCGCAGGAAGTCGCCCCGCGCCACCCGGCGCGCGATCGCCTCGGCGGAGAACCCGTCCGCGGCCAGGTCGGCCTCCCAGCGCTCGCGCATCGCCGTCACCAGCGCCTCGCGGGCCTGGCGGACGTGCACGAACCGGACCGGCCGGGTGTGGTGCGGCGCCGGCGCGGTCAGCGCCTCGCCCGCCGCCCGGCGCAGCGCGGCCGGGTCGACGGGGTCCGCGGTGAACGCCCGCACCGACCGCCGCCGCAGCACCGCCTCGGACCGGCCTTGCGCCAGCGCCTCCTCGACGCCGAGCCGGAACAGGTCGTCCTCGACCGGCCGGACCAGGTCGCGCGCCGACGAGCCGTCGTCCACCACGGTCAGCCCGCGCACCACCGCGACCGGCACCGCGCCGAGCTTGCCCTTCACCAGGTCCGCCGCGGCCGCGATCTCGTCGGCCACCGCGACCTCGGTGACGACCAGCTCGTTGCCCTGCCCGTCGACCGTGCCCGCGTACCGGTGCAGCACGGTCAACCCGGCCGCCCCGATCGCCGCGTCGATCTGGCCGACGCGCCAGGCCCGGCCCATCGTGTCGGTCACCACGACCGCCACGTCCACGCCCAGCAGCCCGGCCAGCGCCGACCGCAGCGCCGAGGCCGACCCGTCCGGGTCCACCGGCAGCAGCGCGATCTCGTCGCCGTTGACGTTGGACGCGTCGATGCCCGACGCGGCCTGCACGACGCCCAGCTTGTTCGCGGTGATCAACGTCCGGCCGCGCCGGGCGATCACCTTGACCGCCTCCGCCTCGACCCACTGCCGGCGCACCGTGTCGCGCTGCTCGGGGTCGGCGGGCACGGACACCAGCCGTCCCTCCACTTTGGACATCACCTTGCTGGTCACCACGACGACGTCGCCGTCGCGCAACCAGGGCGCGGCGGACGCGATCGCGCCCGCCAGGTCGTCGCCGGGCCGGAACTCCGGCAACCCCGGAACGGCCAGCACCGTGAACGACGGCGCGGCGTGGTCAGCCAACGTCGACTCCCGCGAGTTCGAGCGCGGCGCGCGCCATGGCGGCCGTCGCGTCCACATCGGACATCAGCAGCGGCACCGCGCGCACCGCGACACCGGGCACGTCGCACCGGTCGCCGGTGTGCACCAGCCACCCGTCGAGGATCCCCTTCTCGGAGGTGCGCCGCGACCCGTGGTACCGGCCGACCGCCTCGGCGGAGGTCTCCACGCCGATCGCGGTCAGGCACGCGTCCGCCATGCCGCGCAGCGGCTTGCCGCCCACGATCGGGGACAACCCCACCACGCCCGCCTCGGTCTTGCGCAGCGCCTCGCGGACGCCCGGCACGGCCAGGATCGGGCCGACGCTCACCACCGGGTTCGACGGCGCGATCAGCACCGCGTCGGCCTCGAGCAGCGCGTCCTCCACGCCGGGCGCGGCCTTCGCGGTGTCCGCGCCCACCGAGGCGAACGAACTCGCGGGCAGCCCGGCCCGGTGCTTGACCCACCACTCCTGGAAGTGGATCGCCCGCGACTCGCCGTCCTCCTCCACGACCACGTGGGTCTCCACCCGGTCGTCGGACATGGGCAGCAGCCGCACGCCCGGCTGCCACCGGTCGCACAGCGCCTCCACGACCGCCGACAGCGGGTAGCCCGCGCGCAGCATCCGGGTCCGCACGAGGTGCGTGGCGATGTCCCGGTCGCCGAGCCCGAACCACGTCGGCTCCGCGCCGTAGGCGGCCAACTCCTCCTTGACGGTCCACGACTCGTCCGCCCGGCCCCAGCCGCGCTCGCCGTCGATGCCGCCACCCAGGGTGTACATGCAGGTGTCCAGGTCCGGGGTGATCCGCAACCCGTGCATCCACACGTCGTCACCCGTGTTCACCACGGCCGTGATCACGTGTTCGGGACGTCCTCCCAGGAGGGCCTTCAACCCCACCAGGAACCGCGCCCCGCCGACCCCGCCAACCAGTACGACGACCTTCACGGTGTCCGAGTCTCCCACCGCGCCTCAGCGCCAGAACATGAAGGTGCGTTGTCCGATGCCGGCGAACAGCGGCTCGCCCCCGACCAGTCCGAACACCGCGTCGGCCAGGTCGAAGAACAACCGGGCCACGGTCGGGAAGCCGATCAGCACCGCGAAGAGCACGAACGGCGCCCACTGCCGGGCCTTCGCGCCGAACTGCTGTGCCGAGTACGACATGTAGGGCTCGATCACACCCCAGCCGTCCAGCCCGGGGATCGGCAGGATGTTCAGCACGAACGCCAGGATCTGCAACAACGCCAGGTAGGACAGGGCGGCGGCGAGCCCGACCGGCGGCGAGAACAGCACCACGGCCAGGCTCAGCAGCGCGCCGACCACCAGGTTGCTCACCGGTCCGGCCAGCGACACGAGCGATTCCACCCGCTTGTCCCGCAACGCGTGGTGGTTGATCCACACCGCGCCGCCGGGCAGCGGGATTCCGCCGAACACCAGCAGCACCAGCGGCAGCACGACGCTGAGCACCGGGTCGGTGTAGCGGCGGATGTCCAGCGTCAGGTAGCCCTTGGACTTCACCGCGTAGTCGCCGCCGCGGTAGGCCACGATCGCGTGACCGAATTCGTGCAGGCACAGCGAAACCGCCCACCCGCCCAGGACGAACAGCACGGTGCCGCCGGTCCGCGCGGCGTCGGGCTCGAACAGCGTCAGCACGGCGCCCACGACGGTGGCGGCCAGCAGACCCAGGAACAGTGGACTCGGTCGCACCGCTGATCTCTTCACCCTTCCAGTGTGGCCTGACGTCGGCGGTGGCTCATAGGCCGTTCGCGCAGGCGTTATCGCACCGCGCGTTCCGGCAATCACCGTCAGTGCAGCCAGTCAAGGGTTTTGCGCCCATCCGCGCGAATATCCCCCGTCCTGTGGACTCCGCTTGACCGGGTGTTGTGACACAGGTGTAATCACATCGGTGTCATTCGTCGTTGTGGGGACGGCGCGTGGTGTCCGCCAACCGGGGAGAGCGGAAGGCGAGGAGGCGGACGGTATGCAGGAAATCGACGGGGGTCGCAGCGTGGACGGGGACGTCCCGGCACGGGAGCCGGTCGGGTTCGCCGACCTGTTCGACGCGACCGACGAGCAGGACTGGCAGGAGCGCGCCCTGTGCGCGCAGACCGACCCGGAGGCGTTCTTCCCCGAGAAGGGCGGTTCCACCAGGGAGGCCAAGCGGATCTGTCTGGGTTGCGAGGTGCGCTCCGAGTGCCTGGAGTACGCGTTGCAGCACGACGAGCGCTTCGGCATCTGGGGCGGTTTGTCCGAACGGGAGCGGAGGAAGCTCAAAAAGCGCGCGGTGTGATCGCGGTGGTCACGTCACCGTGATCGGCCTGGCTTACCGTGGGGTGCCCGCGGTGCAGTCGGACCAACGAGGAGCGGCACTTGACGAGCGGCGCCACTCCACGGCTGCGCACCGCGCCCGTGCTCGCGATCCTGGTGTGCCACGACGGCGAGCAGTGGCTGGGCACCGCGCTGTCGGCGCTGCGCCGTCAGCGCACCCGGCCGCGGCACGTGGTGGCGGTCGACACGGGGTCGGTCGACCGCACCGCGAAGATCCTGGCGCAGGCCGCCGAAGGTACCGATCGGGTGATCGACGGAATCGTCACCCTCGGCCGCGGCACCGGCTTCGCGGAGGCCGTGCACGCCGCCGTCGAGCACGCGGTGGCGCGCTGGGGCGACCCCGGATCGTGGTTGTGGCTGCTGCACGACGACTGCGCGCCCGAACCCGACTGCCTGTTCTCGTTGGTGACCGCGGCCGAGGTGTCGCCGTCGGCGGCGGTGCTGGGTCCGCTGTCGGTCGACTGGGTCGACCCGCGCCGGGTGGTCGAGGCCGGGGTGTCGACCGACGCGTCCGGGCACCGGCAGACCGGCATCGGTGACGCGGAGACCGTCGGCGGGTTCGAGCAGAGCACCGAGGCGCTGGCCGTGTCCTCGGCCGGGTCGCTGGTGCGGCGCGCGGTGTGGGACGAGGTCGGCGGGTACGACCGGCGGCTGCCGCTGCTGCGCGAGGACGTGGACTTCGGCTGGCGGGTGAACAACGCCGGGCACCTGGTGCTGTGCGTGCCGGTGGCGCGGATCCGGCACGCGTGCGCGGTGTCGCGGGGTGCGCGCCGGCTCGACGCGGTGGCGGCGCGGCCCGGTCCCTCGTTGCGCGGTGTCGACCGGGCGCACGGGTTGCGGACCTTCCTGGTCAACTGCGGCACGGTGTCGTTCGTGCTCGGGGTGCCCCGGGTGGTGGCGCTGTGCCTGCTGCGGGCGTCGGGATTCCTGGTCGGGCGGCGGTTCGCGGACGCGCACGCCGAGATCGGGGCGGCGCGGTACCTGGTCGGCGGGCGCGGCGGGTTGCTCGCGGCCCGGCGGGCCCGGCCGCGGCGCGGGGTGGTGCGCGGGTTGTTCACCTCGCGGATCACCCGGTTGCGCAACGGGGTGCACGGCGTCGTGGGGTACCTCGTGCGGCGACGGGTCGAGGCGGACGCCGTGTTGGGGCGGTTGCCGGAGGACGGGCGCGGGGTGTGGTCGCTTCCGTCCGAAGAGGACGGTCCGCGACCGGTCGGGCCGGCGGCGCTGCCGGCCGGGGTGCTCACGCGGCGGCGGCCGGTGCGGGCCACCGGGGGGTTGCGGCGGCCCTCCCGGGTGGTGCGGGTGGAGGCGGTGCTGCCGGGGACGTTGCGGCCCTCGCCCCGGCCTCGGCCCTCGCCGGTTCGGCGTGGGGCGGCTGTGCCGGGAGCGTCGGGCGCGTCGGCGGGTGCCGTGTTCGTGGAGGTCGATCGGGCCCGGGTGTTGCGGTCGTTGGTGTTGGGCCCGCCGCTGGTGCTGGTGCTCGGGTTGGCGGTGTTCGGGATCCTGGCCAACTCCGGGCGGATCGGGCTCGGGTTGAGCGGTGGGCGGTTGTTGCCCGTCGGGGACCTGGCGTCGACGTGGGGTGCGTACCTGTCGGCGTGGCAGCCGGTGGCGGGTGGGACGACCTCGCCTGCGCCGGCCGCGTTGGCGGTGCTGGGGACGCTGGGCGTGCTCGTCGGCGGGCCGCAGGTCGTGGTGGCGCTGTTGTTGTTGTGCGAGTTGCCGTTGGCCGGGTTGGCGGCGTACCTGGGCTCGCGGTCGTTGCCCGTGCGGCGGCCGGTGCGGGCGGTCGTGGCGGCGGCGTACGCGCTGTTGCCGGTGGCGTCGTTCTCGGTGGGCGACGGGCGGCTGGACGTCGTGGTGGTGCACCTGCTCGCGCCGCTGGTGTTCGCCGGGGTGGCGGCGGTGTTGCGCGGCGGGGCCGGGCCGGCCTGGTTGCCGGTGGCGTCGGGTACCGCGCTCGCGGTGGCGGCGGTCGGGGCGTTCTCGCCGTTGACGCACGTGCTGGTGGTGCTGGGTGCGTTGGTCGGGTTCGTCGTGGTGCCCGGGAGGGGCGGGGACGGGCGGCGGCGTGGGGCCGGGTTGTTCATGGTCGTGCTGCTGCCGTTGGCGTTGTTGCTGCCCTGGCCCGCCGTGGTGCTCCAGCATCCCTCCGTGGTGCTGCACGGGGTCGGGGCCGCTGTCGCCTCGCCCGCGTTCGGGTGGGGGGAGTTGGTCGGCCTCGGGCCCGGGTGGGTGGGGGTTCTGGTCGTGGTGTTCGCCGCCGGGGCGGCCGTGGTGCGGCCCTCCCGGGGGATGTTGCCCGGGTTCGTGCTGGTGGTGGTGGCCGGGCTCGCGGTGATCGTGTTGCGGACGGTGCCGGCTACGCCGTTGACCGGTGGGGTGGCGTTCACCGGGTTTGTCGGTGCTCCGCTGGTGGTGGCCGGGTGGGGGCTGTTGTGGGTGGTGTTGGTGGCGTGGCGGCGGGAGGTGGGGGTGCCTCCCGTGCCGTGGCGGCGTGGGGTGGCCGTGGCCGGGGTCGTCGGGGTGTTGGGGTTGGCGGGGTACGCGTTCGTGGGGTTGAAGGCCGGGGTGGTGGGGGTTTCCGGGGGGCGGTTGCCTTCTACGGTGGCTGAGGAGGTGGCTCGGACCGGGCGGGGGGTGCTGGTTGTCGGGGCTCCCACTCGGCAGGTCGGGGGGCGGTTGCCCGGGTTCGGGGATGACGATCTTGTTCCCACGTTGACGTCCAATGCCCGGTTGGAGAGGTGGGGGCGGGATTTGACCTCCTCGTCGGCTTCGGCTGCTTCTGGGGCGTTGGCTTCTGCGGCGGCGGCCGGGGTGGGGTTTGTGGTGTTGCCCACTCGGGAGGACGGGCTGCGGTTGCGCGGGTTGGTGGGTGGGTTGGTGGGGGAGGCGCCTTCGACGTCCGATGGGCGGCCGGTGTTGCGGGTGCAGTTGGCCGGGGGGAACGCGGTGTTGTTGTCGCCCGAGTTGGCTCGGCAGGCTCGGACCGGTGGGGAGCCGCCGGCTGTGTTGGGGACGCCGGGGATTGCTCCCGTGGAGGCTGGGGTGGGGGCGGTGGCTGTTCGGGTTTCGGAGGGGCCTGAGGGGCGGTTGTTGGTGGTGGGGGCGGAGGAGGAGCCCGGGTGGGAGGCCACTGTCGATGGGCGGGCGGTGGCTGTGGTTCGGGCTTGGGGGCACCTGGTGGGGGTTGCGTTGCCGGTGGGGGCTTCTGAGGTTCGGGTGCAGCCAGGGGGTGGGGTTCGGGAGTTGTTGTTGCTGGTGCAGGCGGCTGCGGCGCTGTTCACCGGGTTGACTGCGGTTCCCACTTGGCGTCGGTGAGCGTGTGGGTGCGTCTGTTCGGGTGTTGGCCTGCGTTTAGGGCGTCCTCGCCGGACGGGCAGCGCCTCCGGGGAGGTAGGGCGTCGTGTTCTCCCCGTATGGCCTGCCGGAGGCAACCACATGCGTCAAGGGGGCAGTCGCGTCTTTGGCTGACGGTCGTGCGTGTAAGAGCCCCCTTGACACATGCGGTTGGGCTGCGCCCAGGCCATACGGGGAGAACACGCAGCCCCTGGCTTGGTCGGCGCGACCGTGGCGCTTGGGTGTGGGGCTAGTCGCCGTCTACTACGTCCGGGTCGAGGCCCAGGTAGTTCGCCACCTGCTCTACCAGGACGTCGTGTACCAGGTCGGCCAGGTCTGCGCCGTCTTTTGCCCTGGCTTCCAGGGGGCGGCGGTACAGGACGATTCTTGCCCTGCGGTCTTCGCCTGCGGGGAGTAGGCGGGCCAGGGGGACGTTTCCGTCTTCCACCACGTCGCCGTCGTCCGTCGACTGGACGTCGGGGACGTCGTCCACCGCCACGTCCAGTTGGGTCAGTTCGGTGCGCCAGCGGGCCTCTATGGGCTCCAGGGCTTCCAGGACCAAGGCGTCGAAGCGTTCCGCCCTCGAGCGGGCCGCGGGGAGGGAGGCCGGGTACAGGGGACCCCGCAGGCCTCGGCCGTGTCGGTCGCGGCTGCGTCGTCCTGGCGCGCCCTGTCGTCGCGAACCCCTGGCCATCACCACGGGGCAAGCCTAGTCGGAGGGTGGGCGGTGGTTGTGGGAGTGCTCCATCCGGGCGCTTCGACCTGCGGTGATGACGTTCGCGGACGCCGCGCCGGAGGTAATCCAACACAGGTACCGCGCGACGCGATATCGTCCCCGCCGTGCGGAGCGTGAGACGGTGCTCGCGATCCGGGTGCGCTAACCCGGCAGTCGCCACGCTCACGTACGCCTATGCGGACTCCACGGCGGTCGTCGGGCCGCTCGCCACGTACTCCGAACCGCACAGCTACGACCTGTGCGAGGAGCACGCGTTGCGGCTCACGGCGCCGCGCGGCTGGGAGGTCGTCCGGCACCAGGGGGAGTTCCTGGCGCCCGAACCCACCGTCGACGACCTCACGGCGCTGGCCGAGGCGGTCCGGGAGGCCGGGCGCGCGGACCGGCCCGTCGAGCCGCCCGAGATGCCCGCCGGCACCATCAGGCGTGGCCACCTGCGCGTTCTGCCCGATCCGCACGAAGACTGAACGACCGAACACGACGCCGACACCCGCGCCGGTAGGCTTCTGAACGCAGTGTCAAGAGCCGAAATCTCGGGAGTGTGGCCGTGCGCGATCTGTCCGGCATCGTCAAGGCTTACGACATCCGCGGTGTCGTCGGGGAACAGCTCGACGCCGAGGTGGTCCGCGAGTTCGGCGCCGCCTTCGCGCGGCTGGTGGGCGGTGAGGCCGTCGTCATCGGGCACGACATGCGCGATTCGTCACCCGGCCTGGCCGCCGCGTTCGCCGCCGGCGTCACGGCGCAGGGCGTCGACGTGATCAACATCGGCCTGGCCAGCACCGACATGCTCTACTTCGCGTCCGGCAAGCTCGACCTGCCCGGCGCGATGTTCACCGCCAGCCACAACCCGGCGAAGTACAACGGCATCAAGCTGTGCCGCGCGGGCGCCGCGCCGGTCGGGCAGGACACCGGTCTCGGGCAGATCCGCGCCGACGTCGAGCAGGGCGTGCCGGACGCCGAGGGTGTGGCGAAGGGCACCGTCACCGAGCGGGACCTGCTCGTCGACTACGCCGCCTACCTGCGGGAACTGGTCGACCTCAAGAACATCCGGCCGCTGCGGATCGTGGTCGACGCGGGCAACGGCATGGGCGGTCACACGGTGCCCAGCGTGTTCGACGGGTTGCCCATCGAGGTGATCCCGATGTACTTCGAGCTGGACGGCAGCTTCCCCAACCACGAGGCCAACCCGCTCGACCCGAAGAACATCGTGGACCTCCAGGAGCGGGTGCGCGCCGAGGGCGTGGACGCCGGTGTCGCGTTCGACGGCGACGCCGACCGCTGCTTCGTGGTGGACGAGCGCGGTGAGCCGGTGTCGCCGAGCGCCATCACGGCCCTGGTTGCGGTGCGCGAGCTGGCCAAGGACCCGGGCAGCACGATCATCCACAACCTGATCACCTCGCACGCCGTGCCGGAGATCGTCCGCGAGCACGGCGGCGTGCCGGTGCGCACCCGCGTCGGCCACTCGTTCATCAAGGAGGAGATGGCCCGCACCGGCGCCATCTTCGGCGGCGAGCACTCCGCGCACTACTACTTCCGGGACTTCTGGCGCGCCGACACGGGCATGCTGGCCGCACTGCACGTGCTGGCCGCGCTCGGGGGTCAGGACGGCCCGCTCAGCGCCCTGACCAGCGACTACGCCCGGTACGCCGCGTCCGGCGAGGTCAACTCGACGGTGGCCGACCAGGCCGGTCGGCTGGCCGCGATCAAGGCCGAGTTCGGCGGGCGCGAGGGCGTCGAGCTGGACGAGCTGGACGGGCTCACGGTCGCCCTGCCGGACGGCTCGTGGTTCAACCTGCGCGCGTCCAACACCGAGCCGCTGCTGCGGCTGAACGTCGAAGCCGCCGACGCGGCCTCCGTCGCGGAACTCCGCGACGAGGTCCTGGCGATCGTGAGGGGGTAGCGCCGTGGTCGTCCGACTCGATGCCCGTCTGCTGGAGGTCCTGGCCTGCCCGTGCCCCGAGCACGCACCGCTGGTCGTCGGCAGGCCCGACGACCCGCAGGCCGACTTCCTCACCTGCACGTCGTGCGGCCGGTCGTTCCCGGTGAAGGACGGGATCCCGGTGCTGCTGCTCGACGAGGCCGTGTGACCTCGTGCTGGACGACAGCCTGCTCGACGACCAGTCGCGCCTGACCGACGCCGACGCCGGCGGCCTGCTCCGGGCCGCCGCGCGGGCGGGCGCCCAGGTCAGGGCCACCGCCGAGGCAGCGGCGGAACTCGGGGTCGACCGCGTGTTCCGGGACCGGCCGCGCGCGCTCGTGCTGCTCACCAGACCGGGCGTCGCGCCCGCGGTGGCGGGGTTGGTGACCGCGCTGCTCGGGCCGCGCTGCCCGGTGCCGGTGGTCGTGGTGGACGACGTGCCGGGGTGGGTGGGCGCGCTGGACGTGGTGCTCGCGCACACCGAGGACCCCGGCGACATCCTGTTGGCCGAGGCCGTCGACCGGGCGGCCCGGCGGGGCGCGCGGGTGCTGCTCACCGCCGAGCCGGACGGTCCGGTGGCCGCCTCGGCCGCGCGGCACGCGCTCCTGGTGCCGCCGCGGGTGCCGGTGCCCCAGGGCTTCGGCTTCGTCCGCGCGTTCGCCGCGTGGGTCGTGGCGCTCAACGCGCTCGGCCTGCTGGAGGCCGACATCGGGCGGGTCGCGGACGAGTTGGACCGCGAGGCCGAGCGGGCGCACCCGGCGCACGAGTCGTTCGTCAACCCGGCGAAGTCGCTCGCGCTGCGGGTCGCCGACCGGACCCCGCTGCTGTGGGGCCTGGACGACGTCGCCACCGCGGTGGCCGCGCACGGCGCCGCGTCGCTGGCCCGCTACTCGGGCGTGGTGGCCGACGTGGCCGGGTACCCGCAGGCGCAGACGCGGTCGGTGCTGCACCGGCGGGCCGTGCAGTCGACGTCGGGCGCGGACATCTTCGCCGACCCGGAGGACGAGCAGGGCGGTCTGGTCCGGGTTTTCCTGCTGGCCGTGCGCCAGGGAGGGCAGGCGGAGTTCACCCGCCGGTCGGCCGTGGAATCCTTGCCGGGAGCCGACGTGCTCGAACCGGCGGAGGAAGTGGGCGGCGGCGACGTCGTGTGCAGCGCACTGCTCGCCCTGAGGTTCGAGCTCGCCGCGCTGTACCTGGGCCTCGCCGCGGGAACGCTGGGCGGGCCGGGCCTGTACGCGCCGGCCGTCTAGCTAGGGAGTGGGACGTCACAGTGGAGTTGCTGGACAACGCGGTCCGACCGTACGCGTGGGGGTCGCGCACCGCCATCGCGGAACTGCTCGGTCGGGAGGTGCCCACGCCGCACCCCGAGGCCGAGCTGTGGTTGGGCGCGCACCCCGGCGACCCGTCGCACGTCGTCGGGCCGGACGGCGCGCGCCGCTCGCTGCTGACGCTGCTGGCCGACGACCCGCGCGGGCAGCTCGGCGAGGTGTGCGCGGAGCAGTGGGGCGGCCGGCTGCCGTTCCTGCTCAAGTTCCTCGCCGCCGACGAGCCGCTGAGCCTCCAGGCGCACCCGTCGCCGGAGCAGGCGGCCGCCGGGTTCGCGGCCGAGGAGGCGGCGGGCGTGCCCATCGACTCGCCGGTGCGCAACTACAAGGACCCGTCGGCCAAGCCCGAGCTGATCTGCGCGCTGACCGAGTTCCACGCGCTGGCCGGGTTCCGCGACCCGCACCGCACGGTCACCCTGCTGCGCTCGCTGGAGGCGCCGGACTTCGCGCCGTACGCCGAGCTGCTGGCGGGCCAGCCGGACGCGAGCGGTCTGCGCGCGCTGTTCACCACGTTGATCACGCTGCCGCAGACGGCGCTGGACGTGCTGCTGCCGCAGGTGCTCGACGCGTGCGTGCTGCACGTCAAGGAGCACGGCGAGTTCGACCTGGAGTGCCGCACGGTGCTCGAGCTGGGCGAGGACTACCCCGGTGACGCGGGCGTGCTGGCCGCGCTGCTGCTCAACCGGCTCGTGCTGCGGCCCGGCGAGGCGGTCTACCTGCCCGCCGGCAACCTGCACGCCTACCTGCGCGGCACCGGCGTGGAGATCCTGGCGAACTCGGACAACGTGCTGCGCTGCGGTCTCACGCCCAAGCACGTCGACGTGCCCGAGCTGATGCGGGTGCTGGACTTCCACTGCGCCGACATGCCCGTGCTGACCGGCGAGAACACCGCGCCCGGGCTGTGGACCTACCGCACGCCGAGCGCCGAGTTCGAGCTGTCCCGGGTCGAGCTGGCGGCCGGCGGCGAGGCCGTGCTCGACCACTCCGGGCCGCAGATCCTGCTGTGCACCGACGGACGGGCGGTGCTGTCGACCACGCGCGGCGACCGGCTGGTGGTCGCTCGCGGGCAGTCCGTGTGGCTGTCCGCGAGCGAGCCTGCTGTGCTGGTGCACGCCGACGTCGAGACCCGGCTTTTCCGGGCCACGGCGGGCACCGACTAGGGTCGGCGCGTTCGGGGCACCCGGTCGGTTGGTTAGGGTGTGCCGCGACAACTCAGGCAAATCGGACTTGGGCGTGAGGGAGCTACCGTGTCAGCAGGGGGCGGAACCAAGGCGATCATCGCCGCGCTGTTGGCCAACGCGGGCATCGCCCTGGCGAAGTTCGTCGGCTTCCTGGTCACCGGGTCGTCGTCGATGCTCGCCGAGGCGGTGCACTCGGTGGCGGACACGTCCAACCAGGGCCTGCTGCTGCTGGGGCAGAAGACGTCCCGGCGCAAGGCGACCTTCAACCACCCGTTCGGGTTCGGTCGGGACCGGTACTTCTACTCGTTCGTGGTGGCGCTGCTGCTGTTCAGCCTCGGCTCGGTGTTCGCCCTGTACGAGGGCATCCACAAGCTGGAGTCGCACGAGGCGTTGTCGTCGCCGATCGTCGCGGTGATCATCCTGGTGATCGCGGTGGGCCTGGAGTCCTACAGCTTCAAGACCGCCATCGCCGAGTCGCGCGAGATCAAGGGCGACGCGACGTGGTGGCAGTTCATCCGCCAGTCCAAGGTGCCCGAGCTGCCGGTGGTGCTGCTGGAGGACGCGGGCGCGCTCGTCGGCCTGGTGCTGGCGCTGTTCGGCGTGGGGCTGGCGACGATCACCGGCGACCCGGTGTACGACGCGATCGGCACGATCTGCATCGGCGTGCTGCTGGGCGTGATCGCGGTGATCCTCATCGTGGAGATGAAGTCGCTGCTGATCGGCGAGGGCGCGTCGCCCGAGGAGCTGGACGTGATCGTGGACGAGCTGGCCGCGGGCAAGGTGCAGCGGGTGATCCACATCCGCACCCAGTACATCGGGCCGGATGAGCTGCTGGTGGCGGCCAAGATCGCGATGAACCCCGGTCTGCCCGCCTCCGAGGTGGCGCAGGCCATCGACGACGCCGAGCAGCGCGTCCGGAACAAGGTGCCGGCGGCCCGGTTGATCTACCTCGAGCCCGACCTCGACCGGTCGCTCGCGAAGAAGTCGTAGAAGTCCCGGAGCAGGCGGTCCGCCGCCTCCGGCCGGCCGGTGTCCGCGAGGAGACCGGCCGGCGCGAGCACGTAGTCCCGGTCGACGCGCAGGTCGGCGGACCTGAGCACCGGCCGCAGCACGGGGTCGGCGCGCAGCGCCTCCTCGGCCGCCGCGGTGGTGGGCGCGTGGCGGAACACGCCGCCGGAGAGCACCAGCAGACCCGCGCCCTTCGGGCCCAGCCGGCCGTCGACCAGGCGCAGGTGCCGGCGGGCGGCCAGGATCGCGGCGAGCGTGGCCAGCCGCAGGTCGACCGAGGGGTCGTCCGGCAGCAGCGTCACGTCCGCGGCGAAGGCCCGCGCGTGCTCGCCGAGGGTCGCGGCCTCCGCCTTGTCGATCAGCTTCTCGGTCAGCGCCTCGGCCACCACGCCCGGCGCGGACCAGCGCAGGCCGAGGTCGCCCTCGACGGTGCGGCGGTCGGCGGGCAGCGCCACGGTCCGCTCGACCTCGTCGGCGGTCGACACGGCCGAGTAGACGTCGGTGGTCGCGCCGCCCACGTCGACCACCAGCACCGCGCCCTCCCGGTCCCGCGCCGCCAGCCGGGACACCCCGCGCAGCACCGCGTCCGGCGTCACGGCGCGCACCAGGCGGCGGAACCGGGGGCCGCGCGAGAGGCCCTTGCCGCCGATCACGTGGTCGAGGAACACCTCCCGGATCGCCGCGCGGGCCGGCGCCGGCGCGAGTTCGCCCACGTCCGGCAGCACGTTGGCGGTCGCCACGACGGTGCGCCCGGCCAGTAGTCCGAGCGCCTCCGCCCTGGCCTCGGCGTTGCCCGCCAGCACGATCGGGCAAGCCACCCGGGCCACCTTCGCCGCGTTGTGCAGCAGCACCGACCGGTCGCCGCCGTCCGTGCCGCCGACCAGCAGCACCAGGTCCGGCCTCGCGGCGCGCAAGGCGCGGACACCCGCGCCGTCCAGCGGGCCGGCCGACACGTGCACCACCTTCGCGCCCGCCGACAGCGCCACCCGGTACCCGGCCTCGGCGCTGACCAGGCGTTCCTGCCCCACCACGGCCAGCCGCAACCCGCCGCCGGCCGACGAGCAGACCAGCACCTCGTCGGCCTCCAGCACCGCCGCGACGTGGTCGACGCCGTGCAGCACCTCGGGCGGCGTGGTCGGGTGCTGCGCGGTGCCGAGCAGGGCGCCGTCGTCCGACACCAGCGCGCCCTTGGTCCACGTCGAGCCCACGTCGAGGCAGAGCACCGTCATGACGGGCAAACTACCGGGATTGAGCACCCCGACCGGGTGGGTAGTCCGCAGACCTCGAACAAGGAGGACTCCAGTGCCGGGGAACGGACTGTGGCGAACGAAGTCGGTCGAGCGGTCGATCGCGGACACCGACGAGCCGGACACCAGGCTCCGCAAGGACCTCACCGCGTGGGACCTCACCGTGTTCGGCGTCGCGGTGGTGATCGGCGCGGGCATCTTCACCCTCACCGCGAGCACGGCGGGCAACCTCGCCGGACCGTCGGTGTCGCTGGCGTTCGTGCTGGCCGCCGTCGCCTGCGCGCTGGCCGCGCTGTGCTACGCCGAGTTCGCCTCGACGGTGCCGGTGGCGGGCAGCGCCTACACGTTCTCCTACGCGACGTTCGGCGAGTTCGCCGCGTGGATCATCGGCTGGGACCTGGTCCTCGAGTTCGCGGTCGGCGCGGCCGCGGTCGCCAAGGGCTGGTCGCAGTACCTCCAGAACGTGCTGGAACAGCTGGGACTGCCGTTGAAGACCACGGTGGCGGTGGGTCCGGTCGACCTCGACTGGGGCTCGCTGCTGCTGGTGTTCGGGCTGACCGTGCTGCTGGTCGTCGGCACGAAGCTGTCCTCCCGGGTCAGCGCGGTGATCACGGCGGTCAAGGTCGCCGTGGTGCTGCTGGTGATCGTGCTCGGCATCGGGTACGTCAAGGCGGAGAACTACAGCCCGTACATCCCGCCCGCGCACACCGGCGGCAGCACCGGCACCGGCCTGGAGCAGTCGTTGTTCTCGCTGGTCACCGGGTTCTCCGGGAGCACCTACGGCGTGCTCGGGCTGCTCGCCGCGGCGTCGCTGGTGTTCTTCGCGTTCATCGGGTTCGACGTCGTCGCGACCACCGCGGAGGAGACGAAGAACCCGCAGAAGGCCGTGCCGCGCGGCATCCTCGGCTCGCTGGTGATCGTGACCGTGCTGTACGTCGCGGTGTCGCTGGTGATCACCGGCATGGTGCCCTACGACCGGCTCAAGACCCAGCCCGACGGCAGCCGCGCCACGCTCGCCACCGCGTTCGCCGACAACGGCCTGGACTGGGCGGCCGCGGTGATCTCCTTCGGCGCGCTCGCCGGGTTGACCACGGTGGTGATGGTGCTGATGCTCGGCCAGTCCCGGGTGCTGTTCGCGATGTCCCGCGACGGCCTGCTGCCGCGCAAGCTCGCGCGCACCGGCAGGAAGGGCACGCCGTACCGGATCACCCTCGGCATCGGCGTGCTGGTCGCGATCGCGGCCGGTTTCTTCCCGGCGGGCAAGCTGGAGGAGATGGTCAACGTCGGCACGCTGTTCGCGTTCGTGCTCGTCTCGGCCGGCGTGCTGGTGCTGCGCAAGACCCGGCCGGACCTGGAGCGCGGGTTCCGAGTGCCGCTCGTGCCGCTGATCCCGATCCTGGCGATCCTGGCGTGCCTGTGGCTGATGCTGAACCTGACCGCGCTGACCTGGGTGCGGTTCCTGGTGTGGATGGCGGTCGGCGTGGTCGTCTACTTCGGCTACAGCAGGCGGCACTCCGCGTTGAACGAGTAGGTCGGACGGGGGGAGGCCCGGCGGCCGGGCCTCCCCTCACGCCTCCGCGAACGCGCGCAACGCGTCCAGGTCCGGCACCAGCACGTCCCGGCGCAGGTGGCTGACCACCACGCCGGCCTTGCGCAGGTCGGAGAACGCCTTCTCGGCGGTGCGCGGCTTCATGCCCGCGATCGACGCCAGCTCGACCTTGGTCAGCGGGATGCCCAGCGTCCAGCCCACGGCCTCCTCGCGGCCGTAGATGCGGACCAGCTCGGCCAGCACCCGCGCCACCCGCTGCGACGCCGGGTGCGAGAGCAGGTCGCGCCGGCGCTGGTTCGCCCAGCGCAGCCGGTCGTTGGTGAGCGTGATCAACTCCACGAACACGTCGTTGCGGCGGTAGAGGAAGCTCATCAGCTCGGTGCTGCTGATCAGCTTCGCGGTCACCTCGCCGCAGGTCACCACGGTCGCCGAGCGCGGTTTCCGGTCCAGGGCGGCCATTTCGCCGACCAGGTCGCCCGCCGAGCGGATCGCGAGCAGCGCCGTGTCGCCGGCCTCGTCGATCGTCTGCACCTTCACCACGCCGTCGAGCAGCAGCAGCGCGTGGGTGTCCTTCGCGTCCTGCTCTATCACCTCGCGGTCGGCGGCGTACCGCACGACCGTGCCGATGTTGAGCAGCTCGCGGCGGGTCGTCTCGCGCAGCCGGCCGAGCAGGCTCGTCACCGGCCAGTCCGACGTGTGCGTCCGGCCGGGCAGGTGGATCGTGCGCACGGTGTCGGCGACCCGGCCGTACCGGTCGCCGCGCGGCGTCGTGGCGGCCATGGCCATCCTCCCGGTGACCGGCGCCACCTCGGTCAGCGCGGCGACCGCCCAGTCCGACACCACGCGGACCTGGCGGGACCGGATCGGCGGGTTGACCCGGGCCGCGATGACCTCGGCGGTCACCCGGGGCGTGCGTGCGCGCAGGTCCTTCGCGTCGATCGTGCCGAACGACGACCGGCCGATGAGGCTTTCCAGTTCGTCAGACATCTTCCGTCCCGTTCCCGGTCGACCTGTTCACCGTGCGGCGCAGCCGTTCCAGGGCGCCCTTGATCGCGCCGTGGCTGGTGCCGAGCGCCTCGGCGATCTCGCCGACCGTGTACCCCGCGCCCTGCAACCGGACCGCCAGCACCGCGCGCTCGTCCTCGATGCCCGCGAGGGCGTTGCGGATCTGGAGGCGCGTGACGACCACGTCGCCCGGGTCGCGCGCGGTGGACGGCAGGTCGGCGAGCACCTCGGCGCGCGCGGACCGGTTCGCCGCGTCGAGCCGGTGCAGGAACTCCTTGCGCCACTTGCGGTAGATGTTCGGGAACGCGTAGACGCAGCCGGTGGCGAAGTACGTGGTCAGGCTCGCGCCCGCCCTCGGGTCCCAGCCGCCCTCGAGCAGCGCCTTGCGCCGGAACACCTCCATCGCCTTGACGACCGTGTCCGCGGCGAGGCTCTCCAGGTCGTCCCGGTCCCAGTACGGCGGCGGGTCGCCGGGAGGGCAGCCCTTCTCGGTGCACAGCGCGAAGATGGCCTCGGACTTGAGCCAGGCCATCACCAGGGCGAACCCGTACTCCGCGAGCGCGTCCTTGAATCGGTCCCAGACGGGCCCGGCGCAGTCTTCCGCGATCAGGGCGTCGCGCAGCTCGGCGTCCGCCTGGCGGTGACCTACCGTGTCATCCAACTCGACTCCTCGACGGACCTGCCGTACCGGTTACATGAAGTTGTATGTGCGGGCGGCCGGAGGTCGGCACGCGTCCGGACGGACGAATCCCACCCCGCTCCGGGGGAGGTTTCCGACCGTGCGGCGGTAAGGCGCCGCGCTCGACCACGAGCCACCGCCGTTCCGCTGCCCGCCACCCCGGATCCTGCTCGACGCGCCCCCGCCGGACCAAACCCGGTCGCCCGGGAGGTGCCGGGTGTCGCCGGTACCGGGACCCGCCTGCTCCGGTCGCGGACCCGGCGGGGTCGGTCCGGGAGACCTCAGCCCGGCTCGGGACGCGCCGGGTTGGTGGTGGGCTCGGGCGTCGGTTCGGTGGCGGGCGGTTCGCCGGACCTCGGCGCGGGCGGCGCGTCGGCGTTCGGCGCGGTCTTGGGCACCGTGCGCGGACGGGCCGAGGACGCGGGCAGCGGTGGCATCAGGGTGCCCGGCACCCGGGCCGGCGGCACCAGCACGACGCCGGGGTCGTGCAGGCCCGCGGCCATCGCGACCGCGCGGTCCCACTCGGGGTCGGAGGTGTAGTCGCGGTGCCCGTTCACGCCCGGCGACCAGCGGCGCCCGGTGAACGGGCCGCGCTGCGGGTCCGGCAGCCAGTGGTCGCCGCCCAGCACCAGCGCGCCGGTCGGACCGCGTTGCGCCGGCGGCAGCGCGCCGGTGGTGCCGTCGGCCCGGAAGCCGACGCCCAGCAGCATGCCGCCGTACACCTGCCGGTCCCACGTGGTCACCGCGCCGCCCAACGGGTCCGTGCCCCGGCACAGCGCGCGCCACCGCCCGTGCAACCCGCCCGCCAACCGGGCCAGCGACGCGTGCGGCACCACGGCCGGGAACGCGCGCGGGTAGGCCCACTGCAACTGCGAGCCCGCCGTGACCAGACCCAGCCGGGCCGCCTGCGACTCGGGCAGTTCCTCCAGCAGCCGGGCCGCCGCCACCGCCGCCAGCAGACTGCCCTGGCTGTGCCCGGCCAGCACCACCCTGGTGTCCGGCTCGGCGAGGTGCTCGCGCACCCGGTTCACCAGTTCCGGCACCACCTTCAGCGCGTAGCACGGCGGCACCACCGGGTGCGCCTCGCGCGGCCAGAACGCGGCCAGGTCGGCCAGGATCCCCAGTTGCCGCGCGGCGTCCGGCCGGCGGGCCGCGAGCCACACCGCGCGCAGCAACGCCAGCGCCAGCAACGCGAGCACCAGCACGCCCACCGTCGCGAACGGGCGCACCCAGCCGGACAGGTCGACACCGCGCAGCCGCAGCCAGGCTGCCGGCACCGCGCCGCCCACCAGCACGAACGCGCCCACGATCACCACGTGGTGGCTGTGCCGCTGCTCCCAGCGCGCCCACCACCAGGCCCGCGCGGCCTTGGTCAGGTCCCGGGCCCGACCCGAGTGCAGCAGCGCGGCCTCGCGCGCCCACTCCTTGTCCCGGCGCAGCGAACTCCACCGCACCATGCCGGTCGCGGCCACCATCGCGGTCGCCACCAGCAGTCCCAGCACACCCGCCACGCCCCACAGCAGGGTGATGTAGTCGTACCCGCGCGGCAGCACGCCGTGGCCCAGCACCCGGCGCAGCGCCAGCGCCACCCCCGCGCCGAACCCGCCGCCGAGCAGCGCCGCGACCGCCAGCACCGGCGCGGCCATCCACCCGCCCGCCCACGGCCGCAGGTCGCGCGGCAGCCCGGACCACGTCCGCCTGGCCAGCAGCGCGGCCGGCGCGAGCAGCACCCCGATCGCCGCGCACACCAGCGCGACGGAGCCCGCCACCACCTGCACCGCGAGGTCCGCGCCCGGCAACCGGACCGGCAACCGGGTCAGCACCACGCCGGTGGCGCCGAACACCAGCCACGCCACCGCGTTCAGCACCCGGCGCGGCCGGACGCCCAGCGCGGCGCGCAGCCAGCGGCCGCCCCGGTGCGGCGCGCCGCCGGTCGGGTCGTCGATCACCGCGGTCGCGAGCGCGGGCAACGCCACCAGCACGACGCCGAGGCCCCAGCACACCCGCGCCGCGAGGCCGTCCGACGACGGGCCGAGCGGTCCGCCGAGCGCGATCACCACCGCCGCGCCCAACCCGGCCACCAGGTGCAGCGTGCGCAGCGCCGGGGTGTCCGGGTCGGTGGCCACGTGCGCGCCGGGCAGTCCGGACGGCGAGCCCGGCGCGGCGGCCGGCACCCCGCGCCCGATCCTCCAGTCCACACTGGACACTTGGCGCAGCACCAGCACCGCCAACGCGATCGGCGCCAGACCGACCGCCGTGCGCACCCACGGCGTGCCGCTGAGCCAGGTCGGACCCCACAGGCAGGTCGAGCCGGGCGCGAGGCATTGCGCCGCAAGGAGATCCAGGCTCACCACGGCCAGCTGCGCGATCAGCAGCACGGTCAGCAGCAGCGCCGCCAACCGGAGCAGCCCGCGCAGCGCCAACCCCAGCAGGTGCGCCGCCGTCGACCCGACCGGCACCGGCGGCAGCATCCAGTGCGCCACGTTCGCCAGCGAGAACGGGAACAGCAGCGCCCACGTCGCCTTGGCCCAGCCGCCCGAGGTCATCCGGCCCCAGACGTACCCCTCGACCACCCGCGACACCGGCCGGCCGGGGGTGTGCAGCACCGGTCCCGGCGCGGGTCTGCGCAACCGGTCGGCAGGGCGCACGACGCGGCCCAACCCGTCGCCCGCCACGTCCACCGCCGCGACGGCGTCGACCAGCGACTGCGGCGTGGTGCCCTGCACGCCGTGCACTCGCAGTTCCACCACCCGGGTGTCGGGTCCGGGAATCAGCACGGGAGCCTCCCTGCCGGAAACAGCACGTCCGACCGCCATCGTGGCCCATCCGGGGTTGGCCACACGCGACCCGGGTGGACCGGCGTGGCGAGCGGTAGGGTCGGTCACAACCCGAGATGGAGGATCCCGCGATGACCGCCGAAAGGCTCCAGACCCGCAACGGCATCGACTTCGCCGTCGCAGACCTCTCCCTTGCCGAGTTCGGTCGCAAGGAGATCAGGTTGGCGGAGCACGAGATGCCCGGCCTCATGGCACTGCGGCGCGAGTACTCGGAGGTCTACCCGCTCAAGGGTGCCCGGGTCTCGGGCTCGCTGCACATGACCGTGCAGACCGCCGTGCTGATCGAGACGCTCGTGTCGCTCGGCGCCGAGGTGCGCTGGGCTTCGTGCAACATCTTCTCCACCCAGGACCACGCGGCGGCGGCCGTCGTGGTCGGCCCGCACGGCACCGTCGAGGAGCCCAAGGGTGTGCCGGTGTTCGCCTGGAAGGGCGAGACGCTGGACGAGTACTGGTGGACCGCCGAGTCCATGCTGACCTGGCCGGACGGCCGGGGCCCGAACATGATCCTGGACGACGGCGGCGACGCGACCCTGTTGGTGCACAAGGGCGTCCAGTACGAGAAGGCCGGCGTGGTGCCCGCGACCTCGGACGACGACTCCGAGGAGTACGCGATCGTCCTGGAGACGCTGCGCCGCTCGCTCGCGGCCGACTCGGCCAAGTGGACCAAGATCGCCGAGGGCATCCGCGGCGTCACCGAGGAGACCACGACCGGCGTCATGCGGCTGTACCAGCTGGCCGCGCAGGGCGAGCTGCTGTTCCCGGCGATCAACGTCAACGACGCGGTCACCAAGTCGAAGTTCGACAACCGGTACGGCATCCGGCACTCGCTGATCGACGGCATCAACCGCGGCACCGACGTGCTGATGGGCGGCAAGGTCGCGGTCATCTGCGGCTACGGCGACGTCGGCAAGGGCGCGGCGGAGTCGCTGCGCGGCCAGGGCGCGCGGATCGTCGTCACCGAGATCGACCCGATCTGCGCGTTGCAGGCGGCGATGGACGGCTACGACGTGCAGGTCCTGGAAGACGTGATCGGCCGCGCGGACATCATCATCACCACGACGGGCAACAAGGACGTCGTGCGCGTCGAGCACATGGCCGCCATGAAGCACCAGGCGATCCTGGGCAACATCGGCCACTTCGACAACGAGATCGACATGGCCGGGTTGCAGCGGTTCCCGGGCATCCACCGGATCAACATCAAGCCGCAGGTCGACGAGTGGGTGTTCCCGGACGGCCACTCGATCCTGGTGCTGTCCGAGGGTCGCCTGCTGAACCTGGGCAACGCGACCGGGCACCCGAGCTTCGTGATGTCCAACTCGTTCTCCAACCAGGTGATCGCGCAGGTCGAGCTGTTCACCAAGTTCGAGGAGTACGACAAGGAGGTGTACCGGCTGCCCAAGAAGCTGGACGAGAAGGTCGCGCGCATCCACCTGGAGGCGTTGGGCGGCAAGCTCACCAAGCTCTCGAAGGACCAGGCCGAGTACATCGACGTGGACGTCGAGGGCCCGTACAAGGCCGACCACTACCGGTACTGAGCTGTTTTGACCTGCCTCCGGCAGGTCGGCGAAGCCGCCGGCAGGTCGGCAGTTCGCGACCGATCCCAGCCCGATCGAAAGGCGTGATCGACCTGGGATGGGTCGCGACCTACCGACGGCGGCTTCGCGGTTCTTAAGTCCACTCGACGGCGACCCCGGCCAGTCCGGGGCCGACGTCGAGGAAGTAGGCGCTGACCACGCCCCCGATCCCGCAGACGAGTTCGTCCACGTCGATCGGGGGCGCGTCGGTGTCGGTGCGGAACTGGCGGGTGCAGCGGGCCGGCAGCGTGCGCCGGTTGAACGCCAGTTGCAGCAGGTAGCCCCGGCACGGGTCGGGGAACGTGCGGTGGTGGCCCGGTGTGGGGCCGCCGGTGTCGTCCAGCACGGTGAAGCTGAACACGTGCTCCTCGCCCTCGGCCAGCCGCCGGTCGAAGAGCAGTTCGAACGCCAGCCCGCGCGACGCGCTCTGCCGCCGGGACCGGCCCTGCCGGCACCCCTCGGCCGGGCGCACGATCGCGTTGTCGATCACGCAGCCCTCGTCGCCCTGGTGCACCGCCACGTACCGGTCGGGCCCGGGTCTCTTGGCCCGCACCACCAGCCGGGTGGTGATCGACCGCTGCTCGCGCTGCGCGCCGATGAGCACCGAGTCGTGCACCGCCAGCACCTCGAGGTCGGAGTTGACCTTCGACTCGGGGTCGAACTCGGCGATGGGCCTGGTCCGGTTCCAGGCGCCCGCGAGTTCGGCGAACGCCGGTCGGGGCAGCCGGGGTTGCGGGCGTCGGCCGACCAGCGCGACCAGCGATTCGGGCGGCAGCCGCAGCACGGTCTCCAGCGCCCGCACGGTGCCGATGGCCCGGGGCACCTCGGGGTGCCGCAGCCCGCGCTGCCAGTAGCTCAGGGTGGACTGCCCGACCTGGACGCCGAGCGCCTCCAGGTGCGCGCGCAGCCGGGCGAGCGACAGGCCCCGGTGCGCGATGGCGTCGTGCAGGGCGCGGTGGAACGGCCCGTAGCGCAGGGTTTCGGCCAACGCGGAGGGCAGCCCCGGCTGATCGGCCGACACGGCGTGTCCGGACTCCGCGGTCACCGCCGCACCACCTCTTCCGTGCAAGAGTTGGGTTCACCGTAGTCACTCACTCGGGTGACCGAAAGGATCTCTTGTCACCCGACTGGGCGACGAGTTCGCCCACCCGTGCAAGGACTGGACCACCCGAGGTCTCTCTACAGTGGTCGCCGTGGGAAAACTGGTCGTGATCGAAGGCCTCGACGGAGCCGGCAAGCGCACCCTCGCGAAGGCGTTGACCGACGCGCTCGCCGAACGCGGGAGGAAGGTGGCCACCGGCGCGTTCCCGCGCTACGAGGAGGACGTGCACGCCGAACTCGTCCGGGACGCGCTGCACGGCAGGCTCGGCGACCTGACCGACTCCGTGCACGGCATGTCCGTCCTCTACGCCCTGGACCGCCGGGCCGCGGCCGAGGGCATCCGCGCCGACCTGGCCCAGTACGACGTGGTCCTGCTGGACCGCTACGTCTCCTCCAACGCCGCGTACGGCGCCGCACGCCTGCGCCAGGGCGCGGACGGCGAGTTCGCCGGCTGGGTCCGCGACCTGGAGGTGACCCGCTTCGGCGTGCCGGTGCCCGACCTGCAACTGCTGCTGCGGGTGCCGACCGAGGTCGCCGCCTCGCGGGCGGCCCACCGCGAGTCCGCCGAGTCCCGGGACCGGGACCTCTACGAGTCCGACTCCTCGCTCCAGTCCCGCTGCGCGGCGGTCTACGACGGGCTGGCCGCCGCCTCCTACCTGTCGCCGTGGCGGGTGATCACGTCGACCAGCCCGCTTCCGGAGGCGCTGCTGGAACTCTGAGTGGCCCCGGGCGTTCGACGGAATTCGGCACTTCACCCGTTAGTGTGATTCGGTAACGAAACGTGACTACCGGGCCGATGAGTCGCTGAACGAACCGCGCGCGACGAGGCGAGGTGGGCTCGTGGACAGGCGAACCAGGACGATTACCGACCGGACGCGCGTGACGACCAGCAGCGATGAGCGCTGGGTGGTGCGTGAACGATCGACCACTAGTGGGACGATGTTGGGTATGAAGGCACGCGTGCTCGTCGTGGACGACGACCCCGCCCTGGCGGAGATGCTGACGATCGTGCTGCGGGGCGAGGGGTTCGACACGGCTGTGGTGGCCGACGGGGCCCGTGCGCTGCCCGCACTGCGCGAGTTGAAGCCGGACCTGGTCCTGCTGGACCTCATGCTCCCGGGCATGAACGGCATCGACGTCTGCAAGGCGATCCGCTCGGAGTCGGGCGTTCCGATCGTCATGCTGACGGCCAAGAGCGACACCGTGGATGTGGTGCTGGGCCTCGAGTCCGGCGCCGACGACTACGTGGTGAAGCCGTTCAAGCCGAAGGAGCTGGTCGCCCGGATCCGGGCCAGGCTCCGCCGCACCGAGGCCGAGCCGGCCGAGGTGCTCCAGATCGGCGACCTGACCATCGACGTGCCGGGCCACGAGGTGCTGCGCGAGGGCAAGCCGATCCAGCTCACCCCGCTGGAGTTCGACCTGCTCGTGGCACTGGCGCGCAAGCCGCGCCAGGTGTTCACCCGCGAGGTGCTGCTGGAGCAGGTGTGGGGTTACCGGCACGCCGCCGACACCCGCCTGGTCAACGTGCACGTGCAGCGGCTGCGGTCCAAGGTCGAGCGGGACCCGGAGCACCCCGAGGTCGTGCTGACCGTCCGCGGCGTGGGCTACAAGGCGGGCCCTCCGTGATCGGAGTCCGCCGGAGATGACGTCGCGCCTGCTCGAGCCCGTGGTGCGTCAGGCGCGCCGCGCGGCCGAGCACGCGCGGCGTCGTGCCACGGCGTTCGGTGAGCTGTGGCGGCGGTCGCTCCAGCTGCGGGTCGTGGTCAGCACGCTCGCGCTGTCCTCCGCCGTCGTGTTCGTGCTGGGCATGGTGCTCCAGGTGCAGATCACCGGTCAGCTGCTGGAGACCAAGACCGAGGCGGCGATCCGCCAGGCCGAGGCCAGCGCGTCGGCGATCCAGCCCGACCTGTCCGGCCTCAACCCGGGCCCGGACAGCGTGCGCGCCCGGTTCACCAGCGCGTTGAACAAGATCAACACGTCCGGGTCCGGCTCGGACGCGACCACGTCGGGCGCGGGCGCGTTCGAACCCGTGCTGTACGACCCGGTCGGCGTCGGCTCGGACGGCAGGCCCATCGCGGTCGGCAACTGGCAGGACGTGCCCGACGGCCTGGTCAAGATGCTCGAGCGCGGCAGCGCGGGCTACCAGATCACCACCGTCGACCGGGCGGGCACCCGCACCACGCTGCTCGTCGTCGGCAAGCCGGTGAACAGCTCGGCCCGCGCCATGCACCTGTACCTGCTGTTCCCGCTGACCAGCGAGCAGGCGACGGCCGAGGTCGTGCAGTCCACCCTGGTGGTCGGCGGCCTGGTGCTGTTGCTGCTGCTCGCGGTGATCGCGAACCTGGTCACCCGCCAGGTCGTGCGCCCGGTGCGGCAGGCCGCCGAGATCGCCGAGCGGTTCGCCGACGGCAGCCTGGACGAGCGGATGCCCGTGGTGGGCGAGGACGACGTGGCGCGGCTCGCCGAGTCCTACAACGAGATGGCCGCGAGCATCCAGCGCCAGATCCACCAGCTGGAGGAGTTCGGCCAGCTCCAGCGCCGGTTCACCTCGGACGTGTCGCACGAGCTGCGCACGCCGCTGACCACCGTGCGGATGGCCGCCGACGTGCTGCACGCCTCGCGCGAGCAGTTCCCGCCCGGGCTGTCCCGGTCCACCGAGCTGCTGGTGGACGAGCTCGACCGGTTCGAGTCGCTGCTCGGCGACCTGCTGGAGATCAGCCGGCTGGACGCGGGCGTCGAGGAACTGGCCGCCGAACTCGTGGACGTCCGGGTGCTGGCACGCCGGGCGCACGACTCGGTGCGCGGCATCGCCAACAGCGCCGGCACCTCGATCGTGATGGACCTGCCCGCCGAGGAGGTCACCGCCGAGCTGGACTCCCGGCGGGTCGAGCGCATCCTGCGCAACCTGCTGGCCAACGCGATCGACCACGGCGAGGGCCTGCCCGTCGAACTCACCCTGCGCAGCAGCGGTTCCGCCGTGGCGGTGACCGTCCGCGACCGCGGGGTGGGGCTGCGACCGGGCGAGGCGGACCTGGTGTTCAACCGGTTCTGGCGCGCGGACCCGTCGCGCAACCGGCGCACCGGCGGCACCGGCCTCGGCCTGTCGATCAGCCTGGAGGACGCCCGGCTGCACGGCGGCTGGCTGGAGGCCTGGGGCGAGCGCGGGTACGGCGCGGTGTTCCGGCTGACCATCCCGTGCCGGCACGGCCAGGAGGTGGACGCCAGTCCGCTGCCGCTCGTGCCGCCCGACCTGCCGCCCGCCGAACCCGTCGTGGAGGCGGAGGAGGAGCCGGTGGTGGAGGAGGTCGAGCTGAGCGAGGAGGAGCTGACGTGGCAGCCCGCCGAGCCGGTGACCGGGGAACGCGAGGAGGCGCGGTGAGGCGCGTGCTGGCGGCACTGCTGGTGCTGGCGACGTCCGGGTGCGCGGCGATTCCCACCCAGACCTCGCCGATCCCGGTGAACCCGTCGGCGGGCGGCGCGACGCAGGCCGCCGCGCCCGAGCCGACCGACGACCTCGACCCGCTGAACCTGGTGCGCGGCTTCGTGAACGCGTCGGTGAACCCGGACGGCGACTACGCGGCGGCCAAGGCCTACCTGACGCCCGACGCGCAGAAGGCGTGGGACACCAAGGCGCCGCCCACGATCATCGAGACGACGTTCAACACGGTGCCGGGCGAGGTGGAGACCGGGCAGGACCCGAAGAAGCGCGCGGTGTCGTTCAACGGCAAGTACGTCGGGCGGCTGGAGACCGGGGACAGCTCGTTCCAGCAGCAGCTCGGCGACTTCACCGTGCCGGTCGGCGTGACCCGGGACGACAACGGGCACTGGCGCATCTCCGAGCCGCCGGTGGGCATCTACATGCCGCTCAACGGGTTCAACCTGAACTACCGGCGGGTGACGCTGTACTTCTACAGCCCCGACTTCAGCGTGCTGGTGCCCGATCCGCGCTACGTGGTCGTGCCGCCGTCGACCTCGATCCCGCGCCGGGTGACCGAGCTGCTGCTCAAGGGACCGGCGGCGAACATGCGCGGCGCGCTGGCGACCGCGATCCCGAACGGCGCGACCCAGCGCAAGGACACCCACGAGGCCGACGACGGCGCGCTGGAGGTCGACCTGGCCAAGGTCGGCGACCTGACCGCGCAGGTGCGCAAGCAGGTCGTGGCCCAGGTGGTGAAATCGCTCGCGGGCGTCACGTCGAGCCGGATCAAGGTGCTGGTGGAGGGCGCGCCGATCTCGCCCGACCAGACCGAGTGGCGGCCGGCGGACGTGCAGACCGGCGAGTCGCTGGTGACGCCGGACGCCGACCTGTCCGGGCTGCTGGTCAAGGACTCCTCGGTGCGGCAGCTGGCCGACGGCGTGCCGGTGAAGGGCCCGGCGGGCACCGCCGAGTACGGCGTGCTGAGCGCGGCGCAGTCGTTGGACGGCGCGAAGCTGGCGCTGGTGTGCCGGGACGGCGACCGGGCGCGGCTGCGGGTGGGTGGCACGGAGGACGACTCGCTGCCGTTCGTCGACCTGCCCGCGGTGACGATGACGCGGCCGTCGTGGCTGCTCAGCGGGCGGGCCGGTGAGCCGAGCACCGAGGTATGGACGGTGGTCGACGGCACCAAGGTCGTGCGGGTGAGCAAAACCGACACCGGGTGGTCGGCGAGCGCGGTGAACGCGACCGACCTGGAGAAGTTCGGCACGATCACCGAGCTGCGGCTGTCCCGGGACGGCACCAGGGTGGCCGTGGTGGCGGGCGGGACGCTCGTCGTGGCGGCCGTGGTGCGCGGGCAGGACTCGACCGTGGCGCTGCGGGCCGGGCGGTCGTTGCAGCCGTCCGCGCTGGCCACCGGGACGACGACGGTGGACTGGCTGGCGCAGGACGTGCTGGTGGTCGGGACGTCGTCGCCCTCGTACCCGGTGCTGAAGGTGAACCTCGACGGGTTGAAGGTCGAGCGGTACAACACGTCGAACCTGACGGTGCCGATCATCTCGGTGGCCGCGGCGCCGGGGCGCAACGTGGTGGCGGTCGACCAGAGCGGCATCTGGAGCGCGGGCGACATCGGCGACGTGTGGCGGTCCAGCGCGGTGATCGCGGACCGGTCGACGTCGGCGTTCTACCCGGGCTGAGGATTTCCGGGGCGGGTGCCCCATTTTCCCCTGGCCGGATCGTGATCGCCGGGTTCACCCGATCGAGAATCTTCGGGTGGGCTTCCTGGGGCGGAAAACTGTCGTACCCCGCCGGCATCCTCGACGCATGCCGATCAACCTGCTCCTCCCTTCCCGCTGCCCCGGTTGTGGCGCGGCGGGCGTCCGTTGTTGCGCCGCGTGCCTGAGCGCGTTCGGGCCACCGTTCCGCGTTCCCGGTTCGGGGCCGCCGGTGTTCGCGCTGGCGGCCTACCGGGGCGTCGCGCGGGAATTGCTGCTCGCGTTCAAGGAACGCGGTCGGCGTGATTTGGCCGGCGTCCTGGGCGCGTTGCTCGCGGTCGCCCTTCCATTGCTACCAGATGTGCCGCTCGACGCGTGGGTGGTGCCCGCGCCCTCACGCCGCGCGGCCAGTCGGCGCCGAGGGGGTTCCCACGTCGTGGGACTCGCGCGGGCGTCCGGGTGGCGGGTGTCGGCCGCGCTGCGGTTCGGGCCCGGCGTGCGGGAGTCGGTGGGGCTCGACGCGCGCGCCCGGACGATCAACGTCGCAGGTCGGGTGCTGCTCGCCCGGTCGGGTCTGCCACCACCGGGTGCCACCGTCGTCCTGCTGGATGACGTGGTCACGACGGGTGCGACGGCGTCCGCGTGCACCTCGGCGTTGAAAGCCGCCGGTTTCCGGGTACCCGCCGTCCTGACGCTGACCGCCACCCGCGGGCCGCACCCACGAGGGTGATACCCGCCGGGAACCCGGTGACCGGCTCGACCGTTGGCCTGACATGACGCCCACGCGGAGGCTGTTCGTCCCAATGACTCTGCCGACAAGTGTCCGCACGAGCCTGAGCCGAAAGGGTGAGTGCGTGCGTGTGAGCGCCACTCGGAGGTTCGCCGGGGCCACTCCGCACCGCGTCGGGTCGTCGCTCTCCGTCACCGGCGGAAAAACTTGGAGTTCCCCCGCCTCGGGGGCTGTCGCAGCGGCGAATACCGGGCTAACGTGCACCGCTATCAGCGTTCCCGGCACGCAGGGAGGAGGCGAACAGCCCATGATCCTGGCCCCGGGCGAGCGCTGAGGACAATTCCTCAGCGACAGTTACGCGAAGACGATCGCGACACCGGTGCCGAAGCCATCCGAAGCCATAGCTCGCCGCAACGCGAGGGAGGTCGTGTATGGACATCGTCGTTAAAGGCCGCAACGTAGAGGTGCCCGATCACTACAGGGTGCTCGTCGCCGAGAAAATGGGTCGACTGGAGCGCTACGACCGCAAGGTCATCCGCTTCGACGTGGAACTCTTCCACGAACCCAACCGCCGCCAGTCGAAGAATTGCCAACGTGTCGAGATCACGGGCAAGGGCCGTGGCCCGGTAATCCGCGCCGAAGCGTGTGCCGGCGACTTCTACGCCGCGCTGGACGCGGCGGTCGCCAAGCTGGAGAGCCGCTTGCGCCGCTCGCACGACCGCCGACGGGTGCACCACGGGCGTCGCGGCCCGACATCGGTGGCCGAGGCCACCAGCGGCCTGGGTGACGCGATCCCCGGCTCCGCGGACGGCCAGGCGCAGGTCGCGTGGGTCGGCCGGACCGCGGTCCTGGAGGCCGCCGAACCGGAACCCGGCTTCGAGGGCGTGGCGGACGTGCCCGAGCAGCGCTGGGAAGACGGCCTCGAGGACAACCTGCCCGGCAGGGTCGTGCGCGAGAAGGAGCACGCGGCCAAGCCGATGACCGTCGACCAGGCCCTCTACGAGATGGAACTGGTCGGCCACGACTTCTACCTCTTCGCGGACGCCGACTGCGGCCGCCCCAGCGTCGTCTACCGCCGAAAGGGCTTCGACTACGGCGTGATCAGGCTCGCCTGACCCGCTCCTGCCGCCCCCCCACCCACCTCGGCCCCCGGCGCTCTGCACGCCGGGGGTTCCCCATGCCCGCTCCCTGGCGCCCTTCCTCCGGCCCTGTCCCCGCCGCGCTCCCCAGAGCCGACTCCGCCTCTCGCCTGCGCCCCGCCGCGCCTCCCCGGTAGGCACCGCCCAAGGCCAACGTCGTCGGTCCCGCCCCGCGCCGCCTGTTGCCTTACGCCTCGCCCCCCGGTGCGCCTCGCCTGTATGCGCCGCCCAAGGCCGACCCCGCCGGCCCCCGCCGCCCCTGCTCCTGGGCCGCACCGGCACCCGCTGCCCGAGGCCGCCCTCGCCGGCTCCGCCCGTGCTGTCTCCTGACCTTGCGCCTCTTCCAGGGTCTCTCCTCCGAGGTGCGCACTTCCGGTGCCCAGCTGCGCACATTCCCCGGCACCGACTCCCCGACCTGGCCCAGGTCGGGTCCGGAGGCCCCCGACGTCTGGGCCTCTCGCCCCGTCCCCGTTCCACCCGGCAGCCACCGCCGGGTCACCCAGCCCTACCCGGCCCGACTTCCGTCCAGCCCGACCTTCGTCCCGGCCCGTCCCTCTCCAGGTCGTTCGCGCCGTCCCCAACTCGGTCCGACCCACGTTGAGCTTCTGGTCACCCCCAAAGCGTCCTCGCCGGACGGGCAGCGCCTCCGGGGGTTTTAGGGCGTCGTGTTCTCCCCGTATGGCCTGCCGGAGGCAACCACATGCGTCAAGGGGGCAGATCCGAGTGACGCGTGCGTTGGGCGTCGTGTGCCCCCTTGACACATGCGGTTGGGCTGCGCCCAGGCCATACGGGGAGAACACGAGGCCCCGGCGTTAGGCGACACGCGCCTTCGGCGCTCCGACCGCCGGCCGTCCCCGCGCCTTCCTTCGCCTCTGCAACCCCTCGCCGCGCCGCCGCCGCCGCCACCGCCCCGCCGATCCGTCCTTCCCCTCCCACGCGGCGGCCCACCCCCCAGCGCCGCCTCGTCCCTGCCTCGCCTCCGCTCCCCTCCCCCCACTGCCCGATCGGGCGCATTCTGTAAAACAGGTGTGAAGCGGTCGGTCCTCCAAACGGCGTTTTGATTGGCCAGGTCAGGTGTGGTGTCGCCCGATCGCGCGCCACTCGGTGGGGTCAACCGTCAACCCCGGCGGTCGGCTCGGGGCTGGTCGGGGGTGATCTCCCCAGGTCCGGCGTTCGGGGCGGGGCGCGTGGTTCCGCACCCCTTCCTACCTGTGTCTGTGCACACACCTTCGCGTCTTGCCTACGATGGCGGGTGGTGAGGGCACGTCGCGCACGTGACGAGCCGCTGGAAGGCGCCCGCGTGGGCGCGTCGCGATGAGGTAATGAGGTCGACCCAAGATGGTGCTGTCCCGACTGCTCCGCGCCGGCGAGGGCAAGATGCTCAAGCGCCTGCGCAACATCGCAGCGCACATCAACAACCTCGAAGACGACGTCGTCGACCTCTCCGATACCGAGCTCCGGGCGAAAACCGAGGAGTTCCGGAAGCGGTACGCCGACGGGGAGAGCCTGGACGAGTTGCTGCCCGAGGCCTTCGCCGTGGTGCGGGAAGGGGCCAAGCGGACGCTGGGGCAGCGGCACTTCGACGTTCAGCTGATGGGCGGCGCGGCGCTGCACCTCGGGCAGATCGCCGAGATGCGCACCGGTGAGGGCAAGACGCTGACCTCCGTCCTCCCGACCTACCTGAACGCCATCGCGGGCGAGGGCGTGCACGTCGTCACGACCAACGACTACCTGGCCAAGCGCGACGCGGAGTGGATGGGGCGCATCCACCGGTTCCTCGGGCTCACGGTCGGCGTGATCCTGTCCGAGATGACCCCCGAGCAGCGCCGGGTCGCCTACCACGCGGACATCACCTACGGCACGAACAACGAGTTCGGCTTCGACTACCTGCGCGACAACATGGCGTGGAGCCAGGACGAGTGCGTGCAGCGCGGCCACTTCTTCGCCGTCGTGGACGAGGTCGACTCGATCCTCATCGACGAGGCCCGCACCCCGCTGATCATCTCCGGCCCGGCCGACCAGTCCAGCCGCTGGTACCTCGAGTTCGCCCGGATGGCGCCTCTCCTGAAGAAGGACGTCCACTACGAGGTGGACGAGCGCAAGCGGACCGTCGGCGTGTCCGAGGCCGGCGTCGCCTACATCGAGGACCAGCTCGGCATCGACAACCTGTACGAGGCGGCGAACACCCCGCTCGTCGGGTACCTGAACAACGCGCTCAAGGCCAAGGAGCTGTTCACCCGCGACAAGGACTACATCGTCCGCAACGGTGAGGTCATGATCGTGGACGAGTTCACCGGCCGCGTGCTGGCGGGTCGTCGCTACAACGAGGGCATGCACCAGGCCATCGAGGCCAAGGAGGGCGTGGAGATCAAGGCGGAGAACCAGACCCTCGCCACGATCACCCTCCAGAACTACTTCCGGCTCTACTCCAAGCTCGGCGGCATGACCGGTACCGCCGAGACCGAGGCGGCCGAGTTCCACCAGACCTACAAGCTCGGCGTGACGCCCATCCCGACCAACCGCGCGATGCAGCGCAAGGACGAGCCCGACCTGGTCTACAAGACCGAGGAGGCGAAGTTCGAGGCGGTCGCCGAGGACATCGCGGAACGCCACGAGAAGGGCCAGCCGGTCCTGATCGGCACCACGAGCGTCGAGCGCTCCGAGTACCTGTCGAAGCTGCTGGTGCGCAAGGGCATCCCGCACGAGGTGCTCAACGCCAAGCACCACGACCGCGAGGCGCTGATCATCGCGAAGGCCGGCCGCAAGGGCGCCGTCACGGTCGCCACGAACATGGCGGGCCGAGGCACCGACATCGTGCTGGGCGGCAACCCGGACATCATCGCCGACCACGAGCTGCGCGAGCGCGGCCTGGACCCGGTCGAGACGCCCGAGGACTACGAGGCCGCCTGGTCGAAGCTGATCGAGGACATCACCGTCGAGGTCAAGGCCGAGGCGGAGGAGGTGCGCGAGGCGGGCGGGCTGTACGTGCTCGGCACCGAGCGGCACGAGTCGCGGCGGATCGACAACCAGCTGCGCGGTCGTTCCGGCCGGCAGGGCGACCCGGGCGAGTCCCGGTTCTACCTGTCCCTCAAGGACGAACTGATGCGCCGCTTCAACGCGACCATGGTCGAGAACGTGATGACCCGCCTGAAGGTGCCGGACGAGGTGCCGATCGAGCACAAGATGGTCACCCGCGCCATCCGCTCCGCGCAGACCCAGGTCGAGCAGCAGAACTTCGAGATCCGCAAGAACGTCCTCAAGTACGACGAGGTCATGAACGAGCAGCGCAAGGTGATCTACGCCGAGCGCCACCGCGTGCTGGCCGGTGAGGACCTGCGCGACCAGGTCGACCACATGATCACCAGCGTGGTCGGCGAGTACGTCGACGGCGCGACGGCCGACGGCTACGCCGAGGACTGGGACTTCGAGCAGCTGTGGACGGCGCTCAAGACGCTGTACCCGGTGTCGCTCGACCACAAGGAGCTCCTGGAGGCCGACGAGGACCTCACCAAGGAGTTGCTGAAGGAGAAGCTCCAGGAGGACGCGCACGACGCGTACTCCGCGCGGGAGGCCGACATCGACGGCCGGGTGGGTCCGGGCGCGATGCGCGAGCTGGAACGGCGCGTGCTGCTGTCCGTGCTGGACCGCAAGTGGCGCGAGCACCTCTACGAGATGGACTACCTCAAGGAGGGCATCGGCCTGCGCGCGATGGCCCAGCGCGACCCGCTGATCGAGTACCAGCGCGAGGGCTTCGACATGTTCAACGGCATGCTCGAGGCGCTGAAGGAGGAGACGGTCGGCTTCCTGTTCAACCTCCAGGTCGAGGCCGCCGAGCCCGAGCCCGCCCCCGAGCCGCCGGTGCAGGTGTCGATCGCGAACGGCGCGGGTCCGCTGACCGGCGCCCGGGCACGGGCGCGCGCCGCGGCCGCGGCCCAGCAGGAGGCGCAGGCCGAGCAGCAGCGCCGTCGGCAGCAGGAGGCGCCGGCGGGTCCGGCGCTCGCCCAGTTGCAGAGCGGCAACGCCATCCCGCCCGCGTTGCGGGGCAAGGGTTTGGGCGCGCAGGGCGGCCAGCAGGGCCTGACCTACTCCGGCCCGGCCGAGGGTGGCGGCGAGGAGAAGAGCGGCTCGACCCAGCAGGCGGGCGGCAACCAGCAGGGCGGCACCCGCAAGGAGCGCCGCGCGCAGGCCCGGCAGAGCGCGAAGGACCAGCGCAAGCGCACCTGAGTCGGGGTGAGCGCACCCGATCGAGGTGGTCGGTGACGGTGTGGACGGTGACGGTCGGGGGGGGGGGGCGGGGCGGGGGCCCCCCCCGCGCTCAGGGGGGGGGGGGGCGCG
>NZ_JBFAEO010000043.1:0-76305 GCF_040642015.1 Actinosynnema sp. NPDC020468
TCCACAAGCGGAAGGTTACCGCCGGCCGCCGCGCACCGACTCGATTCGCGACCTCACGTGAGGATCTCTTCGTCCGCGCACACCTCGACGGCACCGATCTCGGCGTGTCGGCGATGGGCTGTTCGGGTGAGCACGGCCGTCGCGGACGGTGTTGTCGTCGGGTACGGCTCCCCGCGCGTTCGTCCGGTGTGATGATCGGCGGTGGGCGGATCGGGGAGGGACGGCACGTGGACGGTCTGCGGGCGTTCGGGTCGGGTGGGCGGCACGCGCTCATCATCGCCAACGACGACTACCGGGGCGCGGGGTTGCGCAAGTTGCGCGCGCCCGCGCGGGACGCCCGGCACCTGGCCGCCGTGCTGGCGGACCCGGCGATCGGCGGGTTCACCGTGTCCACCGTGCTCAACGAGAGCGCGTCCGCCACGAACCAGGCGATCCAGAGGTTCTTCGACAACCGCGGCCACGACGACCTGCTGGTGCTCTACGTGTCCGGGCACGGCGTGAAGGACACCCACGGCGACCTGTACTTCGCGACCGCCGACACCGACCTGGAGGTCCTGGAGTCCACGGCGGTGTCGGGCCGGTTCGTGAGCGACCGCCTGGCGCGCACCTGGGCCAGCCGGGTCGTCCTGCTGCTGGACTGCTGCTACGCCGGTGCGTTCCGGCGCGGGGCGGCGCACCGCGCGGGCGACTCGGTCGCGGTGCAGGAGCAGTTCGAGGGGGTGGGCAAGGTCGTGCTGACCGCCTCCAGCGACCTGGAGTACGCCTTCGAGGGGTTGGAGGTCGTCGACGACCAGGAGCGCGGCACGTCGGTGTTCACCAGCGCGCTGGTGGAGGGCCTGCTCACCGGTGACGCCGACCGGGACCAGGACGGGTACGTCAACCTCAACGAGCTGTACGACTACGTGTACAGCCACGTGCGCCGCACGACCCCGGACCAGACACCCGGCATCTCGGTGCTCGACCAGGAGGGTCGCAGCCTCCGCTTCGCCCGTCGCGCCAGGCCGGTGACCGTGCCCTCGCCGTTGCCGGCGGAGTTGACGGTGCTGGTGGCCAGCGGGTTGGCGACGGCGAGGGTGGCGGCGGTCGCGGAACTCCGCTCGCTGCTGCGCGGCGGCCACCAGGGGCTGGCGCTGGCCGCGTCGCTGGAGTTGACGACGTTGCGCGACGACGACAGCCGCCAGGTCTCGGCCGCCGCGCGGGCGGCCCTCGGCGACCCGGAACCGCCCACCACCGAGCCACCGCCTGTCGCCCCGACGACCTCCGACACCGCGCCCGATCCCGGGCCGACCGACACCCCGACAACCGCCGACCCCGAAGCCTCCGTCACCCGAACCGCCGACCGAACCGGGGACTTCGCCGAGCCCTCACCGTCCTCAGTGGACACTTTCGGCGGCGTCCGCGGCGCCCTGGTCCGGTCGCTCGCGCTCGTGACCTTCCTCGTCGCCGCGACCGCCGGCCGGGCCGGTGTCGTCGAACTGCGCGGCGGGAGTTGGCACCCCGGTGCGGTCGACACGGTGGCGCTGTGGTTGTTCGTCGGCGCGCTCGTGGCGCTCGTGGGGCTGCCCGCGCGAAGCCCCGGTCGGGTGCTCGTACCCGGCATCGGGATCGCGGGCGCGCTCGTCGTGCTCGTGGACCTGGTGTATCTGCCGTTCGTGAGCGGTTCGCCCGGCCCGCTGTACGGCGGGCTCCAGTTGACCTCGACCGGCATGCTGTTGGCGTGCGCCGCCGCCCTGGGCGTCCTGGCGTGCGCGCTGGAAGCCGCCGACCGCAGGTTGCTCGCCGCCGCCCCCGCCGTGCCGTTCGTGCTGATGACCGCGTTGGCCCTGGGCAAACCGGCGCTATTCGACTCGGACTCCGATCCCAGCGCCACCTGGCCGATCCTCGCGGTCGTGATCCTCGTGGTGCAGGCGGGTCTCGTCGCCCTCGACTGGTGGCAGCGTGGAACTCCCCGCTCGCGGTGGCTCGGGTCCACGCTGTTCCTGGCCTCGGTCACCGCGATCACCGTGCTGGTGTTGATCACGGGCAACGTCCGGGACCACGACTGGACGTTGATCACGCTGTCCGCCGCGTTCGCCCTGCACCCGCTGCGGACCTCGCCGGACCACCGCGGCGAGCTGGTCGCGACGATGGCGATCGGCGCGCTCCTGCTCTACCGGGCCGTGCCCACCGAGCAGTCCCCGGCGTCCTACCTGTACACCGCGCTGACGTTGCTGGTCCTGGTCCTCGGCTTGACCCGCGCGGTGTCGAGACCGCAGTAGCGCGTTGCCGCGGGCGGCCGTCCGCGCTCCAGTTGCGGCAGGTCGATCCACGGGCGGGCGGTAGACGGGCAGAGCGGCGTCGCCTCCGGCGCCAGGATCGTGGTGCACCCCGCACGCCCGGGCGGTGGTGACGACCCGCCGGCGCGACTCCGCGTTCGCGCGCGGGCGCTGCCCGACGCGGACCACGACGACCTCGCCGGTCCGGCGGCGGACGTCGGCGGAGGTCATGCCGACCTCGGCGGAGTTGCCCGACGAGCACCGAGCGGTGGTGGTCGCCGTCCGTCGAACGCGCCGACGAGTCGCCGCCGCCCGGCCCGACCCGTCCGCTGCTGGAACTCGCGAGCCTGCTCGACCCGGACGGCGTCCCTCGTTCGCTGTTCACGAGCCGTCCCGTGCTCGACCACCTGACCCGGCTGACCGTCCGCCCGGTCGACGCGACCGGGGGCGGAGGACAGGCTGGGCCGCCTGCACGAGTTCAGCCTCGTGTCGCTGAACCCCGCGAGCGAGGTCCGCACGGTCGCCGTGCACGCGCTGGTGCAGCGCGCCGTCCGCGACGGCCCGGCACACGTCCGCCCGCACCGCCGCGGACACGTTGTGCGCGACCTGGCCGGAGACCGACACGACGAGCCCGGACCTGGCGTGGGTGCTGCGGTCGGCGGCGGACGCCCTGTGCGCGGGCAACGCGCTGTGGGACGGCGGACCGCACGACGTGCTGTTCCAGGTCGCGCGGTCGCTCGGCGAGAACGGCCGGGTGGCCGCCGCGATCACCAGTTTCCGCGACCTGCGCCGCGCGGCGGGCGACTGCTTCTCGCCGGACCACCCGCACGTGCTGAAGATCCGGCACCACCTCGCGTCGTGGCTCGGCCAGTCCGGCGTCGTGACCTGCGCGCTCGCCGCGTACCCCGCGCGAACCTGGTGCACTGGCGACGTTCCGGCCCGGCGACCCCTGGGGTGGTTGGAAGCGCGAGGTGAACGGCCCCCGCCGCCCTCGGACAGGTTGTCCCAGCAGGACATCGCCGAGCCCCGGAGAGGTCCACGAGGTCGCAGTTCCGCGGGTCGGCCGGAAATCGCCGGTGTCGGTCAGAGTCCGCCGCCCTCGGTCAGGTCGAGAACGCCGGTGGCGACACCGGCCGCGGCCGCCGCGTGGTTCACCTACCGTCGACCCTCTGCAAGGACTGACGGGGCCTGCGGCAAAGCCGGGTGCGGTTTGCGATCAACGCGGTCGTACCAGGCCCGCACCCAGGCAGTGCCTCGTCGACGACCAGGTGACCCGAACCCAGGTGGACGAACAGCTCACCACGCGGCGCGCCGGTAGCCAGGTCGTAGCGCGCGGGCCATTCGGCCAGAACTTCGCCCACCAACTGCACTACTCCCGGTTCACCGACCTGCGGCAGTGATCGAGGCGACGCGGGATCCAGGTCGGAGAACGGGTGCCGCGGGCTGCACCGCGGTTTCGTTCGGCACGGGCCAACCTGCTGTTGGACAGGGTCATTCGCAGCAGTCGGGCAGCCGTGGTGCGGGACTGACACGCCGGGCCGATCGGGTGCGCGGCGGTCACAGTCGATTTCGGGTGAACTCCGCGCGGATCTCCTATCCCGTCCGGCTGGTAGCCGCACGGACCTTCCACGGCGAACAGGGTGGTGTCCCAAAAGCGTTATGGATGGGCGGTCGGGGTCAGCAGTACACCTACCACCGCCTGGTCGTCGGTGGCGTTCTCACCGTAATGGTCGTAGTGAGCAAGGTGGACTCGTCCGTGGAACACCCCGCGGATGTGGTCGTTGAGGGCCGAGGCGACGGTGAACACCATCGGACTGAAGGCGTCGGGGTTCGATGCCACGATGCGAGTCTCGGTCCGGACTCCTTCGCCATCCCATGAGGCGAGGGTCCTCGCGAACCCCAGCAGCGTCTCGCCCAGTTCGTCCCTGGCGTCGACGGGCAGGCCGCCCAGACGCGCCGGCGCGCGCAGCTGGTCCGGTTCACCGTCGTGCGGCACCGGCGTCTCCGCGATGTCATCCATGATCATCCGCGGCAACGGGTGGGCATCCACGTTCCCTGCGCCGGCGGGTCGGGTTCGGCCTGCTGGTCGGCCAGGGCGAACTCGTGGTAGCGCTGCACCTCTCCGTCCAGTTCGCAGCGATCGCCGACCGTGCGGAGGAGGTAGTCCAGCACGGCGTGGGTGGAGTGCAGCTGGTCGAAAAGGAACTCCCAATCGCGTCGCGTGAGCACGACCGAGGGGGTGGTGGCTAGTTCCGGAGGGTAGGAGTCGGAGGGAAGGGCAGCGCGGCTCACGATCTCGTCAGGTCAGGTAACTCTGGCTGCGGGCCAGTCACCCCCTCCTGTCCATTCGCCGGTGATGAGCCAGATTTCGTAGTAGTAGAACCATTCGCTGATCCACGGCAGGACGGTGTCGGCGATGGGCATGTTGGATCGCCATTCGCCGCGCTGGTGCAGGCACAGCGTGTCGTCGTGGTTGACGTGCGGCAATCTTGTGGCGCCGGGGTGTAGGCGCAGAGCGGGTGCGAGGACTTCGACCTTCGGTGTGCGGGGTGGTTGTTGTGTGATCTTGACGGTGTACCGACGTGAGATAGGCGTGGGTTGTAGATCCACTACGCAGCTCAGTACGCCTGCGCTGATGCGGCACTGGCAGTCGGCGACTGCGCGGCGCAGACCGAGGGCTTGTTGTGCCGGGGTGAGGACGGCTCTACCGCTGCGTCGGACCATGGAACTCGTGATCCCGAACGTGGGTCGTGGCGGTGGGCAGGGTGGTGAGGGCTCCGGCGTTGCGGGTCATGCCCAGCTTGCCCGCGTCGCGGAACTGCCTGGTCTCCAGGCCCATGCGTTGGGCCGATTTGCGGAGCAGACCGAGGTCGAAGGTGCCGCCGAGGCGGTCGACCAGGTGGTCGAGGCCCTTGCCGGCGGATTTCCCGGCGTAGTCGAGGGTGCCGGCGAGGGTGTCGAGCCAGGAGAGGAACTTCTCTCGTCGTTGGTTGGGTTCGTTCCACTTATCGGCGAAGTTCTCCAGCTCGTGGGCGGGGTTGCGTACCCACCACTTGTCGCCTTCCTCGGTGATGAACCGCGGCATGCCGGCGACGGCGTTCACGGTGGCGGTGAACAGGTCGGCCTCCCCGGCGTAGGCGTGGGCGGCCAGAGTGGTGATCAGGATCGACGGCGGGCGGTCGTCGAGGTCGTCGGCGAAGTGCAGCGCGCAGTGCCACTTGATCACCTGCACCAGGCGCTGGAGCGTGGTGCGCACCGTCCAGTTGGGGACTGCGGGGACACCGGATTCCTCGGCCTTGGCCTCCAGGGCGCGGGTCATCTCGGCGGATTGGCTGCGGAACCACTCGGCGTAGCCCTTGGGGTTGCTGTGGTGCCAGGGCCGTAGTTTCAAGTCGGTGAGCAGGATGCTGGTCGGAGGGTGGTCCTCGTCGGTCACGCAGGGCACGACGTCGAGGTGGAAGCCGTCGTAGCCCAGGGTCCAGCAGCGTCGGCTTTCGTTGACGGACAGGATGGGGATGTCGTCGCTGTCGTCGTCGAGCTTGTGCTGCTCGTACTCCTCGAGCATGTCGCCGACTTCGTTCTTCAGCTTCTCCTGGGTGGTGCTGGTCTTCTTGACCGCCTTGTGGCAGACGACGTCGATGTCGTACTCGCCGTCGTCGTCGGGAGGGCGGGTGACGGTGCCGAGGGTGAACGAGCCCTGCGGGTAGACCGACCAGAGTTCACCGCCGGTGTCCAGCAGCCAGGCACCGACGTCCTCGTAACAGCTGACGGTCTTGTCCAGCAGGTCGTCGGGGATGTCGAGGTGTTCGACGGCGCCGGTGAGCAGGGTGGAGATGATGTCCTCGGGGGAGTCCGTCATGGGCGTGGTGCTCCTTGAGAAGGGATCAGCCGTTGGTGTCGGTGGTGAACAGGTAGGCGTGGGAGCCGGGGGCGCGGTCGTAGATGTGCAGCGGCGGGTGCGCGGCGCGCAGGAGGTGACGTCCGATGGCCATCGCCGCCGCAGGCGGCACCGCGGGGAAGATCGGGATGGCGGAGGTGTCGGGGTGGTCGACCTCGATGGCGGACAGCAGAGTGCGCCACGCGCGGGAGAAGCGGTCCAGGGTCTCCTGGGTGTTGATCAATTCCGGTGTCGGAAGCGCCGAGGTGGGGCGCAGCTCGTAGACGGTGTGCGAGTCGAGCACGTCGGGCGGGAGGCGGTTGACGTCCACGCTTCCCGAGATCGAGAACATCACCGCCACTCGTGTGGGGTCGCTGCCGTCCCGGCGCAACTCCGAGGTGAAGTGCACCGGCGTGCCGACCTCGTCCCACCCCCACACCCTGGGGCCCTCACGGCGCTTGGGGTAGATGTCGACCTGCAGCATCTTGTCTAGGTACGTGCCCAGCAGCACCAGGACCGGGATGCGGGCCAGGGCGAAGACCGAGACGTGGTTGACCACCTCCTTGCGTACCTGCGTGAGCAGGTGCGCCAAGCGGTCCTCCAAGTGGCTGCGGGCAGCCGCCCAGTACGTCGGGCTGTTGGTCTGCTCGCCGGGGAGTGCACGCAGGTCGATCTCGAACTCGTCGGCGCCGCGCAGGACCCAGTCGGGGAATCGGTTGCGGGCCAGCAGAGCGGAGGTCACACTGGAGGAGTTGAGCTCGACAGGCCTGCCGTGGATGTTGCCGACCACCCGCAGCACCGTGGTGCGGTTGTCGTGGTTCAGCCCGGTCAGTCTGTGGATGCGCTGCTCGTGCCGGCGCTTCATCCCCCGCAGCGTGTCGACGTCGAACAGCTCCCACAGGCTCTTGTGGTCGATGACCCGGTGCTGGTCGTGGCACAGCAGCATCAGGTTCTCCGCCGAGTTGCGCTGCCCGACGGGCAGATCGTGATCTCCACGCGGCGAACCAGCAGCGGTCGACCAGCCGACAATGTGCGCCAACTGCCCGATCGACACCTCTTGGCCGGTGACCGGGTCCGCCAGCAGATACCGGTTGCAGATCGTGCACCGTCCACCGGCGGCCACCCACACCTGCCGCGCCACGGTCTCGGAGACGGCCCGAGTCTCGCCTCCCGGCCCCACCGCCCTGGCTGCGGACACCGTGCCACCGGTCATGTGCATCACCTCCCGATCAATCCCGCTCGGGGACTTCACGGAAGTGTGCAACAGGGGACCGACAAAACGAGCGACACCCGAGCCCGACATCTCGCGGTGGCCCGGCCCAGCAGCCACGACCTGACGACGGGCACCGTGGCCAGGTTCGCAACACGATGCAGTGGGCCTTGCCCATCAGGCTGAGCCAGGGCCGGAGGTTAGCGTTGGGCATGACGATGCGCGTGCCCGGCCCTGTGCCGGCTGACGAGATCAGACGGTCGGCCACCCCAGAGCTTGCCCTGCGAGTGTTGGCGAGCTTGACAGCCGACGAGGTGAACGCGAGCAACACCCTTCGGGGTGCGGAGCAGGCGTTCGAGCACAACCAGGAGTCGGACGTGACCGAACTGCTGGAGCGGCTCTCGGACGCTTGGGCGTGGTTGGAGGCGCATGGGCTGATCGGCCCGAGTGCCCGCAACACGGCATCCGCGTGGCAGCGGCTGACTAGCGCCGGGCACGAGGCCAAGGCTGATGCCGCCGCTCTGACCAAGTTGTGGGCCGGTGACCGCCTGGCGGGCTCCCTGCACCCGATCCTGGAGGAGCGAGTGCGTCCGATCTTCAACCTGGGCGACTACGAGACAGCGTGTTTCGCCGCGATGAAGACGGTCGAGGTCGAGGTACGTCGACTGGCAGGTCTCGACAACGCCGTCATCGGCGTGGACTTGATGCGTCAGGCGTTCAAGCCGGACGGTGGACCTCTCGCCGATGGCGACGCCCACAAGGGCGAGCAGGTGGCGATCATGGAGCTGTTCGCCGGAGCGATCGGGGCTTTCAAGAACCCCTCCAGCCACCGCACCGTGCATTTCGATGATGCCGTGGAGGCGGCCGAGGTGGTGCAGACCGCCGACCTGTTGTTGCGCCTACTACAGCGAGCGGCCCGCCGCGGCAAGTGATCAATTCAGGATGAGTCGGCGTGCTGGTGTTGCTTGTGGCGCAGGACGTTCGACGATCGCGACGTGCGTCAGGAGGTTCCGACCCATGAGCTGTAGGCTCGGCTGGGACTGTTGGTCCCGACCCCACGCACTACTCCGACCACTCACGCCGCATATACGCCGCGCATCCCGTGCGAGGTTCCCACTCGGCCGCGTCGAGTACGACGACCCCGGCGTCGCGCAGCCGCTCGACGTACTGAAGCGTGCGCACGACCGCGCCGACAGACCGTGGAGCAGGGCCGCTACCTCGGCGGCCGTCCACCGTACGGCTACTGGCTCGTCGACGCCGGACCCTACCCCAACCGCGCGCTGGCCCGAAGCGGCGTCCGGTGACAACGACTCGCCCTCGACCCCGCACCGCCTGGGTCGTCCGACTGATCTTCCGCCTACGCCTGACCGGATACCGCAGGGCCGCGATCGCCCGCCACCTCAACGAACGAGGCATGCCAGCTCCGTCCCACAGCGATCCCAGCCGCGCGCAGCGCCACCTCGAGCCGGGCTGGTCGTCGCGCACCGTCGCCGAGATCCTCCGCAACCCCCGCTACACCGGCCACCAGGTCTGGAACCGCACCAGCAACGACCGCACCGACCGCTCCCCGACCGGACGCCGCCCCAGCGTCCGCAACGACCTATCCGCGTGGGCGATCTCCCACCACCTCGCCCACCCTCCACTGGTGTCCGAACAGGACTTCATCGCCGCACAGAACATCCAGGAGGCCAGGGAGAGGGCCGCACAGAACATCCAGGAGGCCAGGGAGAGGGCCGCAGAGAACACGCCAGGCGAGCAGGACAACGTCTACTACCTCGCAGAAAGACTCCAGTGTGGACTATGCGGACGAAGGATGGACTCCCACCGCGTCCACAACCGCGCCGCCTACCGATGCCGACACGGCCACACCAGCGCCCACGCCCAACCCCATGACGCGCCAAGCAACCTCTACCTCCGCGAAGACCATCTCCTCGGCCGCATCGCCGCGCACCTCACCACCACCGGAGTCACCGTCTACCCCGACCACGCGCAGACCGCACGACTGGTCACCGAACTCGACCTGGTCTTCCGCTGCGACAACGCCGGAATCACACCCGCCTCGCGATACCTGCCAACCACGAAGCCGGGCCCACGACGAGCACGACGCGCGTTCGGATCGACTCCGGCAGGCGACGGCGGCGGCCAACTCCTTCTCGACCTTGCCTGCACCACGACTTTCCCCGACCGGCAGGCCCCCGACGATCGCGTCGGGGATTTCGAAGCCCGTCACTGCGGAAATCCACAAGCGAACGCGCTGCCCAGCCGAGACGACGTACCCCGTTCCAGCCGCCAGCACGTCGCCGCCGGGCGCACCTGGAGTCACGTGCCGGCGGAGGACATCCCGCGCCCACGAGAGACACCGCGCGGAGGACATTCGACCAACAGGGAGCCGCAGCCCGCGGCGACCGTAAACCCCGCGTACCGAGGCCGACGCCGCGACAACCCCTGCTTCACCACCGGCACGACCACAACCCGCCCAGCAAACCGGACAGGACAACTCACGAAGGAAGGACACTCAAACAAATTGCCCCACGAAGATTCCCGATCGACCTGGAAATACTTCGTGGGGCAATTGATGTGTCCGAGGGGGGACTTGAACCCCCACCCCCTTTCGGGGACTAGCACCTCAAGCTAGCGCGTCTGCCATTCCGCCACCCGGACTCGGCTCTCGCCGTGGTGTGGACATAGATTACATGATCGTCATTGATGGGCAAAATCGGGTCCGGTCGCCGACGGGCGGTGGCGTGTTTGTGCTGGTCAATGAGGTCTTCAAGGTCGGGCTGCTCGGCGAGCAGCGTCCAGGCCCGGAGCCGGGGCGGTGACGGGAAGTGACGGTGGGCCGGGTATCTGGTCAGAGCAGGTGGCAACGGTCCGTTGTCGGGGTTGTGACGCCGAACAGGGCGATGGTTCACGTTGTTGGCAACTCTGCCGCCGCACACATCGCCGCTGATCCAGGGCGTCCAGCTGCACCGCACCCCTGAGCTACGGCAACCAGGTCTCCATCCTGGGCCGCTGCAACACCTCGGCCAGTTCGTCGAACAGCCGTTCGGAGAACCCGCGGCGGCCGCGTCAGGGGTCCACCGGCGATGCCGCAGGCACGACCAGGCCGGAGAGGGTTCGACCGTGACCACGTGGCGGTGGAGCTGGTCGACCACGCCCTGCCCGAGGACTCCACCCGCAACGACCTGCTCGCGGAACTGCCCGCGCGGTGCGGGGTGGCGACCAACGCCGTGCACTACGCCCACCCGCGCTCCGTACAGGTCACCGCCACGATGGCCGCGGTGCGGGCACGCTCCACTGTGGAGGGCTTGACCGGGTGGCCGCCCCGGGCAGGCCGCGCTGCGCTCCGGGGAACGGATGGCCGCCCGCTTCGCCCGCCACCCCGGTGCGGTGGAACGCGACGGGCCGCCCGACATCGACATCGAGTCCGACCGGCGCGAGGAGGTCGTCCAGCACGTCTACGACAAGTACGGCCGCCGCCGGCCCCGCCGGTCCCGTGCTCTCGCCTGCGCAACGAGGTGTGCATCGCGTGCGTCTCAGGCTCGAACGTGCCGCGCGTGGGCACCGACGCAGGGGGCGAACACTGTGTCCAGGAGACTTCTCGGGTGGACGATGGTCGGCGTGTGCGCGGCGGCGGTCGTGTTCGTGGTTGTCGGCGGGCACGTCGGGAAGGCTGTCGGTGAACCTCTGCGCTTGTGGGGCCGGTGGCTCTCCGGCGAGAAGGTCGACGATGCGCGGTTATGGGGCTTGCCGATGCTGGTGTGGGGGCGAACGGGCAAACTCCTCCAGTTCGCGGCCGGTCTCACGGTCGTCCTGGACCTGGTCGGCCCGGAGCGCCTGCGCGAGTTCGGCAACCGGCTGCGCCCTCCGTCGTGGCGGCGGCTCGCCGACAGACTGGACGAGCCGGTCATGACCGGGGTGACGTTGTTCCTGGCCGGTTATCTCCTGCTGCTGGTCGGTTCCGACGTCGTGCATCCACCGCAGGCTGTCTCCCCTGTGATCACCGGTCTGGTGCGCGGCCCGGCCGGTGTCACGGGCGTCGTGCTGTGTTTCGTGTCGATCGGGTTCGTGGCCCTGAGGCGACTGACCCGCATCCGGGAGGATGAAGGGGCTCCGCCACTGATGGGATACCTGCTTGTCCTCGTCGTGAGCGGGGTTCCCATGCTGGCCTGGATCGCGGTGACCCGCGGGCTCCTGATCCCGCTCGTCAACGGACTCGCCCGGGCTTTCGACCGCACTGACCCCGGCCATCCGCTCCGCCGGGTCGCGTTCGTCCTTTTCGTCGTCGGGTTCGGCCTTGACCTGCTCGCGTCCTGACCTCGCGACCGCCTGGCGGTGTCGGCCCCCGCGGACCGGGCGGACCGGGCGGACCGACGGTTCGCCGGGTACTCGGGCGCGGCTCGGCGCATCGTGTCCAGCGGGATTTCGCGGTCGCCGGGGAACCCGGTGCTGCCGTCCACGCAGTAGTACGGGCCTTTCTCCTCCCGGTGGGTGCCGGCATCCGACGCGGCCGTGCTGAACTACTTCGTGGGACGCGTCGTACCAGAGTTCCAGTGCCACCACGGGATTGTTCCTCCTGCGTAGCGGGTCCGGGTGTGGGTGCAGGTCCGCCGCGGACGACCACGCCCACCCCTTCGGGGGTACCCGCAGCGCCATTCAGCCGACACGCGAAGTGCCGCAAGGGGAGACCTCAGGCCGGGCACGCCTCGTGCCGTACACCCACCCGGCAGGACGCGCCGACCTGGCCCTGCCCCCGATACCGCCCAGACGCCCGCGTCGATTCCACCCCGACTCGGCCTGACACCGCGCGGGCGACAACCGGGCCACCGCCCCACCGGCACGTGATCCGCACCGACGGCCGTGATCGCCACGTCGGCGCAGACCTCGGTGATCGGCCCATCACGACGAGGACCTTCGCAGGCTTGATGCCATTGCCCCACAGAGGAATCCGTGCGCGCAGTACGGAACCGGTGGAAGCGTTGCGCCTGGAGGCGGTCGCGCCCGTGGCGGGTCGCCGGCTAACGTCGATCAGTGTCGACCGGTGTCATCCTTCCGGCGACCAGCGACGACCGCGACCCCACCTCGATTCGGGGACGGCGGCCGTGCGGGTGCCGACTGTCGCCGGATCCGTGCTCCCGAAAGGAAGCCCTGTGCGCCGCCGAGAAAGCGCTCTCAGACATCTGTCCGCCCGCGCGGGCACCCTACTGCTGATCGCGTCCGCCGCTGTCGCGCTGCAAACAGGCACCGCGCACGCCGACGACGAAAACCCGGAGGGGCAACCCTGCATCTGGTACGACCCCGCCCCTTCCATGGTCATCAGCGCGGGATGGCAACCCGTGATCACCCACTACGCGGCTTTCACCATCGCCGACGGCACCGCAGGCGAGCGCACCGACACCCTCTCGATCACCAACACCGTCACGACCACCGTCGCGGGCAGCGCCGAGATCTCGAACGCCGGCAACGCGATCCTGAAAAAGGTCGGAGTGAAGGTGGGGTTCTCGGTCCAGACGACCAAGTCGACCACCTCCACCGAATCGACCACGATGCGATGGAGCTTCAACAAACCGGGCCACTACGGCCTCTTCAGGGGCACCCGCGCGGCCACCGGCATCGCACAGACCTATTGGTGCAACGGATTCTTCGGAACGTGGGCGCGAGACGCTCGGGTGGTGTACACGACCTACGGCTACATGGAGACGGGCACCGTCTCCTGCGCCGAGCCCGCACCAGACTGGCACGACTACACCGTCCGTGCCCAGGCACGCAGGGAACTCGACTGCTGATCCCGACCTCCATGCCCACTCCCCGTCCCCCGGGACGCGGACCTAAGAACGCTCCGCTCGTGACCGGCGTCGATGCGAGCGGAGGTCGGACGCCGCCGCTCGGCCGGTCACGGTCACCGACCGCGGTGCCCTTCACCCGTGGCACAGACACGACGCCGACCGCGCCTGGCACGGCACTGACCGGCGGACTGCGGACGTGGGGACCGGCAACCATCGAGATCCGCCCGAACGCCGTGCCGGTGGTCCGCATCTTGTGCGCCGGGTTGCGCGGGTCGTACTTGCCTCCCAACTCCGGCACCCGCAGGTCCACCCCTTACGCCTCGAACCGGGGCGCGATGAGCGAGAACTGATTCCCGGACCAACACCGCGTCCCCTCACCCGCGATACGGGTTCTTCAGCGCCGCGAGCAGTCGCGACGCCGCGTGCCGCCGGTCCCACGGCACCGAGCGCGACTGGCTGACGTCGAAGAACTCCTCCGTGACCACCCCGCCGAACGCCTCCACGAACTTGCCCGCGTTGCCGAACTGCCACCCGCGCGACGTCTCCGGGTCCTGGTTGTCCTCCGTCGAACACCGCCCATAGGCGGCCATCGGCCCGATGCCGTCTTCCGCCACCTCGGCAACCTCGACGCCGAGCAGTTCGTTCAGCGTCGCCCACGGGCTATTGCTGATTTCAGCAGTCACGCCCACCCCTCCCCGGAGGTCCTTCGAGGACCTCGACTTGGGCCAGCTCCACCAGCATGGCGAGGAGTACTCGGATCGCAGCACAGTTGAGCGCTGGAGGCTCGGCGGGCACGGTCACGATCACCTCCCGGTCAGTCACGGTGACCAGAGCCGATTTCAGCACCGGCGCGGCCGACTGCCGTGCGGATGTCGGCGGTGAGGTAGCCGCGGACCCGCCGCGCGCCGTCTTCCCCGGCCACGTACCGGCGGAGCGGTGAACACCCCAGTTCGCCCATCTCCCGCGCGAACGCCCCCACCTCGACCTCAAGCGCGGTGACCAGCTCGGCTGTGGGCACGAACTCGCGTTCGTGGAGCTCCGCGCCAAGGTGGTGCACCACCGAGGCCAGGGGTTCGGGCAGTTGCACGACCCACCCGTCCGCCGTGCCGCCGTCGAGCACCCGGGCCACCGACTGCGCGTCGACCGATCCGACCACGTCGTCCCCGGCCGCATGACCGGCCAACGTGCCCGCGGCCTCGCGCAACAGTCGTCCGCGTGCGCAGATCGTCTGCCAGTCCGCGTTGGGCATGTAGTGGGTCCGCACGGTCATGGCGACCACGTCCGCCTCTCCGTCCGGTCGCAGAATGCCGACACCCTTGTGGCCGGGAAGCAGGGTCGACGCGTCGTACCCACGGGTGTTCATCTGGTCGCCGAGAACGATGTTCGAGTCCCGCCAGTCCATGACCCGCAACGCGAACCGCGATCCGAGTACGGCCCTCAACCGGGAAGGAATCGTCCCCGCGTCCGGCCGCTGAGTCGCCAGCACCACAACCACCCCGGCGGCCGGACCCTTGCGAGCCAAGTAGGTCAACAGGTCCGCGACGTACTCGCCGAGCGTCGCCCTGCGGCCACCGATCAGTTGGGGCGTGGTGTTCTCCAGGAACACCTGGACCTCGTCGATCACCACCCCGGTCACCGGCATCCCGAACGCGACATCCCGCGACATCGCCGGCGTGATCTTGGACTCCGGACACACGGAATCGTCCACAGTGGCCATACGCGCGTACCGGTCCTGAACCTCCGCAACGAGCCCGACGAGATGGTCCCGGACCGCCTCGGCGTGTTCCCGCCCGTCGCCGCACACGAACCGGTAGGCGACCTGTTCGACGGCCGTCCAGTCCTTCCCGCCCTTCCCGTCGAACACGTACAGCCGCGCATGCGGGTCCAACACGAGTCCGGCCGCCGCAAGCCGGGTGGCGAACGTCTTGCCCTGCCGGGGAATCGCGCCCACCAACAACGACGTCCACACCAACGGCAGTTCCACCCGCCGCCCGCGCGCGTCGACCCCGAACGGCACCGCCCGCCACACGTCCCACCGCTCGACCTCCACCAACGGCGTGCGCAACGGCGGCCCCGCGTACGGGTCCTCGTCGGCCACCCAGAAGAACACCCGCCCAGCGTGACCACCCCGCCCGCGAACCCGTTCCACGGTGAGCTGAACCTCATCCACCGCCAACGCCGAGGCCAGCGCGTCCCGACCCCGGATCACGTCCGCCGCCTTCCGGGTAGCGGGCAGGTCCACGGTCGCCGCCCACCCGGCACCCACCCGCCGAGCCCGCTCGACAACCCGCAAGGTCTCGTCCCTGCCGATCAACTTCGCGTCCCGGAACGCGTCCACGAGCACCTGGGCGTCCATCGTCCACGTCAACACCCGAGGCCCGCCCAACACCGCCCTACGCCCCGCCGGCCCGTCCTCGCACCGCCCGACCACCGCGAGCACCGCCACCCCGACACCACCAGCACCCCACAACACGACCGACCCGTACACGAGGTGCCCCACCGTCAGGACGACACCCACGAACCCCACCACGGCCGCGGTCACCTTCCACCGGAACAACGTCAACTCGCGGATCTCCACGAACTTGTCCGCCAACTTCTCCGACTGCTCCGCCGCCACCCGGTAGTCCTGAACCCGAACCCACCGCCGCCACACCCGCACCACCACAACCGCCCCACGCCCGACAGCCCACACCAGCCGACGCGGAACCCGAACAAGCCAGCCGAGAACATCCCGAGCAACGTCCCGAACCCCTCGCCCGACCGGCTCCCCGAACACCCGCTCCACCGGCACCAGGTCGCCGTTCACGACAGGCCCCCGTCCGCCACGAGCGCCGCCGCGAGCACGATGACTCTGACCGACTCGCTCACCGCCGAAGCCTCCGAGGTTCATAGGTGGTCACAGTCAACGCCCGCATCAACGCGTACGAGGCGAACAACGCCGGCACCGCCAACACCACGAGCAGCAACCAACCACCACCGCGCGAGCTGACCACCCACTGCGTAGCCACGATCAACCCGGCGTTCACCACAACCCGCCCGGCCAACGACACCGGCCGAACCCGAATCGAAGCCCGCGCCGCCCGCACCCGCCGAACCCAAGCCCGCCACACCCACACCAGGACCACGAAACCGACCCCGGCCACGACGTACCCCGGAGCGATCACGGCCGCTCCCACCGTTCACCACGCCGAAGCCAGTGCGGCACCAACTCCCGCCGATCCCCAGCGGCCATCCCGCCCCACACCCCGACCGTGTCGGTACCCGAGGCCCGCAACTCCAGTTCCAAGCACTCGTCCCGCACCGGACACCCACCGCACATCCGCGCCGCCAACTCGGCGTCCGCCAGCACCGCGTCGCCCCACGGCGGCACGCCGGAGTACGCCCACCTGCACAACCCGTCGCGGCCGACGACCGTCTCCAACACCGACGTCGGCACCCACCGAAGCCGGTCCAACGCCCAAGCGATCCCGACGAGGTTCACGCCGCACCCCTGAGCAACCACGCGACCTGACGAACGCTGTACCCCGCAGAAGCACGCACAGAAAAGCCCTTCTGGATCAAATCAACACCATAGTGCTGATTTCAGCTCATTCAACGACGCGTTTGATCACCAGCGGCATAAATGCGCCGCGCCTGCTGGCGAGTTATCGAAAGACGGCTAATCTCAGCGCCGAAGGCGGAGCGCGGAGGAATACGTGTCGGAGGACTGGGCGGCAGTCGCCAAGGCCATCAACCAGCGGGTCAACGAGCTGGGTTGGCGTCAGCGCGAGCTCGCGGAACGCTCGCACGTCTCGCAGGCCATCGTCCGCGAGATCCAGCACCACGTGGTCGAGCGCCGACGCAGTCCCCGCACCCTCGAATCCCTGTCCACCGCGATGGGTCTGCACCCGCAACACCTGGAAGCCGTTCTCCACGGCCGAAAACCGCCCGAGCCCAGCGAGCCGGTTGCCGACCCCACGGATACCCTCTGGTCCCGTTTGGACGGTCTCGAAGACCGCCTCACCGAGATCACCGAACGCCTGGACGACCTGAAATCCGGCCTCGCCACCGTGCTCGACCACGTCCGCGACCGCCGCTAGCGACGACCATTCCCGCTGGTGGAACCGGCTCTTTCCCATGCCGTCAATTCCACTGCGGATACGCCGAGGTTCCCATGCGCGAGCAGTGCACGAACAGTGCAGTTCCAGTGCGGTTCGCACTGGGGGGAGTGCCGACATGAGCCTGACGGAGAGCTGGAACGGCCGATCGGCCAGCGCGTTGCAGGCCGCGCTGAGGTTGAGCAACGAGGCGTTCGCCGAACACCTGGGTGTGGCCGTGCGCACCGTCGCGGCGTGGCACCAGAAACCGGACCTCAAGCCCCGACCCGAGGTCCAACAGCTCCTGGACACGGCACTCGCCCGCGCAGATCGGGCCGCGCGAACGAGGTTCACCGCCCAGACCACACCCCTCCGTCTCCCGGAAGGCGCGGCCACCGACGCCGAGCTACGCCTGAGCGCGGATCCGAACATCGTGGCCGCGCTCGACTGGCTGGACGATCACGCGCACTGGGAACCCGGAACCGCCCGGCGGGAAGTAGCCGCCCGCCTGGTCGACCTGGACGTCCGAGCCCTCCAGGACCGCGGCGTCCGCCGAAGCCGGGTGAACCAACAGGACATCGCCCAGGCACTGGCTGCCTACTACGGAACCCCACACCGCGGCCACGGCCGCTACACCGCCAAGTTCGGCGCGACCACCGAGGCGTCCACCACCGTCATCACCCACCCGGACTGGCTGGACCTGGCGTGTCCGCTCATCCCGACCCACGACCAACTCAGGCTCTCCGGCGTAACCTCGACCGACGACCTGACGATGGACGGTGAGACCGCGGGGCGAGCCGCCCAACGGTTGGCGGAGTCACTGGCACTGGGCAACCGAATGGTCAACATGCCGCTGTTCCGCCTCCTGGACGTGGACGTGCGCAGGCACTCCCTGAGCGGCACTGTGGGCGTGACGAACTTCGTGGGGTACGTGGTGACGATGGACCTGCTGGAGGGCGAGCTCGTCGACGCGCTCACCACCGGCAACCCCACCACTCCCGGCGCCCTTCCCCTCCGGGACACCTACCTCCCTGACCTGCCCTCGATCCTCGACGTCGCAGACCGCCTGTGCGCCGGCGGAGCCCTGGCCCTGACGGCGATCGCCCGCCCCGCGGACCCGTTCCGCAGCGGCCCGGACTACCTGCTCCTGATCCAGGAACGCTCCGGCCACGTGATCAACGCCGCCCGCCGCCTGGCCGTCATCCCCAAGGGCTTCCACCAGCCACTCACGGACTTCCGGGCAGACGCCCAAATCGGCGCAACGCTCCGCCGTGAGATGGAAGAGGAACTGTTCGGCCGTGACGACATCGACAACACGGTCGGCGAACAACGCCACGCGGACCCCATGCACCCCAGCCGCCTTTCGGACCCGATGCGCTGGCTCGCCGAAGAACCGGGCCGCCTCCGCATGGAGTGCACCGGTTTCGGCCTGAACGCGGTCAGCGGCAACTACGAGTTCGCCGGTCTGATCGTCATCGAGGACGAAGAGTTCTGGACCCGTCACGGCGGCCAGGTGCAAGCCAACTGGGAATCCGCGACCCTGCGCCAATATTCCAGCCAGGACCCGGAATTGCTGGCCCGGTTGGCGAGCGACGTAGCGTGGAGCAACGAAGGCCTCTTCGCCCTGCTCCAAGGCCTCCGCCGCCTCCGCGAACTGGGAGGCGACCGGGTGAACCTGCCGACCATCGAATGGGAGATCAAGTGACCCAGAACTGGCAAGCCGGCAACGCCGCAGCAGACGGAACCCCCACACGCGGTTGGCTGGTAGGCCACTTCATCCCCGACGGCGTCCGCGCGCAGAAGGACGTGGAAGTCAAGTGGGCCACCCACCCCGCGGGTGACAAGCGTCCTGAGTGGACGTCGGACGACCAGCGAACGACCCTGGTCATCCTGGTACAGGGCCATTTCCGGGTGGACCTCACCGAGGGCAGCTCCACGATGTCGGCCCAGGGCGACTACATCATGTGGGGACCGGGCATCGACCACTCCTGGGAAGCCCTGGCGGAATCCACCGTCATGACGGTCCGCTGGCCGTCACAAACCTGACACCTCCACCGCGGGCAACCGAACCCGCTCACCCCCGACCTCCCGAAGCCGCCGAAGTCCCTGGAGCAACGCGAACACCCCTTCGTTGCTCCAGGACTCCTGCCCCACGAGGTCGGTCACCAGGTCACCGTCAAGGCTGGAGAACAGCCGCAACCCGGCCGCCTCCCAATTCGTCTCGACCTGCCCACCGAACCGAGGCCAGAACTCCTCGTCCTCGATCACGACCAACCCGGCGAACTCGTAGTTCCCGCTGATCAGGTTGAGCCCGAACCCGGTGCACTCCACCCGCAACCGCCCGGCATCCTCGGCCAACCACCGCATGGGCTCCGACCATCGCCCGGGATGCATCGGTGCGGCAGCACGACTACCGCCCAAGGTCGTATCCACCTCGCCCCGTCCGAACAGTTCCTCTTCCAACTCCCGAAGCAGCGTGGCACCAATCCGCGAGTCACCCCGCAGATCGTTCAACGGCTGGTGGAACCCCTTGGGAATGACCGCGAGCTGCCCCACCGTGTTGAGCACGTGCCCGGACCGCTCCTGAACCAACAGCGCGTAGTCCGCCGGCCCCCGAAACCTGTCGTGCGGCCGCGCGATGGCACACAACGCGACAACCCCACCGGCACACCCCCGCCCAGGCAGGTCGAGCACGGCCTCAAGGTCTGGCAGGTACTCGCTGCGCAGCGGCAACACCGCACTACGCGCGCGAACCGCGTCGACCAGCTCGTTCTCCAACAGATCGGCCGTCAACGCGTACTCGACAAACGGCACCTGCCCCAACGTCCCCGAAACCGTGCCGTCACTCTCGAACCCCAACAGCCGGTACAACGGCAAGTTCGCCAACCGAACCCCCAACACCGCCGACTCGGCCAACCGAGCCACGGCCGCTTCCGCCGCAACAGCCCCGAGTTCAGCGCGCGGCGCCTGCCCCAGCGCCAACGTCCACCGCTCACCCGCGTCCATCAACGACGCGGACAACCCGACCCACTCGGCCCGACTCAACACGGTGGTAGCAACATCCACGCCACCAAACCGCGCGCGGTACATCCCGTATCCGTCAACGTCCCCGTAGAACGCTCGCAACGCCCCGACGAGCTGAGACCGCCCAACCTTGCCTCGCCAGGCCTGCCGGTCCAACAACACATCGGACTCCAGCTTCCGAGCCGCGACGTGCACCTTCTCCCGAGCCGTGCCACTGGACCACCCCGCCCGCTCATCAAGCCAATCCACCGCAACAGCCAGATCCACCACAGCCTGACCAGGCGGCCCACCAACCGTCGCCACGGGCTCGTGAACGGGCTCCCGCAACAACTCCTCGATCCCCATCCCGAAGATCCCCTCCAGCAGCCGCGCGGTGACCAACCGAACCCGCCCCAACGGCTCCCCGTTCTCCCGCTTCCCGGTGACCAGCCGCTGAAGATGCCGAAGCCCCAACGTCCCGGGCTCCCGATGCTCCCGCGCGAACTCCCCGGCGAACTGGACGAACTCCTCCAAACTCATCCGCCGCTCATGGATCTTCTGCTCAAGCACGGTCCGGAACGTCCGCATAGCCAATTCCCCCGCATCAAGCCGACTAGTGACCCGAAAGCTGATCAATAGCTGATCTTCTTCTGATTTCAGTGTCGCACGTCGCGGCTAGCCCCAGCTCGACATCCGCCCAACCCGTCCCACGCGGCACGTGGAGCCCGTCCCACCGTCCCGCCCCCGGACACCTCCGAACGCCCTTTCAACAGCCCGAACGCGATGGGACGCCGAGTCGGTACTCCTGTCCTGCCGGCCCGAAACGCGCGAGCACGGGACCGGTGCGTGCCACCTCCCTCCGTCCCGTCCCGCACTCGACGCTCGCCCATCGGCGTCACCCAAACGAGTGTGTGGACGCATCAGGTCGCCGGATGGCGATCACTGGACGTTCGCCCACGCGGAATAATTCCCCATCCTTGAACCAGCGCACGCGAAACGACCAGTGGTGGTGATGACCGTGGTGTGGAGCAACCTGGCCAAGGATGCGGTCGGCCTGACCCTGTTCATCCTCTGGCTAACCCTCCCACCGCTTTACGTCGCCACCCTCGGCCGCCGGTACGTGCGCCAATGCCAAGAAAGCGCAACAGCAGCCGCGTGGGCACTGGACGAACTCCGAACCAAATCGGACCCCAGCGCACCGCCGGGCAAGCACCACCGAGAGGAAACCCCATGACCGCAACCCTCAACGAGCCGGACGACCAGCCCGAGGAGAACCCCTACCTCAAGGCCTTGCGCGACCCGGAGACCTACGAGGCGGCAGTCCAGGAAATGGTCATGCTCACCGCCCCGGGCCTGACCGCGATCGTCCAGGAACCGTCCGACTCCCAGAACGCCCGAGTCGCCGCCTGGGCGATGACCTTCCCGACCCACGTCGAGGTCATCTCCACCGAGGGCAACTACCGCGCCAGCCTCCAGAACCTCGACCACGCCGCAACCCACTTCGCCCACGAAGGTGTAACCGCCCGCACCATCCAGGTAGCGCCGAACAACCCCTGAACCATGTCGTGCCGCCAGGACCGCCAACCCCGGCGGCATCACATCCCAGATCACCCGCCCAGGGGAGGTCGCCATGCCCCACACCATCAGACTCCGCGCCATGGCCTTCACCAAAGCCGCCCGCCTGGCCGGCTTCACCTCCGACTACGCCCTGGCCAAAGCAATGGACCTCAACCGCTCAACGGTAGCCAGGGTGAAGTCGGGAGAACTCTTGCCGGGGCCCGTTTTCATCGGCGGTGCACTCACGGCACTGGCGCCAATGCAGTTCGACGACCTCTTCGAAGTGCTGTAGCAGGTGGTCGATTCTGCAACCTAGGGCGGGTGCAAGAAAATTCCTCGTACCCGCCCTAGGTTTTCCCTTTTCGGGCGCATCAATTATGTGGACACGCTGCTGACCGCCACGCCTCTCGGGTTCGGCATCGCAACCCCGGCCGTCGACACCGACTTCTCGATCTCCAGTGGTGCGTCGTTCGAGTTCTCGCACAGCTGAGAGGTCGAACCGGAGCGCCGTCGCGGCCTACCGGATGTTGCCCAACCCGGACATCCCCCTGCGACTGGAACCTGGCGTACAACGCCGGGGAGTCGGTGGCCGGCTTGACCGGCGGCGACGTCGGCGACCGCGCCAAGGAACTGCCCAGCCGGTTTACCGGGCCCGCCTGGGGGCGGTGAAGGACGCAGACGGAAACGCGCGCCGTGTTGACCCGGCCCTGTCCTCAGACGCAGCGCGAGACGGTGTTGTTCTGATTGCGGTCGTCGTACTCGTGCGCCCAGAACCGATAGGTGTGGCTCACCGCGGGCGGTCGGACCGGCGGGCTGTGGCGGTCGCCGATGAGTCGGTGGAAGATGAACCGGCCGGCCACGACCGTGCTGTAGTCGCCGGATGCCGAGCACGACTGGCCGAACGTGTCGTCGGCCGGTGCGATCCGGTACTCGGTGCCGGAAAAGCTCGCGCACACCGCGTACGAGGTCGAGATGAAGCGCGGAGGGCTGCTCGTCAGGTCCTCGGTCAGCCAGTACCGGTAGGTGAACACGGGCACCGGTCCGCCACCGTAGGTGTGCTCCCCGATGAACCAGTGGGTGTAGTAGGGCGGTTGCTGATCCTTGTACGTGTCGGGCGAGGAGCAGGCCGGCGGCAGCGCGGCGGCCTGGGTCGGTACGACGACGGACAGCAGGGTGATCACGGTCGCGGCGAGGATGACGGAGACGCGCCTCACGGTCGATCTCCTTCCGGAGATTCGCGCTGAACCGGTGGACAGCGCGTGCCCCACCGGCCGGGGGACCATCATGGCGGTCGGCGTGCCGGTCGCGCCGGCGCCGTTCGCCGGTAGCGCGGTCGGCGTCGGCTCCGCTACCCGTACGCCTGGGGTTCGTCCGGGAGGAGCCGCGGCGGTTCCGGTCACGGCTCGACCCGGAAATGCCCTCGCCGAGCGGAATCCGGTGGGTCCACTGTGGACTTGACCCGGTACCCCTGTACTCGGCCGGTCCCGACACCTCTCCGCCCACCAAGCCCGGTCCGCCCACGCTCAACGGAGTCACCAGCACGACCCTCAAGATCACCTGGAATCCGTCCACCGACAACGTCGGCGTCACGCAGTAGCGCATCTACCGCAACTCGATCACGCCGAGCGCCACCGTGGCGGGCGGCGTGACGACCTACGAGTTCGTCGGCCTGGCGGGCGGCACCTCCCACACGATCTACATCCGCGCGGCGGACGCGGCGAACAACGTGTCGCCGGCCGGCGACTCGGTGACCTTCGCGACGCCCCAGTAGGCACAGCGACGGCGCATGCCCCCGGCGTGCTCCGCATACGGGCCGGGCTGTTGCCTGGGGGTCCCTCAGTGAGGGGATCCGACAACGGCGAAACGAGACCACCGGGCGAGTTCCTGGGCGACAAGAGGGTGGCTCGTGTCTCGGGAATGCGCATATGCCGCGAATTCGACTCGAGTACGAATTCTGCGGAGTCTGTTCCGTGCGATAAAAAGAGGGGTGAATCACTGCGACACGGTCGGCATGGTGTCGCGCGATCGTCGCGGAGCGGTCCGCGCGCGCGTATGGCCTGGTGGGCGGTCGATGCAGCGCCTGCGCCTAAGCCGCCCCTGATGTTCGGACTGGAGATTCTCACCATATGGCTTGCCCTGAGAAAGGCCGAGCCGTCGGACCGTCCGGAGATCATCCGCGCATTGCGGGACGGACGGGGCCGGTGGCGCAGGCGGTCCGCCGGTCGCAAACGCGCAAGACCTCCGAACTCCCCGGGCGTCACCCACGCGCGGCGAGGGCACGGGTCGACCCGCCCGATCGTCCGGTGACCAGGAAGGTCACCTAGCCGTATGACCCGACGCCCGCGAGGAAGCGGGCGTCGGGTCATACGCGACCCTCGCGGCATTGGGCGAACTGATCGCCGTCCTGCGTCGAGGGACGGCGCGGGGTTGATCCACCCCGGCATCAACGGGTGGGGTCGGCGAGGTACCCGGCGTCGTTCACCGACGTGGTCGTGACGGTGAAGGCGGGGTTCCGTCGGACGGCGTGGGTGCGCTCGGCGTGATCGCCGCGCTGAGCGGCCGGTACGACTCGAGCCGCGCCTCGCGGGAGTGCGGGCTCGTGGTCACCGGCACCTCGTGGGCGGGTCGGTGGTCCACCACGTGCCGTCGCCGGGGGTCACGATGTCGCCCGTGGTGGGCAGTTCCGCCAGCCACCGGGCGGTGTGCGCGTCGATTACCGCGTGTCGGGACCAGTCGTCTCCGATCACCGCGACCACGACCCGGTCGGCGTCGAGGAAGGCGCCGGTCCAGTCGAAGCACATCTCGTTGTCGTAGCCCAGGTCCTCGACCGTCGCCCGGGTGATCACGTCACCGGTCGGGAAGCGGTGGATCTCCAGGTCGGTCTGGTCGTGTGCCACGCTGAGGAATTCGCCGCCCCCTGGGGAGAAGCCCAGGACCACGCGGTCGTGCCACGGGTAGGCGGTGTGGAGGATCGCGGTGCCGTCGAACGAGCCGAGGTACACCTGCACGCCGTCCTGGCCTTCGCCGACCGACAGCAGCACGTGCCGACCGTCCGGGTGGACGAAGTGGACACCCGCGACGCCCTCGGAGGTCAGGTCCACGCCCGCCCGCTCGACCCCGCTCGCCGCGTCCAGGACCACCCACCGGTCCCCGTCGCCCGGCTGGTACAACCACACCACGCGGCCGTCGGCGGAGAACTCGGCGTGCCCGAAACCGGTGCGCCACAACACTTTTCCGTCCCGGTCGACGCACACGACGTGGTCGGGACCGGTGTGCACCGCGCGGTCGAGGGTGGGCGCGACGGCGTGCCCGTCGGACGCGGCCGCCTCCGGCAGCGGGAAGAACGCGACCGGGTCGCGTCCGGCGGCGACGTCGTACGCCTCGATCCCGCCGCGGGCGATCCGGCTGTGGGTGTTGGTCACCGGCCGACTTTAATCACGTCGGAGCAGGCGGCCACCCCGGCCGGCGCGGCTTTCTCGAGGAGACCCGCGGAGGCCGGTGACCGCGCGCGAGGTACCGTCGCGACCGTGCTCTTCGTCTACCGGTCGCACTACGAAGGCCCGCTGGGCAAGCGGGTCGTGACGTTGCCCGACGACTCCGTGCTCGCGTGGTTCCGGCGGGGCTGGACGGCGGGCGAGGACTGGCCGTCGACCGAACTGGGTGGTGACGTCTACGGGCTCGGGTCGGTCTTCCGCGCCGTGCTGAGCCACGACCTGCCCGTGCCGGGGAGCGTCGGCGAGCTGAGGGCGGTGCTGCACGAGCACCTCTACGTCGAGGGCGACGAGGACGACATCCGCCTGGACGACCACAGCCTCCGCGTCCGGACCGACGACGACGAGGTCGAGCTGGCGTACTACTTCCTCGACGACCACGTGATCGCCGAGGAGCCGTCCCGCCTGGCGTACCTGCTGCACGAGTCCTGGCCGTTGCCCCACACCGCGGGCGGGGCCACGTCGTTCACCCCCGACGTCCCGGTGCTCCCCGCGACCGGGTCGGGCGGGGGCACGTCGACCACCTACGCCCTGTTCCTCACCTTCTACGACGGCGACAGCCTGGGCACCACCCCGCCGCTGTCGTTCCCGGGTGTCGACCTGCCGAACCTGGCCGCCCACCTGACGTCCACGACCTTGGACGAGGACTGGCCGGTGGAGCTGAAAGTCCTGTGGGCGTTGACAACCGACGACCTCGCCACCGCCCTGGCCCGCTGCGACCACTGGCCGGACTACAACGACCCGACCTTCGCCCGGGACCACCCGACCGCCCACGCCGCCGCGCTGCCGAACCTCGCGACCACGTTCGCCCACGGCCGCGACCCGAGCGCGTCCCTGCTGCGCGTCGACGACCACCTGGCCCAGTTCGCGATGCACGTGGACACCTACTTCGGCCACCGGCAGTGGTTCCTCTTCGACACGACGTGGGCCGCCACCCACCCCGACCTCGCCCACTCCCTCCTCCGCTACGGCGGCCACTGGGACCCGTTGGGGGAGTAGCACCGAGGAAACCCTGCTGGTCGGGGTCAGGGGATCAGGACCAGTTTGCCTTGGGTGCGGCGTGAGAGCAGGGCTTCGTGGGCTCGGTGGGCCTCTGCCAGCGGGTAGGTGCCTCCGATGACGGGCACGAGGCGTTTGGCGAGGGCCAGTTCGTGGAGTCGGGCGAGGGGTTCTCGGTACATGTGGGGCAGGGTGGTCACCCGGGTCAGCCAGAAACCGGTGATCGAGATGTTGCGGGTGATGAGGTGGTCGATGGTCAGGGGTGTCGGCATGGTCATGCTCGTCGCGCCGTAGGTGACCATTCGGCCGGTGCTCGCCAGGGTGTCCAGGGCCGCGTCGAACACCGCGCCGCCGATCGGGTCCAGGACCACGTCGACGCGGTTGCCTCCGTTGGCCTCCAGCACCCGGTCGGCGTAACCGGGTGCTGAGCCGTCGATCGTGACGTCCGCGCCCAGGTCGCGCGCCAGGGCTCGTTTGTCCTTTGTGGACGCTGCGGCGATCACGCGGCCGGCGCCGAACAGCTTCGCCAGTTGTACGGCGATCGTGCCGACGCCCCCGCTCGCGCCGTTGATCACCACGGTTTCGCCCGCGCGGAGCCGGGCGCTGCCCCGCAGCAGGTGCCAGGCGGAAAGGCCTGGGACACCGAGGGCCAGTGCTCGCGCGGCGTCGAGGTCGTCGGGGACGGGGGCGACGAGACGGTGGTCGGCCACCGCCTTCTCCGCGTAGCCGCCGCCGTCCATCAACGCGATCACCCGGAGTCCGTCGGGGGTTCGGCCCACGACCTCGCCGCCCGGCACGTGGGGGAGTTCGGTCGGGTTCAGGTAGGTGTCGGACGTGCGGTGGACGTCCATGAAGTTGACGCCGCAGGCTTCGACGGTGACGACCACCTCGCCCGGACCGGGTGTGGGCTCCGGGAGGTCGACCGGGGTCAACACCTCCGGGCCGCCGAACCTGGTGATGTGCACTGCGCGCATGGGTTCCGATCCGGGACGTCAGCGGGCCAGGTGGAGGGCGGTGGCGGCCAGGAGGGTGACCGCCGTGCAACCGAGTCCCACCGCGAAGGTGACCTTCGGGCGGCGGGTCAGGGTTGTCGACGTCCGCCCCGGGTCCTCCACGCAGATCTTGCTCACCGCGCCCAGCGCCACCGAAACCCCGAGGACCCCCAGGCGCTGCCCCGTGCCCATCGAGCCGTCCCACACCGAAACCCCGAGCACGAACGGCGCCATCAGCAGCAGCGGCCAGTGCCACAGGTACACGGAGTAGGTGATGTCGCCGAAGAACTGCACCGGGCGGGACGCCGAAACCGCCGTGTGCCACTGGCGTCCCGGGCGGTTGCCGGACACGATGACCAAGGCCGCGCCGGCGGTGGGCAGCAGGGCCGCGACGCCGGGGAACGGTGTCCGGTCGTCGAAGGCGACCGCGGCCAGCAGGACGAGGGCGAGACCGGTGGCCGACGCCAGTCCGGCGGCGAGCCGACCGAGCACGAGTTTCCCGCCCGTCAACGCGATCAGCGCGCCGACCGCGAACTCCCACACCCGGGCGAAGGTGTCGAAGTACGCCTGGTACGGCGAGACGTGCGTGTAGTAGGCGCTGTAGGCCAGGGAAACGGCGCCGACGACGGCGATGCCGGTGACCTGGGCGGCCCGCCGCCGCAACCGGAACAGCACCAGCAGCGTGAGCGGCAGGACGACGTAGAACTGCTCCTCGATCGACAGGGACCAGAAGTGCGCGACCGGTGACAGCTCGAGGTAGTCCACCACCGGGTGCGCCGCGTACACCCAGTTCTCCCAGTAGGTCGCGCTCGCCACGACCTCCCGCGCGGTGCCCGGCCACCGCGCGGGAGGCAGGACCAGGAAGGTCACGACGACGCAGAACAGCAGCACGACGGTCGCGGCCGGCAGCAGCCGCCGGACGCGGCGGGCGTAGAACCGCGTCAGTCGGATCGAACCGGTGCGGCGCAGTTCCCGGTCGAGCTGCGCGGTGATGAGGAACCCGGAGATCACGAAGAAGACGTCGAGCCCGACGTACCCGCCGATGAGCAGCGCGGGCCAGAAGTGGCAGAGCAGCACCACGACCATCGCGACCGCGCGCAGCGCCTGGACGTCGGTCCGGTAGCCCGCCGGGACCGGGGCGGCCGCCGAGGTCGACGGGTCGTCGCGACTACGGTCGTCCGTGACCGCCACCGGCGCCGCCTTCCTGCCCTGCGACCTTCGCGACCGGCGAGTCCTCGTCGTCCACGAGCAGGAAGTCCAGCCACATCCCGACGTAGTCCGCGCGGGTCACGCGACCGTCCCGATCGGTGTCCATGTACTCGAACGCCGCCTCGGCGTCCTGCGGGGTCAGCTCGAACGCCCGCCACATCCGGTGCACACCCGGCCTGTCCAGGACGCCGTCGTCGTCGTGGTCCGCGACGTCGAACTCCGCGCCCGTCGTCACCTCGACCATCCGCTCCAGGCGGTCGGGGTGGCCGCGCATGTACGCGTGGAACTCCTCGCGGGTGCCGGCCCGGTCGCGGAAGTCCGGGCCCAGGAAGTCCTCGAACATGGCGGCGAGGTGGTCGCGCAACCGGACGGCTTTCGGCGAATCGCCCGGCACGCCGAACTCCGTGAGCAGCTTGTCGACCGAGACGTCGCCGTCGACGGCCCGGACTACCCCGTCCCCGTCGCCGTCGAGGAGCTGGAACACGCGGTCGTACCTGGTGTGCCGCAACGGTGTCTTCATCGTTCCCCTCCGGCGGGCCCGGGCAGCAGGACGGGCAGTTCCTCGATCGCGCGCATGAAACCGGGGCGCCAGCGCAGCTCGGCGGCGGGTATCGCGAGCTCGATCTCGGGGTAGGTCCGCAGCAGCGACCCGATGGTGATCTCCGCGGTGGCCTTGGCCAACCTCGCGCCGACGCAGTAGTGGATGCCCCACCCGAACCCCAGGTGCGGGTTGTCCTCCCGGGCCGGGCACAGCGCGTCGGGCGCCGGGAACCGGGAGGGGTCGCGGTTCGCCGCGGACAGGGACACCACCAGCAGCGAACCGCGTGGCACGGGCTCGCCGCCGACCTCCACGTCGGCGGTCGCGTACCGGAACAGGCCCGGTACCACCGGGCCGTCGTAGCGGAGGAACTCGTCCACCGCGGTGGACGCGAGTTCGGGGTCCGCGGCCAGGGCGTGTCGCCGGTCCGGGTTGTCGAACAGCGCCAGCAACGCCAGGTTCACCGCCTGCACCGACGTCTCGTGGCCCGCGATGTAGAGCATCCGGGTCAGGTGCAGCAGTTCCCGGTCGGTGAGCAGCTCGCCCTGCTCGCTGCTCCGCGCCAGCGCCCCGAGCAGGTCCTGCGCCCGGTCGCGGCGCTTGGCGGCGAGCAGGTCGGAGAAGTACCCGTTGAGGGAGTCCATCGCCACGACGACCCGGGGGATGTCCCGCGGGTCGCCGACGAACCCGATGGCGGTGTCGATCCACGAGCGGAAGTCCGACCGGTCGCCCTCGGGGATGCCGAGCAGTTCGCACAGGACGGTGACGGCCAGCGGGTAGGTGTAGGCGCCGATCAGGTCGACCGGACCGGACCGGTCCGCCAACGGGCGCAGCAACTCGTCGGCGAGCTGCCGGACGCGCGGGCGCAGCAGTTCCACCCGGCGGGCGGTGAACTCGCGGACGATGCACTTGCGCAGCCTGGTGTGGTCCGGCGGGTCGGTGGTGAACAGCAGTCCTTCGTGGATGACGTCGAAGGTGCGCAGGACCTCCGGGTCGAGCGGCGGGCCGAATTCCCGCGCCCCGCGCGGGAGATCGCTGCTCATCGTCGGGTCGGAGAGCACGGCGACCGCGTCGGCGTACCGCGTCACGACGCCGCAGCGGCGGCCGTCGGGCAGCAGCACCCAGCGCACGGGGCCGTTGTCCCGCCAGTCGGCGAGCACGTCGTGCAGATTCCGCTGGAATTCCGCGTCGGGGTTCAGAGTGGTGAGGTCCCGCACACCCTCAACGGTCATGAGCTACCTCCGTCGTCTTGCGCGGAGCGCTGGGAGAAATGGCGGAAACCGCCTTTCCGGCCAAGCTAGCCGACCGCTCGACCGTCGGCAACGCGGAGTCCGCCGGATGACCCGAAGTGCGGATATACCAGCACATTCGGTCGTCCCTCGGCCGTGAACTACTGATCGTGATCGACCTCGGCCTGATCGAGTGATCTCGACAACCTCGCGGGTCCATGTGGCACGGATTCGTTGCCGCGTCCTCCCGCCCGGGCCAGGATCGAATGCGCAGATCACCCCAAGCCCACTCGACGCGGCACGTCTATCGGCCTGCCCGGGGGAGCGATGCCCGATGGCGAACGAAGACGAACTCCGCGATTACCTGAAGAAAGCGATCGCGGACCTGGCCCGGTTGCGCACCCGCGTGCAGGAACTGGAAACCGGGGAACCGATCGCCGTGGTCGGGATGACCTGCCGGCTGCCGGGCGGCGCGAACTCGCCGGAGCGGTTGTGGGACCTGGTGATCGGCGGTGTCGACGCGACGACGGGTTTCCCCGTCGACCGGGGCTGGGACGTGGCGAACCTCTACGACCCGGACCCCGACCGGCCGGGGAGGTCGATCGCCCGCAGCGGCGGTTTCGTCCGCGACGTGGGCGGGTTCGACGCGGCGTTCTTCGGCATCAGCCCGCGCGACGCGACGATGATGGACCCCCAGCAGCGGCTCGCGTTGGAGAGTGCGTGGACCGCCCTGGAGCACGCGGGGATCGACCCGTCCGGGCTCGCGGGCAGCGGCACCGGCGTGTTCGTGGGCGCGATCCACCACGACTACGGACCCCGCCTGCACGAGCCCGCCGAGGACAACGCCAAGGGCCCCTTGATGATCGGCACGTCGTGCAGCGTGATCTCGGGGCGGATCGCCTACGCGCTCGGCCTCGAGGGGCCCGCGGTGACCCTGGACACCGCGTGCTCGGGCTCGCTGGTCGCGGTGCACCTGGCGTGCCAGTCGTTGCGCTCCGGCGAGATCACCCTGGCGCTGGCGGGCGGAGTCACGGTGATGACGTCGCCGTCGACGTTCGTCCAGTTCAGCGCGCAGCGCAACATGGCGCCCGACGGGCGGTGCAAGCCGTTCGCGGCCGAGGCCGACGGCACCGCGTGGGGCGAGGGCGCCGGGATGCTGGTGCTGCAACGACTTTCCGACGCGCGCCGCGAGGGCCGTCGGGTGCTGGCCGTCATCAGGGGCAGCGCGGTCAACCAGGACGGCGCGAGCAGCGGCCTCACCGCCCCGAACCGGGCCGCGCAGCAGCGGGTGATCCGGTCGGCGCTCGCCGACGCCCGGTTGCGGCCCGAGGACGTCGACGTGCTCGAGGCGCACGGCACGGGCACGACGCTGGGCGACCCGATCGAGGCCGCCTCCGTGCTGGCGACCTACGGCCGGGACCGCCCGCCGGACCGACCGCTGTGGTTCGGCTCGGTCAAGTCGAACATCGGGCACAGCCAGGCCGCGGCGGGCGCGGCCGGCGTCATCAAGTTGATCATGGGGATGCGGCACGGGGTGATGCCGCCGACCCTGCACACCGGCACGCTGTCCCCGCACGTCGACTGGGGCGGCGGTGCGATCGGCCTGCTCGCCGAGGCACGCCCGTGGCCCGCCGACGACCGGCCGCGCCGCGCGGCGATCTCGTCGTTCGGCATCTCGGGCACCAACGCCCACCTGATCCTCGAGCAGCCCCCGGACCCGGCTCCGCTCCCGTCGCCCGACCCGGACTCGACGCTGCCGTGGGTGCTGTCCGCGCGCACGGCCGACGCGCTGCGGGCGCAGGCGGCGCAGTTGCGCGACCACGCGCGCCGCGGGAGTGCGGGCTCCACCGCGGACATCGGGTGGTCGCTCGCCACCACTCGCACCGGGTTCGAGCACCGCGCCGTCGTCGTCGCCGCGTCGCGCGAGCAGTTCCTCGACCGGCTCGACACCCTCGCCGCCGGCCGGGAGGCACCCGGGACGACCACCGGCCGCGCCCGCAGGAGCGGCCACGACGGTGTCGTCCTGGTCTTCCCGGGCCAGGGCTCGGAGTGGGTGGGCATGGGTCGGGACCTGCTGGACCGGTCGCCGGTGTTCGCCCGCGCCGTCCACGAGTGCGAGCAAGCCCTGGCGCCCCACGTCGACTGGTCGCTCACCGACGCGTTGCGGGGTGCGCCGGGCGCTCCGGGCCTCGACCGCCTGGACGTGGTGCAGCCGGCGCTGTTCGCGATGATGGTCGGCCTCGCCCGGCTCTGGGAGCACCACGGGGTGCGGCCCGCCGCGGTCCTCGGCCACTCCCAGGGCGAGATCGCCGCCGCGCACGTCGCCGGGGCGATCTCCCTCGAGGACGCGGCCAGGATCGTGGCCGTGCGGTCCCGGCTGGTGCACCGGGAGTTGGCCGGGCGCGGCGCCATGCTCGCGGTGGACCTGTCGGCGGAGCGGACGCGGGAGCTGATCGCCCGGTGGGACGACCGGCTCACCGTCGGCGCGTGCAACGGCCCCGGCTCGGTGGTGGTCTCCGGTGACGTCGACGCCGTCGAGGAGCTCCACCGGCACTGCCGGGACGGCCGGGTCCGGGCCAAGCGGATCATCGAGTTCGCCTCGCACTCGCACCAGGTCGAACGCATCCGCGAACCCCTGCTGGCGGGCTTCGGCGACGTCACCGCGCGACCGGCACGGATACCGGTCTACTCCACCGTCACCGGCGCCGTGGTGGACGGCGCCGGGCTCGCCGCCGAGCACTGGTACCGCAACCTGCGGCAGACCGTGCTGTTCGAGCAGGCCGTTCGCCGCGTGGTCGAGGACGGCCATCGGGCGTTCATCGAGGTCAGCCCGCACCCGGTGCTCACCATGAGCATCCAGGAGGTGCTCGACGAGCGCGAGGCCGAGGCGACCGTGGTGGCGTCGCTGCGCCGCGACCACGACGGCGGGTTCCTCGAATCGGTGGCCGAGTGGTGGGTGCGCGGCGGCACGGTCGACTGGCGGGCCGCCCTGCCCGGCGGCAGTGAGGTGGAACTGCCCACCTACCCGTTCCAGCGCCGGCACTACTGGCTCCCGCTGCCGACCGGCTCGGGCGCGTCCACCGCGGCCGGCGGCGCCGACGGCGGGTTCTGGGACCTGGTGGACCGCGCCGACCCGGACGAGCTCGCCGGTGCCCTCGACCTGGCCGACGGGCGGGCCCGCGACTCGCTCGTCACGCTGCTGCCCGCCTTGACCGCCTGGCGCGGTCGGGCGCGGCGCGTGGCGGCCGCCGACTCGATGCGCCACCGCGTGGGCTGGACCCGGGTGGAGGTCGGTCCGGCGCGGTCCGCCGCGGCCGGCCGGCTCCTCGTCGTGCCGGCCGCCGCGCTCGGCCACCCGTGGCTCGACGCGCTCACGGCCGGGCTGGCGGACGCCGGTGTCCCCGCGCGGCGCGTGGTCGTGCCGCCGGACCGGACCGGACAGGCGGACCTGGTGGAACTGCTGCGCGGGGAGGCGGCCACCGACGTCGTGTCGTTGTTCGCCCTGGCGGAGGACGCGTTCCCGGATCGGCCGGTCGGCGCGGAGGGCGCCACCGCCGCGCTGGCCAGGGCGCTGTTCGAGCTGGGCGCGCAGCCGCGGCTGTGGTGCCTGACCACGGAGGCGGTGTCCACCGGCTCGGGCGACTCGACCACCCGTCCGGGCCAAGCCCTCGTCTGGGGTGTGCGCCAGGTGATCGGCGCACGGCACCCCGAGTGGCGCTGCGCCGCCGTGGACCTGCCCGGCACGCCGAGCCCGGCGGTGGTCGCCGGCCTGGTCGACGTGCTCGTCGGGCACCACGACGAGGACGAGATCGCGGTGCGCGACGCGGGCCTGTGCGCCCGGCGGCTGGTGCCCGTGCCCGCCGCCGACGTCACGGCCGACTGGACCCCCTCGGGGACGGTGCTGGTCACCGGCGCCGCCGGCGTCACCGGGCGCGATGTCACGGCCTGGCTGGCCCGGCACGGCGCCACGCGCCTCCTGCTGGTCTGCGAGCCCGGCACCGAGGGCGTGGACCTGGCCGCCGAACCGGCCACGTGGGGTGTCACCGCCTCGGTCGTCGAGTGCGACGTCGCCGACCGCCCGGCCCTGGCCGCCGTCCTCGCCGCCGTGCCCGACGACGAACCGCTCGGCGCCGTGTTCCACGCCGTCGAGGCGGGTGCCGAACAGGCGGGCGACGTCCGGCACTCGACGCTGGTCGCGGGCGCGGTCCGACTGCACGAGCTGACCCGGGGGCACGACCTCGCCGCCTTCGTGCTCGTCTCGCCGACCGCGAAGACCTGGGAGCCCGGTGACATCGGTGATCACGCGCCGGCCGCCGCGTTCCTCGACGCGCTGGCCTGGCACCGGCGCGCGCTGGGCCTGCCGGCGGCGGTCCTGGGCTGGGAGCGGCCCGACAGCCGGCAGGACCCCGCCCTGCGCGCGGAGTTCCTCGGCGCGGCGCTGGCCCTGCTGCTGGGCCGCCGGGAAACCTCGCTGACCTACGTCCAGAGCCACTGGACGGACCCGGACCTGCGCCGCCTCCCGCTGCTGCGCGACCACCCCGCGGTCCGACGGGCGGAGGACGCACCCGACGACCACGTCCCGGCGCTGATCGCCCGACTCGACGGTCTCACCGGCAGGGAGCGGCTGCGCGCGCTGGAGGAGGTGGTCCAGAGCACGACCGCCGCGGTGCTGAACCTGGCCTCGGAGGCCGAGGCCGCCGTCGACTCGGCGTTCAAGGACCTGGGCGTGGAGTCGCTGACCAGTCTGCAACTGCGCAACAAGCTCAACGCGCTCACCGGTTTGCGGCTGCCCGCCACGTTGCTGTTCGACCACCCGACGCCCGCCGCGCTGGCCCGCAGGCTCGACGAGGAACTGCGTCCCGCGGCGCGCACGACCGCCGCGTCCGCGCTGGCCGACCTGGAGCGGCTCCACGGCGCCCTGGCCGCGGCGGAGTTGTCCGCCGCGGAGCGCAAGGCGGTGGCCGACCGGGCCCGCGCCCTCCTCGCCGCGTGCGGCGGCGCCATCCCCGTCCAGGGCGGCGACGTCGCCGATCGGCTGGACACCGCGTCGCACGACGAGATCGTCGGCCTGATCGCAGAGGAGTTCGGGATTGTCTGACAGGGACGCCTCCGACGACCGGACCCGGTACCTGCTCGCCAGGCTGACCGGTGAACTGCGGGAGGCACGGCGGCGGCTGGGCGAGGCCGAGCAGGGGCGCCGGGAACCCGTGGCGGTGATCGGCATGGGCTGCCGCTTCCCCGGCGACGTGGACTCCCCGGAAGGGCTGTGGGAGTTGCTGGCGGCCGGCCGCAGCGCGGTCTCCGCACTGCCCACCGACCGCCGCTGGAGCCCGGACGTCCACCACCCGGACCGGGAGACACCCCACACCACCCACGTGCGGCACGGCGGTTTCCTCCGCGACCCGGCCGGTTTCGACGCCGGGTTCTTCGGGATCTCGCCGCGCGAGGCCCTGGCGATGGACCCGCAGCAGCGGCTGCTGCTGGAAACGTCGTGGGAGGCGTTGGAACGGGCCGGCATCGACCCGGCGAGCCTGCGCGGCACCGCCACCGGCGTCTTCGCCGGCACCAACGGACAGGACTACACGTTCCTGGTGAACGGGCGGTCGGCCAAGCTGGAAGGTCTGGTGGGCACCGGCACCGCCGGCAGCGTCATGTCCGGTCGCGTCGCCTACAAGCTCGGCGTGGAAGGACCGGCGCTCACCGTCGACACCGCGTGTTCGTCGTCGCTGGCGGCCATCCACCTGGCGTGCCGGTCGCTGCGGTCCGGCGAGTCGGCGCTCGCGCTGGCCGGTGGTGTCACCGTGATGGCCACGCCGTCGCTGCTCGTCGAGTACAGCCGGCTGGGCAACCTCGCCCCCGACGGCCAGTGCCGCCCGTTCTCGGCCGGGGCCGACGGGATGTGCCTGGGCGAAGGCGTCGGGATGATCGTCCTGGAACGGCTGTCCGACGCGCGCCGCAACGGTCACCCGGTGCTGGCGGTGATCCGCGGTTCGGCGGTGAACCAGGACGGCGCGAGCAACGGGTTGACCGCACCCAACGGGCCGGCGCAGGAGCGGGTGATCCGCCAGGCGCTGGCCGACGCCGACCTCCTGCCCTCCGACGTGGACGCCGTCGAGGCGCACGGCACCGGCACCACGCTGGGCGACCCGATCGAGGCCACCGCGTTGCTGGCCACCTACGGGCAGCGCGCCGACCGACCGCTGTGGCTGGGTTCGGTGAAGTCCAACATCGGCCACGTCCAGGCGGCGGCGGGGGTGGCGGGGGTGATGAAGGTGGTGCTGGCACTGCGGCACGGACAGCTGCCCGCCACGCTGTTCGCCGACCCGCCCTCGCCCCACGTCGACTGGGACACCGGCAACATCGCCCTGCTGACCCGGTCGCGGCCGTGGCCCGGGAACGGGCGGCCGCGACGCGCGGGCGTCTCGTCCTTCGGCGTCGCCGGGACCAACGCCCACGTGGTGCTGGAGGAGGCACCCGACGACGGCGTGCCGCCACCCGACGACGATCCCGCGATCGAGCTGCCGTGGGTGCTGTCGGCCAAGACCCCCGAAGCGCTGCGGGCCCAAGCCGTCCGGCTGCGCGCCCACCTCGCCACCGACCCGCCGGGCAGCACCGCCGACATCGCCCACGCCCTGACCGCCCGGACCGGCCTGCCGCACCGCGCGGTCGTCGTCGGGGCGTCCCGGACCCGCCTGCTCGACGGGCTGGACGCGCTCGCCGAGGGCCGGGAGGCCGCCGGTGTGGTGGCGGGGGAGGTCCGCGGAGAACGGCACCGGCTCGCGCTGCTGTTCCCGGGACAGGGCGGGCAGCGCCCGGGCATGGGCCGACAGCTCCGCGACCGGTTCCGGGTCTACGCCGAGTCCTGGGACGAGATCTGCGCGATGCTCGACCCGCACCTGGACCGCCCGCTGTCCGACGTGGTCGACGGCGGCGACCGGGAACTGCTCGACCACACCGTCTACGCCCAGACCGCGCTGTTCGCGATGGAGGTCTCCCTCTTCCGCCTGCTGGCGGACTTCGGTGTCACGCCGGACCACCTCGTCGGCCACTCGGTCGGCGAGATCGCCGCCGCGCACGTCGCGGGCGTCCTCACGCTGCGGGACGCGTGCACCGTCGTCGCCCTGCGGGGACGGATCATGGAGGACCTGCCGCCCGGCGCGATGGCGACCGTCAACGCCACCGAACAGGAGGTCCTCGCCCACAGCCCGGAGCTCGACATCGCGGCCACCAACGGTCCGGTCGACACCGTGGTCTCCGGCGAACCCGACACGATCGACCGGGTGATCGCCCACTGGAGGGCGCTGGGTCGGGACGCCCAGCGGCTGCGGACCCGCCACGCCTTCCACAGCCACCACATCGACGGCATCGCGGACTCCCTCGCCGAGGCGCTGCGCGGCGTCGTGGCCCACCCGCCGACCATCCCGGTGGTGTCGACCCTCACCGGGGCGCCCGACCCCGACCTGGGCACGCCCGCCTACTGGATCCGGCAGCTGCGCCGCCCGGTCCGGTTCCACCAGGCGCTGGACTGGCTGACCGGCCGGCACGCCACCCGGTTCCTCGAAGCCGGGCCCACCACGCTGACCCGCCTGGTCGGGGGAGCACCGGCCACCGCGCTGTTCCGGAGGGACCGGACCGAACCGGAGAGCCTGCTCGCCGGGTTGGCCGAGCTGCACACCACCGGCACGGACATCACCTGGACGGCCGCGACGCGCGACCACCGGACGCGGTCGGTCGACCTGCCGACCTACGCCTTCCAGCGCGAGCGGTACTGGCCCGACTTCGGGCCGACCGGCGGCGACCTCACCGCGCTCGGCCAACGCGCCGGCGGCCACCCCCTGCTGCCCGCCCGCGTCGACCAGCCCGACGGCGGCGCCCTGTTCACCGGCCGGCTGTCCGCGGCGACCCACCCGTGGCTCGCCGATCACGTCGTGGGCGGCAACGTCCTGCTGCCCGGTACCGCTTTCCTGGACCTGGCCCTGCACGCGGGACGCGAACTCGGCTGCCCGGCCGTCGAGGAACTCACCATGCACACCCAGTTGGTCCTGTCGGAGGGCACCGACACCGCGGTCCAGGTCGCGGTCGCCGCACCGGACGACGCCGGCCGCCGCGGGATCACCGTCCACGCCCGACCATCCGATGTGGACACCTGGGCGCCGCACGCGACCGGGACCCTCGCCGTCGAGCGGGTGGCACCGGACCCGCCGCTCGGCGAGTGGCCGCCCGCCGGCGCCACCGCGGTCGACCTGACCGACTTCTACACCGACATCGGCGAGCGGACCGGGTTCCGGTACGGGCCGGGGTTCCGGGGGTTGCGCGCGGCGTGGCGGCACGGCGACGACCTCTACGCCGAGACGGTGCTGCCCGGACCCGACCAGACCGCCGACGGCTGGGCGCTGCACCCCGTGCTGCTGGACAGCGTGCTCCAGTCGGCACTGCTCGTCGACCTGGAGCGCCACACGACGCCGTTCCTGCCGTTCACCTGGAACGAGGTCGGCCTCCACACCACCGGGGCCACCCACCTGCGCACGAAGGTCACCACGACCGGCGACCAGGTCACGATCACCGCGACGGACCGGACCGGCTGCCCGGTCGTCACCGTCACCTCGCTCGTCGGCCGCCGCACGAGCACGGCGGGCGCCGCGGGTCGGGGTCTGCTCGAACTGGGCTGGACCGCGGTACCGGCCGCCTCGCCGTCGGCCGCACCGGGGGACTGGGTGGTGGTGGGCGATCCCGAGGACCTCGCCGGCTTCCCGGTCCACCCGGATCCGGCGACCCTCGCGCGGGCCGTGGAGTCCGGGACGCCCGCACCGGCGACGGCACTGGTCGTGTGCGGGACCGACGCCGCCGACGTGCCGGTCGCGGTGGGCGACGCGACCCGGTGGTGCCTGCGCCTGGTGCAGGGCTGGCTCGCCGAGCCCGCGCTCGCCGATACCCACCTCGTGCTCACCACCCGCGACGCGGTGGCGGTGCGGCCGGGGGAGACGCCGGACCTGTGCGGTGCGCCCCTGTGGGGTTTGGTCCGCTCGGTGCAGGCGGAACACCCGGGACGAGTCACCCTGCTCGACCGGAGCGGCCCACTGCGCGCCGCCGACGTCGCCGCTGCCCTGGCGGTCGGCGAACCGCAGGTCGCCTTGCGGGAGGACACCGCGTACGTGCCGCGACTGGCCAAAGTGGACCCGCACGACGGGTTGACGCCGCCGTCGAACCGGTGGCGGCTGGACACGACCGGCCGCGGCACGCTGGAGAACCTCGTGGCGGCACCGTGCCCCGAACCGGACGGCGCCCCGCGCGCCGGGGAGGTCGAGGTCGCCGTCCGGGCGGCGGGCCTGAACTTCCGGGACGTGCTCAACGCGCTCGGCATGTACCCCGGTGAACCGCCGCTGGGCACCGAGGGCGCCGGCGTCGTGACGGCCGTCGGTCCCGGCGTGTCCGGACTCGCCGTCGGCGACCGGGTGTTCGGCGTCGTGCCGGGAGCGTTCGGCACGCACGTGCGCGTCGAAGGCCTCCTGCTCGCCCGGATGCCCCGGGCCTGGTCGTTCGCGCAGGCGGCGACCGTGCCGGCGGTGTTCCTCACCGCCTACCACGCCCTGTGCCACGTGGCCGGGCTCGCGGCCGGGGAGAAGGTCCTCGTCCACGCGGGCACCGGCGGCGTCGGCATGGCCGCCGTCCAGATCGCCCGGCACCTCGGCGCCGAGGTCTTCGCCACCGCCCACCCCGCGAAGTGGTCCGTGCTGCGCGACCTCGGCCTGGACGACGACCACATCGCCTCCAGCCGGACGCCCGAGTTCGGCGCGCGGTTCGCGGCGACCAGCGGCGGCACGGGCGTCGACGTGGTCCTGAACTCGGTGACCGGGCCGCTGCTGGACGCCTCGCTCGACCTGCTGCGCGCGGGCGGCCGGTTCGTCGAACTGGGCAAGACCGAGTTGCGCGACCCCGCCGAGGTCGCCGCCCGCCACCCCGGCACCGCGTACCACGTCCTGGAGTTCGAGAGCATCCCGCCGGGCCACCTCAACCGGTTGCTCGGCGAACTGCTCGACCTGTTCGAGTCCGGCGCGTTGCGGCTGCTGCCGGTGCGGGCGTGGGACGTGCGCCAGGCCCGCGAGGCGTTCCGGCACATGAGCCAGGCGCGCCACACCGGCAAGATCGCCCTGACCTTCCCCCGCGAGCCCGACCCGGACGGCACCGTCCTGATCACCGGCGGTACCGGCGGCCTCGGCGCCGAGGTGGCCCGCCACCTGGTCACCCGGCGCGGGGTCCGGCACCTGCTCCTGGTCAGTCGGCGCGGCGGCGACGCCGAGCACGCGCCGCGGTTGCGGCGGGAACTCGCCGAGGCGGGCGCCGAGGTCACGATCACCGCGTGCGACGTCGCGGACCGCCGGGCACTGGCGGCGCTGCTCGCCGACATCCCGGCGGAGCACCCGCTCACCGCCGTGGTGCACACCGCCGGCGTCGTGGCCGACGGCGTGGTGGAGAGCCTGACCTCGCGCCACCTGGCCACCGTGCTGGCGCCCAAAGTCGCCGGCGCCTGGAACCTGCACGAACTCACCCGCGACCTCGACCTGGCGCAGTTCGTGCTGTTCGGCTCGTGCACCGGCGTGGTGGGCAGCCCCGGCCAGGCCAACTACACCGCGGGCAACGCCTTCCCCGACGCCCTCGCCCGCCACCGGCGCGCGCGGGGGCTCCCGGCGACGTGCCTGGCGTGGGGTCCGTGGGAGCCGGTCGGCGGGATGACCTCCCAGATCGCCGCCGTCGACCGGAACCGGATCGCGCGGGCGGGCATGGTCCCCTTCCGGGTCGAGCAGGGCCTGGCCCTGATGGACGCGGCGCAGGCCACCGCGCGCGACAGCCTGGTCCTGCTGCTGCTCGACCTCGCCGCCCTGCGCGCCTACGCGGCGGTCGAGCCGATCCCGCCGTTGCTGGGCCACCTCATCCCGGCCCGGCCCGCGACCGGCCGTGACACCGGCGGCGCCTCGTTGTCCGACACGCTCGCCGGGCAGTCCGGGTACCAGCGTCGGCAGACCGCGCTGACCTTGGTCCGGTCGCACGCGGCGGTCGTGCTCGGCCACCCGGCGCCGGACACCCTCGCCGTCGACCGGCCGTTCCTGGAACTGGGCTTCGACTCGTTGACGGCGGTGGAACTGCGCAACCGGCTCGCCACCGCGACCGGCCTGCGGATGCCGAGCACGCTGCTGTTCGACCACCCGACCTTCGAGCACCTGGCCGAGTACGTCCTCGCCGAGGTGGTCGAGGACCGGGCGCCCGATCCCGCGGCCGCCGAACCGGACCCCGTCGAAGCGGCCCTGGCCACCCTCGCGGCGGCCGACGGGAGCCACCCCGACCTGCCGGCGCGGCTGAGGTCCCTGCTGAGGCGCTGGGACGCCCCGGCCGACGGTGCTCGGGACCTGGACTTGGCGTCGGCGACCGACGACGAGATCTTCCGCCTGATCGACCAACTCGAAGCACCCTGACGACCGGTCGGGGAGAAGGCTGCCGATGTCGAACGAACAGAAGCTGCGCGACTACCTCAGGAAGGTCACCGCCGACCTGGGGCAGACCCGCCGGCGGTTGCGGGAGTCGGAGACCGCGGAACCGGTGGCCGTCGTGGGCATGGCCTGCCGGTTCCCCGGCGGCGTGACCACGCCCGGGGGCTTGTGGGACCTGCTGGCCGCCGGCCGCGACACGGTCTCGGAGTTCCCGACCGACCGCGGCTGGGACCCCGCGATCCACGACCCCGACCCGGACGCGGTCGGGAAGTCCTCCGTGCGGCACGGCCACTTCGTGACCGGCGCGGCGGACTTCGACCCCGGGTTCTTCGGCGTGAGCCCCCGCGACGCCCTGGCCGTCGACCCGCAACAGCGGCTGCTGCTGGAGACCTCCTGGGAGGCGTTGGAAAGCGCCCGCATCGACCCGACCGACCTGCGCGGCAGCCGGACCGGGGTGTTCACCGGGATCATGTACTACGACTACGGCGGCCGGTTGATCACCAACCCGATCCCGGAGGGCCTGGAGGGCTCGATCGGCAGCGGCAGCGCCGGTTCCGTCGCCTCCGGCCGCGTCTCCTACACGCTCGGGCTGCAAGGCCCCGCGGTGTCGGTCGACACGGCGTGCTCGTCCTCCCTGGTCGCCGTGCACCTGGCGTGCCAGTCGCTGCGCTCGGGCGAGTCGACCCTCGCCCTGGCCGGCGGCGTCACGCTCATCGCCACGCCGTTCGTGTTCGTGGAGTTCAGCAGGCAGCGCGGCCTGGCGCCGGACGGGCGCTGCAAGCCCTTCTCCCGCGACGCGGACGGCACGGCGTGGTCCGAGGGCGTCGGGACGCTGGTCCTGGAACGGTTGTCCGACGCCCGGCGCAACAACCACCGCGTGCTCGCGGTCATCCGGGGCAGCGCCGTCAACCAGGACGGCGCCAGCAACGGGTTGACGGCGCCGAACGGGCTCGCGCAGCAGGACGTCATCCGGCGCGCCCTGGCCGCCGCGGGGTTGCGTCCGTCCGATGTGGACGCCGTGGAGGCGCACGGCACCGGCACGGTGCTGGGCGACCCGATCGAAGCCAACGCCCTGCTCGCGACCTACGGGCGCGACCGGGACCGGCCGCTGTGGCTGGGTTCGGTGAAGTCCAACATCGGCCACACCCAGGCCGCCGCCGGTGTCGCCGCCATCATCAAGATGACCCTCGCGCTCCAGCACGGCGAATTGCCCGCCAGCCTGCGCGCCGACCGCCCCACCGAGCACGTGGACTGGGCCTCGGGCGCGCTGGAACTGCTCGCCCGTCCGCAACCGTGGCCGGATCGGGGAGAACCCCGGAGGGCGGGCATCTCCTCCTTCGGCATCTCGGGCACCAACGCCCACCTGATCCTCGAGTCACCGCCGGGAACACCACGACCGCCCGCACCGGACCCCGGCACACCCCTGCCCTGGGTGCTGTCCGCGAAAACCCCCGCCGCGTTGCGCGCGTGCGCCACGCGGCTGCACGAGCACCTCGCCGGCGGCGCGCCCGGCGGCACGGCGGACATCGCCCTGTCCTCGACCAGGCGGACGGCCTTCGGGGAGCGGGCCGTCGTCCTCGGCGCCACGCGGGAGGACCTGCTCGCCGGGCTCACGTCGCTCGCGGCAGACCGGGAGGACGCCCGGGTGGTCCGGGGCACGGCGCGGCCCGGGGGAGGGTTGACCCTGCTGTTCCCCGGCCAAGGTGCCCAACGGCCGGGGATGGGCCGCGAGTTGCACGACCGCTTCCCGGTGTTCGCGCGGGCGTGGGACGAGGTGTGCGAGCACTTCGACCTGCCGCTGACCGACGTGGTGTTCGGCGCCGACGACCGGCTCGCGGGCACCGAGTACACCCAGGCCGCCCTGTTCGCCTTCCAGGTGGCCCTGCACCGGCTGCTCGGGGACTTCGGCCTCGTCCCCGACCACCTCGTCGGCCACTCGGTCGGCGAGTTCGCCGCCGCGCACGTCGCCGGCGTGCTCACCCTGGCCGACGCCTGCCACCTGGTCGGCGTCCGCGGGAAGCTCATGGCCACCCTGCCCCCGGGCGCGATGGCGTCGATCCAGGCCGACGAACGGGAGGTCCTGGCCCACGGCGGTGACGTCGAGATCGCGGCCGTCAACAGCGCCGGGCACACCGTGGTCTCCGGTGAGGCCGACGCGGTCGACCGGGTCGTCGCGCACTGGGAGGCGCAGGGCCGGCGCACCCGCCGGCTGCGCACCCGGCACGCGTTCCACAGCCGTCACGTCGAGGCCGTCCTCGACCCGTTCCGCCGGGCGCTGGAGCGGGTCGCCTTCCACCGGCCGAGCACGCCGATCGTGTCCACCCTGACCGGCCGGCCCGACACCGATCTCACCACCGCCGCCTACTGGGCGCGGCAGTCGCGCGAACCGGTCCGGTTCCACGACGCGCTGCGGTGGCTCGAGGCCGACGGCACCACCCGTTTCCTGGAACTCGGTCCGGCCACCCTCGGCGACCCGGCGTTCGCCGTGCTGCGCGAGGACCGGTCCGAGCCGGACGGCCTGCTCGGCGCCTTGGCGCACCTGTGGACCACCGGCGGCACCGTCGACTGGTCCCCGGTCCTGCGCGACCACGACCCCCGTGACGTGGACCTGCCCGGCTACCCGTTCCAACGCGAGCGGTACTGGCTGCACGTCGCCGCCACGGGGAACCCGCAGAGCCTCGGCCGGCAGTTCTCCCGGCACCCCGTCCTGACCGCCCGCCTCGACCTGCCCGACACCGGCCACACCGTGTTCACCGGCACCCTGTCGCCGCTCGCCCAGCCCTGGCTCGCCGACCACCGGGTCGACGGGCGCGCCGTCCTGCCGGGTACGGCCTTCCTCGACCTCGCCCTGCACGCGCTGCGCGACTCGGGCCGCGACCGGCTCGCCGACCTGACCCTCCACACCGCACTCGTCCTGCCCGACAACGACACCACCGCGGTGCAACTCGTGGTGGACCCGCCGGACGACCAGGGTCGTCGCGCGCTCGCCATCCACTCCCGTCCGTCCACAGAGGACGAATGGGTCAGGCACGCCACCGGAACCCTGGACCGCGCCGAGGAGGACGCGCTCGTCGACTCGGGCGCGTGGCCGCCACCCGGCGCCGAGCCGGTCGACCTCGCCGACTGCTACCCGAGGCTCGCGGACGCGGGATTCGACTACGGTCCCGCGTTCCGGGGCTTGCGCGGGGCGTGGCGGGACGGCGACGACGTCCTGGCCGAGGCCGTCCTGACCGACGTGGCGCGGGCCGACCGGTGGACCGTGCACCCGGCGCTGCTCGACGCCACCCTGCACGCGGCCTCGCTCACCGCCGACGACACCGCCGCCCGGCTTCCCTTCTCCTGGGAGGACGTCCGGCCGCTCGCCGCGGGCGCGACGGTGCTGCGGGCCCGGCTCACCGCCACGGGACCGGACACGGTGCGGCTGCGCGCCCACGACGAGGCCGGTCGACCGGTCCTCACCGTCGGTGCCCTGACCCTGCGCCGCGCCACCCCGGGCGGCGGCGAGCTGTTCGGGGTCACGTGGGCCCCGCTGAGCCTCGAGCCGGGTGCGCGCGACCACACCACCACCGACGACCTCGCGGCGTTCGTCCGCGACGTCGAGTCCGGCGCGACACCGCCGGACACCGTCGTCCTGGCACCGCTGCCGCCCGCGCCCGAGCTCGACGTCCCGACCGCCGCGGCGGCGTTGACCACCCGCTACCTGGAGCTGCTCCAGGCGTGGCTGTCCTGCGACCGGCTCGCCGACACCCACCTGGTCCTCGCCACCCGCACCGCGGTCGGGGTCCTGCCGGAGGACACCGTCGACCCCGTCGGCGCCGCCGTCCGCGGCCTGCTGCTCAGCGCGCAAGCCGAGTACCCGGACCGGTTCACCCTCCTCGACCTCGACGCCGACGACCCGCCGACCGCGCCCGCCACCACCGAGCCGCAGCTCGCCCTGCGCGCCGGCGTCGTCCGCGGCGCGCGCCTCACCAGGGTCACGGGCACCGCCGAACCCCGCGCACTCGACGCCGCGGGAACGGTGCTGATCACCGGCGGGACCGGCGCGCTGGGCGCGGACGTGGCCCGCCACCTCGTCGCCCACGACGGTGTCCGACACCTGCTCCTGCTCAACCGGCGCGGAGCCGGGGCGGCGCGGGAGTTGCGCGCCGAGCTGACCGCCGCGGGCGCCGAGGTGACGATCGCCGCGTGCGACGTCGGTGATCGGGCCGCCTTGGCCGCGGTGCTCGCCGACATCCCGGCGGAGCACCCGCTGGTGGGGGTGGTGCACGCCGCCGGGATCGTCGACGACGCGACGGTGGCGACCCTGACGCCGGACCGGACGCGCGGGGTGTTCGCGCCGAAGGTGTCGGGAGCGTGGCACCTGCACGAACTCACCCTGGGCCACGATCTCGCGCTGTTCGCGTTGTTCTCCTCGGCGGCCGCGTGCCTGGGCAACCCGGGACAGGGCAACTACGCCGCCGCGAACGCGTTCCTCGACGCGCTGGCCCACCACCGGCACGCCCTGGGGCTGCCCGCGACCTCGCTCGCGTGGGGACCGTGGGCCACGGCCGAGGGGATGTCGGCGCGGCTGGCGCCGACCCACGTCCGGCGCATGGCGCTCACCGGGTTCCGCCCGCTGACCGCGGACCAGGGGCTCGCGCTGTTCGACCGGGCGCGCCGCACACCGCTGCCCCACGTCGTCCCGCTGCACCTCGACCTCGCCGCGCTCCGCGCCCACGCGGCGAGCCTGCCGCTCTACGCCGAACTGGTCCCGGCCCGGCCGCGGGTTCCCGACGCCGCGCCGGTCGGCCGGTACGACGACTTCGAGGCGTGCCTCGACCTGGTCCGCACCCACCTGGCGATCGTGCTCGGCCACCCCGGACCCGGGCACGTCGACCCGGAGCGGAACTTCCGCGACCTGGGCTTCGACTCGCTCGGCGCGGTCGACCTGCGCAACCGCCTCAACCGCGCCGCCGGCCTGCGGCTGTCGACCACCGCCGCGTTCGACCACCCGACGGCCACCGCGCTCGCCCGACACCTCCACACCTCCCGGCAGGCCGCCCGCACCGCCCGGGCACCGGTCCGCACGTCCTCGGACGAGCCGATCGCCATCACCGGCATGGCCTGCCGCCTCCCCGGTGGCGTCGGCACCCCCGACCAGCTGTGGGAACTCCTGCGCACCGGACGGGACACCACCACGACGTTCCCGACCGATCGCGGCTGGGACCTCGACGCGCTGTACGACCCGGACCCGGACCACCCGGGCACCTCGACCACCCGGCACGGGAACTTCCTGCACGACGCGGCGGGGTTCGACGCGGGGTTCTTCGGGGTGAGTCCGCGTGAGGCGGTGGCGGTGGATCCGCAGCACCGGTTGTTGTTGGAGGTGTCGTGGGAGGCGTTGGAGCGGTCGGGTGTGGATCCGGTCGCGTTGCGGGGTTCGGCGACGAGCGTGTTCGCGGGGGTGATGTACCACGACTACGCGGCACGGCTGATGGCCGGCGGGGTACCCCCGGGGTTGGAGGGCCACCTGGGCAGCGGCAACGCCGGGTCGGTGGCGTCGGGCCGCGTGTCCTACAGCCTGGGTTTGGAAGGCCCGGCGGTCACCGTGGACACGGCGTGTTCGTCGTCGTTGGTGGCGATCCACCTGGCGTGCCAGTCGTTGCGGTCCGGCGAGTCGAGCCTGGCGTTGGCCGGCGGGGTGACGGTGATGTCGACCCCGGCGACGTTCGTGGAGTTCAGCCGGCAGCGCGGGTTGGCTCCGGACGGTCGGTGCAAGTCGTTCTCGGCGGACGCGGACGGCACGGCGTGGTCCGAGGGTGCCGGGGCGGTGGTGTTGGAGCGGTTGTCCGACGCTCGTCGCGCTGGTCGGCCGATTCTGGCGGTGATTCGTGGTTCGGCGGTGAACCAGGATGGTGCGAGCAACGGGTTGACGGCTCCGAGTGGTCCGGCGCAGGAGCGGGTGATCCGGCAGGCGTTGGCGAACGCGGGGTTGCGTCCGTCCGATGTGGACGTTGTGGAGGCGCACGGCACGGGCACGGTGTTGGGTGATCCGATCGAGGCCACCGCTCTGCTCTCGACCTACGGGCGTGATCGGGATCGGCCGTTGTGGTTGGGGTCGGTGAAGTCGAACATCGGTCACACGCAGGCCGCCGCCGGGGTGGCAGGTGTGATGAAGATGGTGTTGGCGTTGCGGCACAACGAACTTCCCGCGACGCTGCACGTCGGCACGCCGTCTCCCCACGTGGAGTGGGACGCGGACCGGATCTCCCTGCTGAACCGGCCACAGCCGTGGGTCGAGAACGGTCGGCCGCGACGTGCGGGGGTGTCGTCGTTCGGCATCTCCGGCACCAACGCCCACGTCGTCCTCGAACAACCGCCCGCCGGCGCGGAGCCGGCCGGCGACGACCCGGCCACCACCGTGCCGTGGGTGCTGTCCGCCAAGACCCCCGGCGCCCTGCGGGCGCAAGCCGCGCGGCTGCGCGCCCACCTGGACACCGGTCCGCCGGGCACCACGGCCGACATCGCGCACACGTTGACCACCCGCACCCGCTTCCCGCACCGCGCGGTGGTCCTCGGGGACACCCGGGCCCGACTCCTCGACGGCCTCGACACCCTGGCGAAGGGCGGCACCGCGCCCGGCGTCGTCCAGGGCACGGCCCGACAGGAGCGCGGCCGCCTGGTCGTGCTGCTCCCCGGTCAAGGCGCCCAACGGCCGGGCATGGGCCGGGAGCTGTACGACCGCTTCCCGTCGTTCGCGCGGGCGTGGGACGAGGTCCGCGCGGAACTCGACCCGCACCTGGCCCGGCCGCTGTCGGTGGTCGTCGCCGACCCGGACCTGCTCGACTCGACCGGCGGCACGCAGGCGGCGCTGTTCGCGCTCCAGGTGGCCCTCCACCGGCTGACCGCCGAGTTCGGCCTGGTGCCCGACTTCCTCGTGGGGCACTCGGTGGGCGAGGTCGCGGCGGCGCACATCGCCGGCGTGCTCACGCTGCCCGACGCCTGCCGCCTGGTGTCGGCCCGCGGGCAGCTCATGGAACGACTCCCGCCGGGGGCGATGGCCTCCGTCAACGCCACCGAAGCGGAGGTCCTGGCGCACTGCGGCGACATCGCCGTCGCCGCCGTCAACACCGACGCCGACACCGTCGTCTCCGGCGACCCGGACGTGATCGACCACGTGGTCGCCCATTGGACCCGGCAGGGACGAAGGACGCGGCGACTGCGCACGCGGCACGCCTTCCACAGCCGGCACGTGGACGCCATCACCGCCGAGTTCCGCGAAGTGCTCGACGGCGTCGCGTTCCGCCCGCCGGAAATCCCCGTCGTGTCCACCCTGACCGGTCGACCCGACCCGGACATCGCCACCGCCGACTACTGGGTGCGGCAGGCGCGCCACCCCGTGCGGTTCCACGACGCGGTCACCTGGTTGACCGAGCACCACCAGGTCGAGTTCCTCGAACTCGGCCACCCGACGCTCACCGCCCTGCTCGACGACGGCACCCCGGTGCTGCGGCCCGACCGGCCCGAAGCCTTCACCACCGCGCTCGCCCGCCTGCACGCGCGGGGCACCGCCGTGGACTGGGCCGCGGCCCTGCGCGACCACCGGCCCCGGCACGTCGACCTGCCCACCTACGCCTTCGAGCACGAGGACTACTGGGCGCAGGCCCCGGCGGGCGGCGGTGACGCCCGGGGGCTCGGCCAGCGCCGGTCGTCCCACCCGGTGCTGACCGCGCGGGTCGACCTGCCCGACGGGGACGGCACGGTGTTCACCGGTCGGCTGTCGCTCACCGCGCAACCGTGGCTCGCGGACCACGTCGTGGGCGGCGCGGTGCTGGTGCCCGGCACGGTGTTCCTCGACCTGGCGCTGCACAGCGGTCACGAACTCGGCTGCGGCGGTGTCGAGGAACTCGCCGTGCACACGCCGCTGGAACCGACCGGGCACGACGACATCGCCCTCCGGGTGCGCGTCACCGCTCCCGACGCCACCGGCCGGCGCGGCCTGGACGTCCACGCGCGCCGCGACACCGACGACACCTGGGTCGCCCACGCGACCGGCACCCTCGTCGCCCCGGACACCGCCGAACCTCCCGCCCCGCCGGCGCAATGGCCGCCGGCGGACGCGGTCGCCCTCGACCCGGCCGAGTGCTACGACCACCTGGCGCGGGCCGGTTTCGACTACGGGCCCGAGTTCCGGAGGCTCCGGCACGCCTGGCGGCAGGGCGAGGACGTCCTCACCGAGACGACGACGGGCGGTGAGCGCGCCGACCGGTGGACCGTGCACCCCGCGTTGCTCGACGCCGTCCTGCACGGCGCCCACCCCGCCCGGCACGACGACACCCCGCGCCTGCCGTTCACCTGGAGGCACGTCCGGGTGCACGCCAAGGGGGCCACCGACCTCCGCGCCCGGGTCACCGCGACCGCCACCGACACCCTCGCGCTGACCGCGTGGGACGAGGGCGGACGCCCGGTGGTGACCGTGGGATCGCTGACGCTGCGCCCGGCGACGCACACCACCGCCCACGGCTCCCTCTACCGCCTGGACTGGGTTCCGGTCCCGATCTCCGCCGCGACCCCGGACTGGACGACCATCGGCGCGCCCGAGGACATCACGGCGCTCGCCGAGTCCGTCGACGCGGGGAACCCCGAGCCGGGAACCGTCCTGCTGCACTGCGCGCCGACCCCCGACACCGCCGTGCCCACCGCGGCGGTCGACGGCGTCCACCGCCTGCTCGAGCTGCTGCGGAGCTGGTTGGCCCACGGGCAACTCGCCGGCACCCGACTGGTCGTCGTCACGCGCAACGCCGTGGCGGCCCGGCCCGGGGACGCACCCGACCCGGCCGCGGCACCGGTGTGGGGGATGGTGCGCACGGCGCAGAACGAGCACCCCGACCGGTTCGTCGTGGTCGACCTGGACGAGACCTGCCCGCCCGAGCGCCTCGCCGGCGTGCTGGCCGCCAACGAACCGCAAACCGCCGTGCGCGACGGCGCGTGCTTCGCCCCGCGCGTGACCCGCGTCGTCGGCGACGCCGAACCCCGACCGCTGAACCCGGACGGGGTCGTCCTCGTCACCGGCGGGACCGGCGCGCTGGGGCGTGCGCTGGCCCGCCACCTCGTGACCTCGTACGGCGTCCGCCACCTGGTGCTCACGAGCCGGACCGGCAGGCTGCCCGATCCCGTCCTCGACGACCTGCGCGGGCTCGGCGCGCGGGTGAGCGTCGTCCCGTGCGACGTCACCGACCGCGCCGCCCTCGCCCGCGTGCTGTCCCGGGCCACCGAGGAGCGCCCGCTGACCGGCGTGGTCCACGCGGCCGGGGTGATCGATGACGGGACGCTGGAGAACCTCACGGCGGACCAGGTGCGCACGGTGCTCGCGCCGAAGGTGTCGGGAGCGTGGCACCTGCACGAACTGACCCGGGACCACGATCTCGCGTTGTTCGCGTTGTTCTCCTCGGCGGCCGCGTGCCTGGGCAACCCGGGGCAGGCGAACTACGCCGCCGCGAACGCGTTCCTCGACGCCCTGGCGCACCACCGCGTCGCGCGCGGACAGGTCGCGACGTCCCTGGCGTGGGGACCGTGGGCCGCGGCCGAGGGCATGGCCACCGGACCGACCACCGAGCGCGTCGCCCGCGCCGGTGTCCTCCCCTTGACCACCGAGCAGGGGTTGGCGCTGTTCGACCGGGCACACCGCGCGCAGTCGCCGCACCTCATCCCGCTGCACCTCGACCTGGCCGGTGCGCGGCGCGCCGCGTTGCCCCCGCTGTTCGACCGGCTGGTGCCGCGTGGTCGACGCACGACCCACCGCGACGGCCTGGGCCGCGAGGAGTTGCTGCGCCTGGTCCGCGCGGAGACGGCCGTCGTGCTCGGGCGCCGCGACCCGGCGGACATCCCCGACGACCGCCCGTTCCTCGAACTCGGCTTCGACTCCCTGCTCGCGGTCGAATTGCGCAACCGCCTCAACGCCGCCCTCGGGCGGAGGCTGCCCAGCACCGTGGTGTTCGACCACCCCACGCCGGGTCGGCTGGGCGAGCACCTGCACCGCGAATCGGCCGGGGACCGCCCGAAAACCGCCGTCGCCGCGGCGCCGACCGCCGAACCGATCGCCGTGGTCGGCATGGGGTGCCGGTTTCCCGGCGGCGTGACGACGCCCGAGGAGCTGTGGCGGCTGCTGTCCGAGTCGGGTGACGCGATCTCGGGCTTCCCGGTCGACCGCGGGTGGGACGTGGAGGCGTTGTACGACCCCGACCCGGACGCCACCGGCCGGTCCTACGTCCGCGAGGGCGGGTTCCTGCACGACGCGGCGGGGTTCGACGCGGGGTTCTTCGGGGTGAGTCCGCGTGAGGCGGTGGCGGTGGATCCGCAGCACCGGTTGTTGTTGGAGGTGTCGTGGGAGGCGTTGGAGCGCTCGGGTGTGGATCCGGTGGGGTTGCGGGGTTCGGCGACGAGCGTGTTCGCCGGGGTGATGTACCACGACTACGCGAGCAGGTTGCGGCCCGGCTCGGTGCCCGCCGGGTTGGAGGGTCATCTCGGCAGCGGCAACGCCGGGTCGGTGGCGTCGGGTCGACTCTCCTACACCTTCGGGCTGGAAGGGCCCGCGGTCACGGTCGACACGGCGTGTTCGTCGTCGTTGGTGGCGATCCACCTGGCGTGCCAGTCGTTGCGGTCGGGTGAGTCGTCGCTCGCGTTGGCCGGTGGCGTCGCGATCATGAGCACTCCGGCGACGTTCGTGGAGTTCAGCCGGCAGCGCGGGTTGGCTCCGGACGGTCGGTGCAAGTCGTTCTCGGCGGACGCGGACGGCACGGCGTGGTCCGAGGGTGCCGGGGTGGTGGTGTTGGAGCGCTTGTCCGACGCTCGTCGCCATGGTCGGCCGATTCTGGCGGTGATTCGTGGTTCGGCGGTGAACCAGGATGGTGCGAGTAATGGGTTGACGGCTCCGAGTGGTCCGGCGCAGGAGCGGGTGATCCGGCAGGCGTTGGCGAACGCGGGTCTGCAACCGTCCGATGTGGACGCTGTGGAGGCCCATGGGACGGGCACCGTCCTGGGCGATCCGATCGAGGCCACCGCTCTGCTCTCGACCTACGGGCGTGATCGGGATCGGCCGTTGTGGTTGGGGTCGGTGAAGTCGAACATCGGTCACACGCAGGCCGCCGCGGGGGTGGCGGGTGTGCTGAAGATGGTGTTGGCGTTGCGGCACAACGAACTTCCCGCGACATTGCATGCCGGCACGCCGTCGCCGCACGTGGACTGGGACGCGGGTCGCATTTCCTTGCTGCACGAGTCGCAGCCCTGGGTGGGGAACGGTCGGCCGCGGCGTGCGGGGGTGTCGTCGTTCGGCATTTCCGGCACCAACGCCCACGTGATCTTGGAGCAATCACCCGTCGCCCCACCACAAACCGAGGATCCCGACACGCCGCTCCCGTGGCTCCTGTCCGCGAAAACCCCGGACGGGTTGGCGGAACAGGCTGCCCGGCTGCACGCCCACCTCGCCACCGACCCGTCGGGCAGCACCGCCGACGTCGCGCACACCCTCGCCGCGCGCACCCACTTCCCGCACCGCGCGGCCGTCGTCGGCCAGTCCCGCGAGGAACTGCTGGGCGGGCTCGAAGCGGTGCGAGCCGGTCGGGACACCCCGACGGTCGTCCGGGGGACGGTTGTCGATCACGGCGAGAAGGTCGTGATGGTGTTTCCGGGGCAGGGTTCGCAGTGGGTGGGGATGGGTCGTGCGTTGTTGGGTTCTTCGCGGGTGTTCGCGGAGGCGGTGGAGGAGTGCGGGGAGGCGTTGGCGCCGTTCGTGGAGTGGTCGTTGGTGGAGGTGTTGCGGGGTTCGGGTGATCTGTTGTCGCGGACCGATGTGGTGCAGCCGGTGTTGTTCGCGGTGATGGTGGGTTTGGCTCGGGTGTGGCGGTCGTGTGGTGTGGTGCCGTCGGTGGTGGTGGGTCATTCGCAGGGTGAGGTGGCTGCCGCGTGCGTGGCGGGTGCGTTGAGCGTGCAGGACGCGGCGCGGGTCGTGGCGGTGCGTTCTCGGTTGGTGCTCGACACCCCCGGCGCGATGACGTCACTGGCGCTGTCCGCGGAGGAGACCGTCGACCTGATCGGGGACGGCGGCGTCACCGTGGCCGCCTACAACGGACCGGAGTCGACGGTGGTGTCCGGCGACCTGGCGGGTATCGAGCGCGTCGAGCGGCTTTGTGCGTCCCGTGGTGTCCGCGCCAAGCGGATCGTGGACTACGCCTCCCACTCGGTCCACGTCGCGCCGTTGCGCGAGCGGTTGTCGGCCGAGCTCGACGGGATCACCCCGAAGACCACCGGCACGAGGTTCTTCTCGACGGTCACGGGGGAGTGGCAGGACACCGACGGTTTGACTCCGCGGTACTGGTTCGACAACCTGAGGCAGCCGGTGCGGTTCCACCGGGCGGTGGAGGCGTTGCACGCCGAGGGTTACCGGACGTTCGTGGAAGCCAGCCCGCACCCGACGTTGACCACCGCGGTGGAGCGCATCACCGAGGACACGGCCACGGTGACCGGAACCCTGCGCCGCGACCACGGCACCACCACTCAAATCCTCACCGCGTTGGCCCACCTGCACACCCGAGGCGTCCCCGTCGACTGGACGCCCGTTCTCCAACCCCACCAACCACATCACACCGACCTGCCCACCTATCCCTTCCGGCACCAGGACTACTGGCTCCGCCCGGAAGAGACCTCGACCGAACCCGACGACGTCCTGGACTCCTGGCGGTACCGGGTCGTCTGGCCGCTCCTGGACGTCCGCGCCGCCGCGCTCGCGGGGAAGTGGCTCGTCCTCGCACCACCGGGCGGGCCGACGACCGATCTGTGCGTCACCGCGCTCGGTGAACACGGTGCGCAGGTCGTGTCCGTAGCGGCCGACGACGCCACGAACCGCGCCCACCTGGCGGGCCGGCTGCGGGATGTCCACGCCGCCCACCCGGACATCACCGGGGTGTTGGCCACCCTGGCCGGCGGTGCCGCCCGTCCGGACGCCGAGACCACCCACCGGCACCTGGCCACCGCCCTCACCGTCGTCCAGGCGCTCGGTGACAGCGGGATCGCCGCGCCGCTGTGGTACGTCACCCGTGGCGCGGTCTCGACCGACGCCGCGGACCCGGTGCGCGATCCGGGTCAGGCGGCGGTGTGGGGCCTGGGGCGGATCGCGGCACTGGAACACCCCGACCGCTGGGGCGGCCTGGTCGACCTGCCCGAGAACCCGGACGGGCGGACCCGTCGCCAACTGGCGGCCGTGCTGGGCGAGGGGCACGGTGAGGACCAGGTCGCGCTGCGGCACTCGGGCATCCGCCGTCGCCGGCTCGACCGCGCGCGGCGGCGCGCCACCCCGCGAGCCGCCTGGCCCACGGCGGGCACCGTCCTGATCACCGGCGGCACCGGCGGCCTGGGTGGGCAACTCGCGCGCTGGTCGGCGCGCAACGGCACCCCGCACCTGCTGCTCGCGAGCCGGCGGGGCGGGGCGAGTCCCGGTGCGGCCGAGTTGGCGGCCGACCTGCGCGACCTCGGCGCCGAGGTCACCGCGGTCGCCTGCGACGTCGCCGACCGCGACCAGGTGGCGGGGTTGCTCGCCGCGGTGCCGTCGGAACACCCGCTGTCGGCGGTCGTCCACGCGGCCGGAGTTCTCGACGACGCCACGATCGACGCGTTGACCCCCGACCGGCTGCGCGCGGCGGCCAGGTCGAAGGTGGAGGGCGCGCTGCACCTGCACGAGCTGACCCGGGAGCTCGACCTGTCCGCGTTCGTGCTCTTCTCGTCGTTCGCCGGGACGTTCGGCGCCCCCGGTCAAGGCAACTACGCCCCCGGGCACGCCTTCCTCGACGCCCTGGCGCAGCACCGGCGAGGGCTGGGTCTGCCCGCGACGGCCGTCGCCTGGGGGCTGTGGACGGGCCAGGGCGTCGGCGAAGGCGCGATCGGCGAACTCGCCCGGCGCCACGGCGCCCGCGCGATGCACCCCGACCAGGCGCTCACCGCGCTCCGACGAGCCATCGCCAACGGCGACGACGTCGTGTCGATCGCGGACCTGGACTGGCCGCGCTTCCACACCGCCTACACCGCCGCCCGGCCGAGCCCCTTCCTCGGCGACCTGCCCGACGTCCGGGCGCTGACCGACACCGGGCCCGGCCGCGAGACGGGCGACGCGCGGTGGCTCCACGCGGTCCCCGACCGAGGTGCCGCCGTGCGGGACCTCGTGCGCCAGAACGTCGCCGCCGTCCTGGGCCACGCCTCCGCGACGGACGTCGCCCCGTCCCGCGCGTTCCGCGACCTCGGCTTCGACTCCGTGATCGCCGTCGAACTGCGCAACCGCCTCCGCCGGGCGACGGGTCTCGACCTGCCCACGACGCTCGCCTTCGACCACCCCACCGTCGACGCCCTCGCCCACCACCTGCTCGGCGTCCTCACCGCCGCCCACCCGACCGCGGCACCGGCGCGCCCGGCCACCGCCACCGACGAGCCGATCGCGATCACCGGCATGGCGTGCCGCCTGCCCGGCGACATCACGACACCCGAAGGGCTGTGGGAAGCACTCCTCGCCCGACGCGAGACCACGGCCGCGTTCCCCGCGGACCGGGGCTGGGACCTCTCCGCGCTGTACCACCCCGACCCGGACCACCCCGGCACCACGACCACCCGGCACGGGCACTTCACCGGGAACGAGGCCGGGTTCGACTCGGAGTTCTTCGGCATCAGTCCCCGCGAGGCGCTGGCCCTCGACCCGCAGCAGCGGCACCTGCTGGAAGCCTCGTGGGAGGCGCTGGAGAACGCCGGCATCGACCCGACCTCGTTGCGCGCCACGCCGACCGGGGTGTTCACCGGCACGAACGGCCAGGACTACCTGGCACTGCTCCGCAACGCACCGGCGGAGTTGCAGGGTTTCATCGCCACCGGGAACACCGCGAGCGTCATGGCCGGCCGGATCTCCTACACGTTGGGCTTCGAAGGCCCCGCGGTCACCGTGGACACCGCGTGTTCGTCGTCGTTGGTGGCGATCCACCTGGCGTGCCAGTCGTTGCGGTCGGGTGAGTCGTCCGCGGCGTTGGCCGGCGGCGTCACGATCATGAGCACCCCCGGCACGTTCCTGGAACTCGGCCGGCAGGGAGGCCTCGCGCCGGACGGCCGCTGCAAGCCGTTCTCCGCCGACGCGGACGGGACCGCGCTCGGCGAGGGCGTCGGGGTGGTGGTGCTGGAGCGGTTGTCCGACGCTCGTCGCGCTGGTCGGCCGATTCTCGCGGTGATTCGTGGTTCGGCGGTGAACCAGGATGGTGCGAGCAATGGGTTGACGGCGCCGAGTGGTCCGGCGCAGGAGCGGGTGATCCGGCAGGCGTTGGCGAATGCGGGGTTGCGTCCGTCCGATGTGGACGTTGTGGAGGCGCACGGCACCGGCACGGTGTTGGGTGACCCGATCGAAGCCGCCGCGTTGTTGGCCGCCTACGGGCGTGATCGGGATCGGCCGTTGTGGTTGGGGTCGGTGAAGTCGAACATCGGTCACACGCAGGCCGCCGCCGGGGTGGCGGGTGTGCTGAAGATGGTGCTGGCGCTGCGGCACGAGACGTTGCCCGCGACCCTCAACGCCGGCACGCCGTCGAGTCACGTCGACTGGACCACCGGCGACGTCGCCCTGCTGCACGAGCCGCGGCCGTGGGTGGGTAACGGTCGGCCGCGGCGTGCGGGGGTGTCGTCGTTCGGCATCTCCGGCACCAACGCCCACCTCATCCTGGAACAACCACCCGTCACCACACCGCCGCCGCGGACCGAGGGTCCGGACGTGCCGCTGCCGTGGGTGCTGTCGGCCACCACCCCCGCCGCGTTGCGGGCGCAGGCCGCCCGGGTGCTCGGCCACCTCGCCGACGGGGCGCCGGGCACCACGGCCGACATCGCCCACACGCTGACCACTCGCACCCACTTCCCGCACCGCGCCGTCGTCATCGGCTCCTCGCGCCGGGAGCTGGTGGGCGGGCTTCAGGCACTCGCGGAGGATCGCGAGACCACCGGGCTCGTCCGGGGATCGGCCTCCGATCACGACGGCGGGGTGGTGATGGTGTTTCCGGGTCAGGGTTCGCAATGGGTGGGGATGGGTCGTGCGTTGTTGGGGTCGTCGCGGGTTTTCGCGGAGGCGGTGGAGGAGTGCGGGGCGGCCCTGGAGCCGTTCGTGGAGTGGTCGTTGCCTGAGGTGCTGCGGGAGCCGGGTGACCTGTTGTCGCGGACCGACGTCGTCCAGCCGGTGTTGTTCGCGATGATGGTGGGTTTGGCTCGGGTGTGGCGGTCGTGTGGTGTGACGCCGTCGGTGGTGGTGGGTCATTCGCAGGGTGAGGTGGCTGCTGCGTGTGTGGCGGGTGCGTTGAGCGTGCAGGACGCGGCGCGGGTCGTGGCGGTGCGCTCTCGGCTGGTGCTCGACACCCCCGGCGCGATGCTCTCGTTGGCGTTGTCCGCCGATCAGGCGACGCGACTCCTCGAAGGCGACCGCGTCGTCATCGCCGCCTACAACGGTCCCGACTCGACCGTGGTGTCCGGTGACCTGGACGCGGTCGAACGGCTGGAGCGGCTTTGTGCGTCCCGGGGCGTCCGCGCCAAGCGGATCGTGGACTACGCCTCCCACTCCGCCCACGTCGCGCCGCTGCGCGAGCGGTTGTCGGCCGAACTCGACGGCATCACGCCCCAGCCCACCACGACCAGGTTCTTCTCGACGGTCACCGGGGAGTGGCAGGACACCGACGGTTTGACTCCGCGGTACTGGTTCGACAACCTCAGGCAGCCGGTGCGGTTCCACCAGGCCGTGGTCGCCCTGCACGCCCAGGGCTACCGGACGTTCGTGGAAGCCAGCCCGCACCCGACGTTGACCACCGCGGTGGAGCAGATCACCGACGACACGGCCACCGTGACCGGAACCCTGCGCCGCGACCACGGCACCACCACTCAAATCCTCACCGCGTTGGCCCACCTGCACACCCGAGGCGTCCCCGTCGACTGGACACCCGTTCTCCAACCCCACCAACCCCACCACACCGACCTGCCCACCTACCCCTTCCAACACCGGAGGTACTGGGTCGGGGCCTCGAACGACGTGCGCGACGCCGGAGGGCTGGGGCAGCGGGCGTCGCGGCACGCCGTCCTGTCCGCCCGCGTCGACGTCCCGGACGGCGGGCTCACCGTGTTCACCGGCCGACTTTCCACCGGCACCCACCAGTGGCTCGCCGATCACGCCGTGCGGGGCCGGGTGGTGGTGCCGGGCGCGGCCGTCCTGGAGATGGCGCTGCACGCGGGCCGGGAACTCGACTGCGACCTGCTCGAGGAGCTGACGCTGCACACACCGCTGATCGTCCCGGCGGAGTCGGGCTTCGACGTCCAGCTCACCGTGTCCGCGCCCGACGCCGCGGGCAGGCGCGCCGTCACCCTGCACGCCCGCGAGAACGACGCCACGCAGTGGACGCAGCACGCCACCGGTGCGCTCGTCCCCTCGACACCCGAGCCCCGGCCATCACCCGACCCGACGCCCTGGCCGCCACCGGACGCGGTCCCGCTCGCGTTGGACGACTTCTACGACTCCTTGGCGGACAAGGGATTCGAGTACGGACCGGCGTTCCGGGCCGTCCGGGCGGCGTGGCGGGACGGCGAGGCGGTCCTCGCCGAGGTCGCGCCCACCGAGCCGGGAGCCACCGGCCCGTGGGTGATCAACCCCTGCCTGCTCGACGCCGCCCACCAGACCGCCTTCCTCGCCGGCGACCAGAACCCGCCCGCCCGCCTGCCCTTCACCTGGGCCGGGGTGCGCCTGCACCCGGTCGAGGCCACGACCCTGCGGACACGGCTCACCACCACCGGCCCGGACGCGCTGACCCTGGACACCTGGGACGAGCGGGGAAACCCCGTCGTCACCGTGGAATCGGTGGCGCTGCGCGCGATGTCGGGCACCGACCGCGGCCCGCTGTACCGGCTGGACTGGGTCACCGCGCCGGCCCACGCCGCACCGACCCCGGACCGCCCGGCCGAGTTCCGCGACCCGGCCGACCTCCGGCACGCCTTGGACGCCGGCACGCCCATGCCGGCCGCGGTGTTCCTGCACTGCCCGCCCCGCGCCGGCGTCGACCTGCCGGTCGCGGCGCGGGAACTCACGGGCACCGTGCTCGCGGTGGTGCAGGCCTGGCTGCGCCGCGCCGACCTGGGCTCCTCGCGCCTCGTCGTGCTGCTGCGCCACGCCGTCGTGGCGCGCGACGGCGACGAGGTCGATCCGTCCGCCGCCGCGGCCTGGGGCCTGGTGCGCTCCGCGCAGTCCGAGCACCCCGACCGGTTCGTGCTCGTGGACCCCGGCGACGGCACCGACCACGGCGCCCGCGCGGCGGCGTCGGACACCGGAGAGGAGCAGTTCGCGGTGCGCGACGACGCGCTGCTGGTGCCGCGCCTGGTCACCGTGCCGGACGCCGTGCCGGGGCCGTGGCGGCTGGTCTCCCGCCGGTCGGGCACCCTCGGCGACCCGGAGCAGCGCCCGTGCCCGGACGCGCTGCGGCCGTTGCGGGCCGGCGAGGTCCGCCTCGGCGTCCGGGCCGCGGGCGTGAACTTCCGCGACGTGCTGGCCGAACTGGCCGTGGTGCCGGGCGACGACCTCCTGGGTGGCGAGGGCGCCGGGGTGGTCCTCGACGTCGGACCCGACGTCACCGGCCTCGCGGTGGGCGATCGCGTGATGGGGATGTTCCCCGGCGCGTTCGGCACCGTGGTGATCACCGATCACCGGCTCCTGGTCGGGGTGCCGGACGGGTGGTCCTTCGCGGAGGCCGCGTCGGTTCCGGTGGCCTTCATGACGGCCCTGCACGGCCTGCGGGACCTGGGGCGGCTGCGGGCCGGGCAGTCGGTGCTGGTCCACGCCGCCGCCGGCGGGGTGGGCATGGCCGCGGTGCGGATCGCCCGGCTGCTCGGCGCCGAGGTGTACGCGACGGCGAGCGAGGGCAAGTGGGACGCGCTGCGCGACCTCGGGCTCGATGACGCGCACCTCGCCTCGTCCCGGTCGACGGCGTTCCGGGACGCCTTCCTCGCCGCGACCGGCGGACGCGGGGTCGACGTGGTGCTGAACTCGCTTTCCGGCCGGTTCGTGGACGCGTCGTTGGACCTCCTGGCACCGGGCGGGAGTTTCCTGGAACTCGGCAAGACCGACCTGCGGGAGCCCGAGGCGGTGGCGCGCGAGCACCCCGGTGTGCGCTACCAGCCCTACGACCTGACCCGACTGCGGCCGGAGCGCCTGCGCGACCTGCTGTGCGAGGTCGTGCGGCTGTTCCGCCCGCTGCCGACCCGGTCCTGGGACCTGCGCCGGGCGGGCGGGGCGTTCCGGCACCTGGCGCAGGGCCGCGCCGTCGGCAAGGTCGTGCTCACCGCGCCGCGCGTGCTCGACCCGGACGGCACGGTCCTGATCACCGGCGGCACCGGCACGCTGGGCGGGCTGCTGGCCGGGCACCTGGTGGCCGAGCACGGCGTCCGCCACCTCCTGCTGGTCAGCCGCCAGGGCGAAGGCGCGTCGGGGGCGGCCGAACTGGCCACCGCGTTGCGCGCGCGGGGCGCGACGGTGGCGGTGCGGGCGTGCGACGTCGGCGACCGCGACCACCTCGCGGCGGTACTGGCCGCGGTGCCCTCCGCCCACCCGCTGACCGGTGTCGTCCACGCGGCCGGCGCGCTCGAGGACCACACGGTGGAAACCCTGGACGAGCGGCACGTCGACGCGGTGTTCCAGTCCAAAGTGGATGGTGCGGTCCACCTCCACGAGCTGACCCGGTACCACGACCTCGCGATGTTCGTCCTCATGTCCTCGGCCGCCGCGGTCCTGGGCGGCCCGGGACAGGCGAACTACGCCGCGGCCAACGCCTTCCTCGACGCGGTGGCCCACCACCGGCACGCCGCCGGGCTGCCCGCGACCGCGTTGGCCTGGGGACCGTGGCGTCCGGTCAGCGGCCTCACGGCGCACCTGGGGCCGGCCGACGTCGAGCGGATGCGCCGCTCCGGACTGGAACCCGTCGACGCCGCGGAAGGTCTTGCCCTGTTCGACCGGTCCCTGGCCGGCGTCGACCCCGCCCTGGCACCGCTGCGCTGGAGCACGACCGTGTTGCGCGACCACGCGCGGGCGGGTTCGCTGCCGCCGCTGCTGCGCGGCCTCGTGCGGGTAGCGCCGCGGCCCACCGCGGCGACCGCCCGCGTTCGCTTGGAGGACCTGCCGGACCACGAGCGGCGCCAGGCGCTGATCGACCTCGTCCGGGAACAGACCGCCCTGACCCTGGGACACGCCGACCCGGCCGCCGTCGCACCGGACCGCCCGTTCCTGGAGTTGGGACTCGACTCGCTGACCGCCGTGGAACTGCGCAACCGGCTCGCCGCCCGCACCGGACTGCGACTGCCGGCCACCGCGGTGTTCGACTGCGCCACCCCGGTGGAGCTGGCCGGCCGACTGGACGCCGAACCGGCCGAGCGGAGCGCCGCACCGCGACCGGCCGACCCGGCACCCGAGTCGACGCTGCTCCCGGTGTACCGGCAACTGTGCGAGCGCGGCAAGCTGGACGAGGGGCTCACCCTGCTGGCGATCGCGGCGCACCTGCGCGCGGCGGACCCGGAACCGCCCCGGCCGGTGCGGCTCGCGCACGGGGTCGAGGAACCGGCCCTGGTGTGCCTGCCGTCGCTCGTGGCACCGACCAGCCCGTACCAGTTCGCCCGGTTCGCCGCGACCTTCCGGGACCACCGGGACGTCTGGGTGCTCCCGGCACCGGGCTACGACGCCGCCGACGGGCTGCCGACCTCCCTCGAGGTCGCACTCGACCTGCACGCCACCGCCCTCGCGGACCACCTCCCGTCGACCGAGGTCGTCCTGCTGGGCTACTCGTCCGGCGGATGGCTGGCCCAGGCGCTCGCCGGACACCTCGACCGGCTCGGCCGCCCGCCCGTCGCCGTGGTCCTGCTGGACGCACCGGTTCCCGCGCGCGGGGCGGTGCCGGAGTTCGCCTCGATCACCACCCGGCTGGTCGGCTCGGCGCCGTACCTGCGCGCCGACGACGCCCAGGCGACCGCGATGGGCCGGTACCTGCGGTTCTTCGAGGACTGGACACCGCCGACCCCGGACACACCGATCCTGCGCGTCACCGCGGCCGAGACCACCTCCGGCCTCGCCGCGTGCCCCGGTCAGGCGCTGGAGGTCCCCGGCGACCACTTCACGATCATCGACGACCACGCCGCCACGACCGCTCAGGCCGTCCACGACTGGCTCACCGCCCGGTCGCACCGAGACCCGGCCGCCACCTGATGGGAGAGACCATGACGACCGCCCCGAGCCCGCCCCGACCAGCCCCGGTGCCGACCGGTCCGCTGGGCCACCGAGCGCGGAACCACCTGTTGCGCGGCTACGGCGACCACACCGACCGACCCGTGCCGGTGATCACCCGGGGCGAGGGCCCCTACGTCTGGGACGAGACCGGACGCCGGTACTTCGACGCCGTCTCCGCCTGCTGGGTGGTCCAGGTGGGCCACGGCCGGTCCGAACTGGTCGAACCCGCCGTCGCGCAGGCACGCGACCTCGCCTACTTCCCGCTCATCGAGTGCGCGCACCCGAAGGCGGTCGAACTGGCCGAACGGCTGGCGCACCTGGCGCCGCGCGACCTCGACCGCGTCTTCTTCACCTCCGGTGGCAGCGAAACCGTCGAAAGCGCGTGGAAGCTCGCCAAGCAGTACTTCAAGCTGATCGGTCAACCCCAGCGATACAAGGTGATCAGCCGGCACGACGCCTACCACGGCAGCACCCACGGCGCGATGGCCGTGAGCGGCATCCCGTTCATGGACGAGGTGTTCGGACCGCTGGTGCCCGGTACCGGCACGGTGCCGGCGGGCTTCTCGGCCGCGGCGATCGCCCGGGCGATCGAGGCGGCGGGCCCGGACACGGTCGCGGCGGTCCTCCTGGAACCCGTCTCGCACCCCGGCTGCGCGACCCCGCCGCCCGGGTACTTCCGCGAGGTCCGGGAGGTCTGCGACCGGTACGGCGTGCTGCTGATCGCGGACGAGGTCGTGTGCGGGGTGGGACGGCTCGGCCACATGTTCGGCGGTGAGCGCTACGGCATGGAACCCGACATCATGTGCCTGGCGAAGGGCCTGAGCAGCGGGTACGCCCCGATCGGGGCGATGATCTTCGCCGAACGGATCATGGAGCCGCTGCGCCGCCCCGGCATCCTGCTGCTCAACGGCTACACCTTCAGCGGCCACCCGCTCTCGGCCGCGGTGACCCTCGCCCACCTGGACCTGGTGGAGCGCGAGCGGGTGTTCGACCACGTGCGCGACCACGAATCCGCGCTCCGCGCGACCCTGGAGCGGCTGTGCGACCTGCCGATGGTCCGCGCCGTCCACGGGGCCGGCTACCTGTACTCCATCGAACTGGTCAAGGACAAGTCGACCGGTGAACCGCTCACCACCGAGGAATGCGAACGGCTCCTGGACGACTACCTGACGAAGGCCCTCTTCGCCGCCGGCCTGCACTGCCGCGCCGGCGACCACGACCTGCCGTTCATCCAGATAGCGCCGCCGCTGACCTGCGAGCAGGCCCATTTCGACGAGATCGAGCAGCTGCTGCGCGGGGTGCTGCCGGACCTTTCCCGGATGATCTGAAAAGACGAATCGCGGCGCCGGACGGGACCGGCGCCGCGACGGAGTCCGCGCAGCGGAAATCTGCTCGCGGGTGACTAGCCGATGAAGTCCCGGATGTACTCGATGAATTCGGACTTCGTCAACGCGCCGTCGCCGTCCGCGTCGTACGTGGCGAAGGCGTCGTCCACGAAAGCCGGGTTCTTCTCGCCGCGCGCCTGCTGCACCCGGGCGAACTCGTCGCGGCTCAGCCGGTCGTTGCCGTCCGCGTCGGCCAGCTCGAAGATCGCGTCCGCGTACTGGAGGATCTCCGGCTCCTGGCTCTGCGTCCGCTCGTGGTACTGGAGGAACTCCTCCCGGCTGACGCTCTGCTTGCCGCCGGTCGACACCTGGAGCTTCTGCCAGAGCTCTTCGGTGGTCTGCTTGAGGTTGCGGGCGGGCGGCGACTGCGGATCGCGGCCGAACGCGCGGGCCAGGTTGTCGGCGTACCGCGTGAAGTCGTCCTTCGTCAGGGTCCCGTCGTGGTTCGTGTCGAAGAGGTCGAAGGACTCGGCGATTTTCTGCCGAGCCGTGGGGGAAATTGTCGTCATCCTGGTGCCTCACCGTTGATGTCAAGAGTTTCCGGGACGCGAAAAATCATCGCCCGGTCCTTGCGCGGTCCAGCGTCGCCCGTCGGTTGTGCACCTGCAACACGGCCCCGGGAAGTTCACCCCACGACATGAACCGGCCACCAACGAGGGGTCTTCGTCTCGCGGAGAGTAAGAGTCGCGGGCACATCCGAATACGAGGGGTGCCGATTTCGGGTGAGCATTTGCGCGGCCCGGGAACACACCGCGAGGCGCGCCGCGCCGACCACGCCTCGCCCCGGACCCGCGGCACGAGGTGACCTGCGAAGTCGAACGCGGCGGTGGGTCCTGGTGCCCGGCTCAGGAGCGCGGACGGCCGGAGCCCACGCCCAGGGCGTCCGGGAGGGCGGCTCGGGTGGTGATGCCCAGTTTCGCGTACGCGACCGCCAGGTGGTTGTCGATCGTGCGCACGGACGTGGTCAGCGCGTCGGCGATCTCGCGATTGGTCATTCCCCGGGCCGCCAGGACGGCCACCTCGCGCTGCCGCGGCGTCAGGTCGGGCGCGGTCACCTCGGCCAAGGCGGGCGTCGCGGCACCCGGGCAGCGGGCGCGCAGGCCGACGGCGAGGGCGCGGTTGCCGGCGAAGGCGGCGGCCTCGGCGGCGTACAGGTCGGCTCCGACGGCGGAGAAGGCGGCGGCGACCCGTTGTGCTGCCGCCGCGTCCCGGGTGGCCACGGCGCGGGCGTGCTCGGCGTACAGCGGCACGAGCAGGCCGTGGACGCGCGACACGAGTTCGGTCAGGCGGGGCAGGGCCCGACGCGCGTGGCCCAGCCGCACGGCGTCGTGCAGCAGGGCCGCCTCGATCGCCAGTTCACCGCGCTGTCGCGCCGCGTCGGCCGCCGCGAAGGGCGAGGCGCCGGTCACCCAGATCCGCGCGTGGTCCAGGGCCGCGTGGCCGTGCTCGTCCGGCCGCAGGGATTCCGCCCGCGCCAACGCCTCGCGCCCGTCCTCGCCCCGCATCGCGAGCACCACCGACAGCTCCACCAGGGCCAGGAACCGCCGGAACCCCGGCATCGCGGACGGCTCGACCTCGTGCAGCGTCCGGTGCGCCAGGTCGAGGTCGCCGCGGTGGCGGGCGGTGATCGCGCGGTAGATGCCCCATTGCGCGCGCATCGCGTCCCACCGGTCCTTGCCCGTGTGCGCGGCGGTGGCGAGGCGTTCGGCGTCCAGGAGGTCGCCGGTGGTGATCCGCACGAACCACTCCGCGTAGCCCATGACCTCCAGGGCCGGGCCCGGCACCTCCACCCGCAGGTTTGCCGCGGTGGGGAAGTCGCCGACCGGTCGGCCGGTGACGGCGTCGAACATCGCCGCGAGCATGCGCTCCTCCGGGGCGTCGGTGCCCGGCAACGCCCGCCGCGCCTCCTCGGGTTTCCCGGAGTCGAACAGCAGGTACGCGCGGGTACCGGCGGGCAGACCCGCCAGCGATGCCGCCTCCTCGCCCCGCCCGAGACCCCACCGCAGGTTGAGCGCGCGAGTGGCGACCACCTCCGGCGGTGTGTCGGGCGAGGCGACGGCCGCGTAGACCTCCTCGGCCTCCGCCGCGTGGTCGTCGAGCCCCAGCAGCTGGGCGAGCAGGTGGGCGGCGGCCACTCCGCCGCCGTGCTCCCACGAGGCCCGGGCCAGCCGTGCGCCCAGCCGCAGGTCGAACGCGTCGCACGCCCGGTGCGCCGCGGCGAGCAGCAGGGCCGGGTCGTCCGCCGTGCCGCTCTCCAGGCGCAGCACGGCGACCCGCAGCGGGTCGTCCAGCAGTGCGGCCAGCCGGCGCTTGTGGTTGCGCGCCCGCACGTCCGCGCAGCCCGCGCGCAGCACCTCGCCGTAGAGCGGGTGTGCCAGGCGCAGACCGTCCTCGGCCACCGCGACGAGCCCGCGGTCGGACAGCGGCTCCAGCTCGTCCGGGTCGAACAGGTCCACGTCGAGCGGTTCGCCGAACGCCAGCAGCTCCAGCACCCGCCGGCGGGCGTCGGACAGCGTGCCGAGCCGTTCCTCCACCAGCTCGGCCAGCCGCGGCGGCACGGACCACGAGCCGTCCAGCCGCCACACGCCGTCGCGCAGCCGCGGTGTCGTGGCGAGCAGCAGTTCGCGCAGCAGCAACAGGTTCCCGCCGGTGGCGGAGAAGAACCGGGCGGCGGACCGGCTGTCCACCGGTCCGCCGAGCACGGCGACCAGCAGGGCTTCCACGCCGTCGCGGTCCACCGGTGCCAGCTCGAGCCGGTCGAGCAGCTGGTCCTTCCACAGCGCGGTCACCGGATCGGGCGCGCGTTCACCCGACCGGATCGTCGCCAGCACGACCGCCTCGCGGTGCTGCACGAGCTGGTGCAGCACCACCGCGCTGGTGCCGTCGAGCAGGTGCGCGTCGTCCACGCCGACGACGGTGCCGCGAAGCGCCTCCCGCGCCGCCCGCAACAGCCCGGACCCCGTCGGCGGGTCGGCCGGCAGCAGCGGGGCCAGGGCGCCCAGCGGGATCGTCCGGGACGCCGAGGTCGCGCGCACGAGGCGACCGGGCGCCGCCTCCTCCAGGAGTCGGGTCTTGCCCACCCCCGCCGGACCGGCGACGACCAGACCGGCGCCGCGCAGCGCCCGCCGGACCGCGGCGAGCTCCGCCGCCCTCCCCGTGAACGGCCACCCCATGCCCACCAGGCTAGGTGGTCGGCGTGCCGGAGATGGGTGGTTCGTCGCTCAGGACCGGGGCACCGGCACCGGCCAGGCTGGGCCCATGCGGATCGACGAGGCGTTCTTCCAGAACCCGTTCCCCGGCTACGGCGAGTGCCGCCGGCACGAGCCGACGCGGGTGGCCATGCCCGACGGAACCCGGCCGTGGCTGCTCACCCGGCACGCCGACGTCCTCGCCGCCCTCGCCGACAAGCGGCTGAGCAGCGCGGTCACCTCCAGCCGGATGATGAACCACACCGACGCCCCCGAGCACACGCGGTTGCGCGCGCTCGTCGCGCGGGTGTTCGGCGCCCGGGAGGTCGACGCCCTGCGCCCGCGGATCGAGCGCGTCGCCGAGGAGCTGCTCGACGCGTGGGCGGGCCGGGACGTGGTGGACCTGATCGAGACCTACGCGGTCCCGTTGCCCCTGCGGGTGATCGGCGACCTGGTGGGCCTGCCGGACGCCGAGCACGTCGTGCTGCGCGAGCTGACCCGGGACCTGATGAACCCGGAGCTCATGGCCGACGCCTACGGCCGCCTCACCGGGCACGTGACCGAGTTCGTCGCCCGCAAGGAGCCGGGTGCGGACCTGACCGCGGACCTGCTCGCCGACCGGGACGCGGGCCTGCTCACCGAGGAGGAACTGGTCGCGATGCTCATGCTGCTGATCACCGCCGGGCACGAGACGACGGTGCAGCTCATCGGCAACGGCGTGCTGGCGCTGCTGCGCGACCCGGACCGGTGGGCCGAACTGACCGCCGACCCGGGCCTGGTGCCCACCGCCGTCGAGGAGCTGCTGCGCTTCGACGGCCCGATCAACCCCGGCGTGCTGCGGGTGGCGACCGAGGAGGTGGCGTTCGGCGGCGCCGTCATCCCCGCCGGCGACCTCGTGCTGGTGTCGCTCGCCGCGGCGAACCGCGACCCGGAGCGGTTCCCCGACCCCGACACCCTGCGCTTCGGCCGCGGCGCGCACCTCGCCTTCGGCCACGGGGCGCACTACTGCCTGGGGGCGCGGCTCGCGCGGTTGGAGGGCGAGATCGCCCTGACCGCGTTGCTGCGCCGCCACCCGCGGGTCGCGCTCGCCGGGAACGGCGTGACGTGGCGGTACGCGATCAGCCGGGGGGTGACCGCGCTACCGGTGCGGCCGGCCGGGTGAACCCCCGGCCGGCCGCATCCCCCTCCCGACCACCGCGCCGTGCCCGGCTCGTCGGACTTCGAGCCGGGCGGCGGTCATCCGGTGCGGTGGCCTTCCGGTTCCCCGGTCGGTTCCGCACTTCGGCCGCCCAGCAGGAGGTTCAGGATCGCGTCGGCCTCCTGGTACACCGCCGTGCCCTCTTCCGCCAGGGCTGTCGCCAGGTCGTGCGGCGTTCCGTCGGGCAGCCTGCCCAGTGGCACCGCGGAGGGGCGGGCGCTCGCGACCGCGGCGGCGTCCATGGCGTACAAGCGCGCGCCGTAGAGGTCCCTCACCTGCGCGGCGATGATGAGGCCGTCGCGGTCGATGTCACCGGCGTAGCCCAAGCGCACCCCGCATTCGACCGCGCGCCGGAGAAAGGCGTGATCCACTGCCCGGAGGTGGCCGCTGGTGCAGGCCGACGGGCCGGTGAACCTCGCGGCCGGCGCGGCTTCGATCACCGACGGGTTTTCGACCAGTGCGGCCCGCCGCGTCGCCTCGGCGGTCTTGATCACCGGCGAAGACCTCGTGTCCGCGACCGGACCCGGGTTCCGGTCAGTTCTTGGGGCGCTGCTTGACCCCGGCGGCGAGAAGGTCGACCACCTCGGCGATCCTGGCCGCGCGCAGGTCGGGTCGGCGGGTGGTGCCGTCGATCCAGCGGAGGTAGGCGCGGCGGTAGAACTGGGCGAGGGAGTCGAAGAACTCGGCGGCCGCCGGGGTCGCGTCCAGGGCGGTGGCGAAGTCGTCGGCGAGGTCGGCGCGCTGGGGGCCCTCCGGGGACAGCACGACCTCGACGTGGTCGCCTTCCGCCACCCCGTTGTCGCGCAGCCACGCCGGGGGGAGGGTGATCCGGTGCTCGGCGCCGGTGGTGTCCACGACGCCGCGGACGCGCACTCCCTCGACGGTGCCGGTGACGTGGTGCCGCGACTTCGCGCCCCAGACGGCGTCCGGGTCGAACGGGATCGGCACGACCAGGTGACCGCGTTCCCCGGCGCGGACCGTGGCGGTGAAGCGGTGTGCCGTCATGGGTGGCGATCGTAACGCCGGTGTCCCCCGGTGCGCGGGAGGTCAGGCGCCGGCGCCGCCGTCGACCGGGACGATCGCGCCCGTCACCATCGAGGCGCGGTCGCTGAGCAGCCACGCGGCCACCTCGGCGACCTCGCGGGGTTCGGCGAGCCGGCCGAGCGGGGTCGCGGCGTTGACGCGCGCGACGACACCGGGTGCCGCCTCCTCCCAGGTGTCGATCATCCTCGTGGCCGTGCCGCCGGGCGCGATGCCGTTCACCCGGATTCCCCCGGGCGCCCAGGTCACCGCCGCGGTTTCGGTGATGCTGTTCAACGCGCGCTTCATGGCGCCGTACGCGGGCAGGCGGGGGTTCGCGCGGCGGCCGCCGATGCTGGAGGTGTTGACGATCGCCCCGCCGTCGCCGCGGGACATCAGTGCGGCCTCGGCGTTCATGGCGGTCCAGTGCGCGCGGAAGTTCACCGTGAACTGCTCCTCGACGTCCTCGTCGGAGGTGGTGTCGAGCGGGCCGAAGCCCCGCTGGAGGGCCGCGCCGTTGTTGAACGCGCCGTCGAGTCGGCCGTGCAACGCCTCGACGCGGTCGACGGCGGCGCGGATGGCCGCGCGGTCGGCGAGGTCCAGCGGCACGGCGTCGGCGACACCGCCGGCGGCGCGGATCCCGGTCACGACGCGGTCCAGCGCGTCGGTGTCGCGGGCGGCGAGGACGACGGCGGCGCCCTCCCGCGCGAACAGCCGGGCCGCCGCCTCGCCGATGCCGCGGCTCGCGCCGGTGATGAGGACGACCTTGTCGGCGAGGAGTCCGATCGGGTGTTCGGTCATGGGGACAGCGTCGCCGCGGCGCGGTTCCGGAGGCAGGTACAGCCGGTACCGGGCTCGTCCGCCGCGCACCGGGCACAGTCGGGGTATGGACAAGCGGGAACTCGGGGCGTTCCTCCGCAGCCGGCGGGAACGGCTCCGGCCGGAGGACGTCGGTGTGCCGTCGGGGCCGCGACGGAGGACGCGGGGACTTCGCCGCGAGGAGGTCGCCGTCCTCGCGCACATCTCCACGGAGTACTACGTCCGGCTGGAGCAGGCCCGGGCGCCGCGCCCGTCGGGCGAGGTCCTCGCCGGGATCGCGGGCGCGCTGCGGCTCACCGACGCCGAGTGCGACCACCTCCACGTCCTCGCGGGCACCGCGCCGAGCCGCACCGGTCTGCACTCCCGCGAGGTCCGCCCGAGCATCCTCGCGCTGCTGGACCGGTTGCCGAACACGGCCGCGTTCGTGACGTCCGCCGTGTTCGAGGTGCTCGCGTGGAACGCGCTCGCCGCGGCCCTGATGGAGGACTTCGGCAGGCTCTCCCCGCGGGACCGCAACCTCGCGCGCAGGGCGTTCCCCGCGGTGGGGCGGCCCGAACGGGTGCCGTACGGGATCTCCGACGGTGCCGAGTTCCGGCACCACGTCGTCATGCGGTTGCGCACCACCGTCGCCCGGTACCCGGCGGACCCCGAGGTGACCGGCCTGGTCGAGGAACTCCGGGCCGGCAACGCCACGTTCGCCCGGCTGTGGGAACGGCACGACGTGCAGGCGGCGCCGACGCTCACGAAGACGTTCCGGACCACGGCGGTCGGTGCGGTCACCGTCGACTGCGACGCCCTCGCGCTCACCGACCGGGACCAGCACGTCGTGCTCTACAGCGCGCCTGCGGGATCGCGTGACGCCGAGGCCCTCGCCCTCCTGGGCGCGCTGGGACCCCGAGCGCTCCGCGGTCCGGGCGGGGTCGACGGCTGACCGCGCGCCCGGCGGGTCACCCCGGCTCGTCCTCGAGCGCGGTGTGGATCCGCCACCCGTCCAACCCCCGGACCGGCTCGTCGGAACCGGTGATGCCGGTGACCAGGGCGGCCCGTTCCGCGGCGAAGCGGGCGTCGTCCGGGCGCCCGGCGGCGGCGTAGAGGCGCTCCAGCTCGTGCCACAACCGGGCTTCGGTCCGCCGGTCACCGACCTTCGCGAACGTCGCGGCGGCGGCGACGAACGCCCTGACCGCCTCGCCGAACCAGCCCGCCTCGCGGAACAGCACCCCCAGGTTGCGCCACGTCTGCGCCTCGCCGCGTCGGTCGCCGCACTCCGCGAAGGAGGCCCGGACGGTGAGGAGGACGTCGATCGCGTCGCCGCGCGCGCCGAACCCGTGCAGGGCGATCGCCAGGTTCCCCCGCGCCATCGCCTCGTCGAGCCGGTCGCCGAGGTCGCGGAAGATCCCGACCGCGGCGAGGTGCTCGTCCACGGCCCGCGCGTGATCACCGAGGTCGTGCAGCGCGATGCCCGCGTTGGTCCGCGCCGCGGCCTCACCGCGTCGGTCGCCGATCTCCCGGAACAGGTCGATCGCGAAGTAGTGCTGGACGACGGCTCCCTCGACGTCGCCCATGCCGTGCAGCGCCAGCCCCAGGTCGTCGTACACCCGCCCCTCGACCTGAAGGCTGTCGAGCAGGACGCGGCCCGCCAACCGCGCGGTGTCCAGGTTGTCCACCGCCTCCCGGAACCGGCGGGCTTCGATCAGGGCGGCTCCCAGGTTCACGATCGCCCTCACCGTCCCGGGCGCGTCGCCCAACCGCCGGACCGAGCGGTCGGCGATCTCCGCGACGGCGACCCGGTCGGCGACGTGGCGGCGCCACGACAGGTAGCCGGTGAGCGCGGTCGCCAGGTCCACCGCCTGCCGGTGCCGCGCGGTCTCGCCGGCGACGACCACCCCGGCGACCAGGCACGCCCGTTCCGAGTCCAGCCAGGCCGACGCGGTGTCCCAGCCGGCGAACGGGTTGTCGGTCGGTGGTGGCGCGTGCGAGCGGACCGTGGCCATCCACCTCAGCGCGGCCCGTGTCGTGCGGAGGTAGTGGTCGAGCAACCGGTCTGTGGCCGCGGCCAGGTCGGCCTCCGGGATCCCGAGGTCGTCCACCGCGTGCCGGGTGACGGCGAGGCGCACCAGGTCGTGGAACTCCCAGCGCCGCGGGCCGCCCAGCAGCAGGTGGGCGCGCGTCAGCACGCGCAGCCGCACCCTGGTCACCGTGTCGTCCGCGCCCAGCAGCGCCGCCGCCGAGGGCAGGCCGACGTCCGGGCCGGGCGCGATCGTCACCAGGCAGAGCAGCCTGGCCGCCTCCGGGTCGCGAGCGCGGAGTCGTTGCCACGACGTCAGGAACGCGGCCGGCACGCCGCCGGTGCCGTCGTCCAGCACGGTCAGCCGGGTGCGCGAGTCGGCCAGGTCGGCGGCGAGTTCCGCGACGGTCAGGTCCGGCTCCTCGGCCAGCACACCGGCGGCGATCACCACGGCCTGGGGCAGCCGCCCGCACCACCGCAGCACCTCCGCCATGGCGTCGACCTCGGCGGCGGGCCGGGGATCGGCCGGCTCGCCCCGGTCGCGGGCACGCTGGTCCAGCACCGCGCGCACCAGCTCCGCCGCCTCGGCGGGCGGCGGCAGTCCCAGACCCACCCGGGTCGCGCCGGGCAGCGGGAGGGCGTCGCGGGACGTGATCAGCACCCGGTGGACGCCCGGCGCGGGCACCAGGTCCCGGACCTGGTCGAGGTCCGCGGCGTTGTCCAGCACCACCAGCACGCGCTCGTCCCGGGTGGCCAACCCGTCGAGGTGGCGGTGGTAGGCGGCGGGTTGCTGGGCGGCGTCCGACGGGATCGCCTCGGCCTGGACGTCCAGCGCCCGCAACACCGCCGCGAACACCTGCCCGGGTCGCACCCGGTTCGCCGGCTCGTATCCGTGCAGGTCCACGAACACCGCGCCCCCGCGGAACCAGCCCCGCCCCACCGCGTCCGCCGCGGCACGCCGGACGAGGGCGGTCTTCCCGATGCCGCCCATGCCCTGCACGACACCGGTGGACGGGCCGCGGCCGCCGGGAGCCAGCACCGCCGCCACCCGCTCGAGGTCCGGCGCCCGTCCCACGAACACCTCGGGGCCGGGCTCGGCACGGATCGCCGTCACCACCGCGCTGCTCCCGGCGGTGGTCAGGTGGACGTGCTGCGTGTTGTGGTCGCCGATCTGCACGCCCCGCGCGGACCGCGCGTCGACCACCGGCCGGTCCGGATCGTCGGTCACGCGGACCCCGCCTCCCCGTGCTCCGACAGCCAGTCTTCTTGTATACCGCGAATTCCACCGCCCGCGGCGGTTACGTTGTCGGTGACCTGACGCGGACGGGGGGACACGTGGTGGAGAAGTTGATCGAGCTGCACCTGTCGCCGGAGTGGGTGACGGGTCCGCTGTGGGCGGTCGTGGAGGGCGGCGAGCTGCCGGACAACTACTCACCGGAGGACTTCGGCGAGGAGTTCGGCCTGCCCGCCGACCTGGTGGCCGACGTCGACGCGTGGGACGGCGAGTTCCAGGCGGTGTTCGACTCCGCGGACCCGATGTCCGGTGGTTTCGCCGAGGAGGACGTGGCCGACCGGTGGTACGCGCGCGGGGAGGAACTGGCGCACCGGTTGGCCGCGGCGCTGAAGGTGCCGATCGTGTACCGCACGGCGGGAGGGCGCCTGGTGATCACGGAGGACCTCCGCGGCTGACCCGGCGGATCGGATGTCGCGGCGTGGTCGTGACGACGTGGCGCCGCCGGATTCCCGGTGTGGCAATGACACGATCGGGTGGTAACGGGTGGTGGCGGGTTCACGACGCCCCGGGTAGGCGTGGATTCCATCGTGGAATGCGCGTGCCGAGCCGGATTCCGAGGGTCGAACACATTTCGCGGGAATGAATCGCCTGCGAATGGCCAATGGGCGCTATCGGGTTTCCACTCGGATCCGCCGTGCCCGGGCGGGGTGTTTCGACCCGGCGACGGGATTCGCCGGAGCAGGGGCGCCTTGTCGTGATCGGAGCGGTTCCGGCCAGGAAACCGCCACGCGAGGCGCCGAAGGAGGACCGAGCATGACGCAACAGGTCCAGGCAAGGCGGAGAAACCCCGGTGTGCGGCGGTGGAGCGCGGTCGCTGTCGCCGCGCTCGTGACGTCGACGTTGTCGGCGGTGGTCGGCACGCCCGCGGCGCAGGCCGCGCCGGGCACGCGGACGTTGGCCTACGTCGCCAACCTCAACGGCAACAGCGTGTCGGTCGTCGACACCGCGACCAACAGCGTGACGGCCACCGTCGGCGGATTCGCCGGTCCCATCTCGGTGGCGATCACCCCGTCGGGGACCGCCGTCTACGTCGCCAACCAGGCTGCCGACTCGGTGTCGGTCCTCGACACCCGCAGCAACGCGATCACCGCGACGATCCCGGTGGGCGCGGTGCCGCAGAAGGTCGCGGTAGCCCCGTCCGGCGCGACGGCCTACGTCGCCAACGCCTCCGACAACACCGTGTCGGTGATCGACACCGCCACCGCCGCCGTCACCGCGACCATCGGCGGCTTCAACCGGCCCACGTCGCTGGCGATCACCCCGAACGGCACCGTCTACGTCGCCAACGCGTTCGGCGACTCGGTGTCGGTGGTCGACCCGACCACCCACGCGATCACCGCGACGATCGGCGTGGGCAGCAGGCCCCTGTCGATCACGGCCTCGCCGAGCGGTTCCGTCTACGTGGCGAACTTCTTCGGCAACTCGGTGTCGGTGATCGACACCGCCACGAACACCGTGACCGCCACCGTCGGCGGCTTCACCGGCCCGAACCCCCTGGAGGCCTCCCCGACCGGCGGCACGGTCTACGTCAGCGACAACGTCAGCGTCTCGGCGATCGCCACCGCCACCGACACCAGGACCGCCACCCTCGGCGGTTTCCTCACCCCGCGCGGCATCGCGTTCACCCCGTCCGGCGCGACCGCCTACGTCGCCGACCTGCTCAACGGCACCCTCACGGTGATCGACACCGCCACCACCACCGCGACCGCCACCATCGGCGGCTTCAACCGCCCGTTCGCCGTCGTCGTGGGCACCGTCCCGCTGCCCGCCGTCACCGCCGTGACCCCGGACCGGGGACCGAAGGCCGGCGGCACCGTCGTCACCCTCACCGGCACGAACCTCACCGGCACCACGGCGGTGACCTTCGGCGCCACCCCGGCGACGTCCTTCACCGTGAACAGCGACACGAGCATCACCGCCACCGCGCCCGCCGCGGCCGCCTACGGACCCGTGGACGTCACCGTCACCAACGCCGTCGGCGCCGGCACCACCACCGGCCGCTACACCTACGCCTACCCGTTCACCGGCTTCCTCGCGCCCGTCGCCAACCCGCCGGCGGTCAACCACCGACTGGCGGGCCTGCCCGTCCTGCTCCGCTTCACCCTCGGCGGCGACCAGGGCCCGCACGTCCTCGCGCCCGGCTCGCCCACCTCCCGACAGGTCGACTGCACCACGCTCGCCCCGATCGGGGCACCACAGCCCACCGCCGGTCCCGGCCTGGTCTACAACCACCTGACCGGCCACTACACCTACACGTGGCTCACCGACCCGCACTGGCACGGCACGTGCCGCACCGTCGACCTCACCCTGGCCGACGGGACCGTCCACTCCGCACACTTCCGTTTCCTCTGACCACAGTGGACAGTGCTTGACCGTCGGGGCGTGCGACGCGGTGCGGTCCGCGTCGC
>NZ_JBFAEO010000044.1:0-70960 GCF_040642015.1 Actinosynnema sp. NPDC020468
GTCCGCGCGGATCCGGGCGACCCCGGCGCACGACCCCCGGCCTTCGGCGCACCACCGCCGGCCGAGCCGTGCGGGTCGCCCGGATCCCACGCCCCCGGGCGACCGCCGGTCAGGCGCCGCCGGGGATGGTCGGGTGGCGCTGGAAGAACACCGTCGCCTTCACGATGGCCTCCTTGACGCGCGCCGCCGCCCTGCCGGTCAGGATCAGCTCGCGCGGGCTGTCGTCCGGGCGCACGAACTGGATCAGGGCGTCGCGGCGCCCCAGGCTGACGCACTGGCTCACGTAGCCGAACCGGTGGGCGCGCGGCTCGGTGGTGCCCGCGACGGTCGCGGCCAGGGCCTTCATCGCGCGCTGGGCGGTCGGGAGCGCGGTGGCGCAGGCCATCCGCAGCTCCTGGCCGTCCCGGCGGCGCAGGGCGGCGGCGTCGCCCAGGCCGACGACCTCCGGGTGCGACACCGACCGCAGGTGCTCGTCCACGACCAGCCGGCCGTGCCCGTCCACCGCGAAACCGGCCTCCCGCGCCAGGTCCGGCACGGTGAAACCCGCCGTCCACACCACCGCGTCGGCCGGCACCACCTCGTCGCCGAGTTCTACCCCGTCCGCGCGCACCCCGGTGACCCGGACGTGCTCGCGCACCTCGATCGACAACCCGGCGAACACCCGGCGCAGGTACGCCCTGCCCTTCACCGACAGGCCGGGACCCACCTCGCCGCCGGTCACCAGCACCACCCGGACGCCTGGGTGCGACTCGGCGATCTCGGTGGCGGCCTCGATCCCCGTGAGGCCGCCACCGGTCACCACGACCCGGCTCGCCGACGCGAGTCGGGCGCGCAGGGCCACCGCCTGGTCCCACGACGCGACGGTGAACGCGTGTTCCCGCGCGCCGGGCACCCGGTCCAGGTCCGCGCGGCTGCCCAGGGCGTAGACCAGCCGGTCGTAGGCCAGTGCGCCGCCCTCCAGCCGCACCTTCCGCTCCTCCGGGTCGACGCCGACGACCCGGTCCACCACCAGTCGCACACCCGTGCCGCGCAGGAGTTCCGCGAGCGGGTGTCCTTTCAGGTCCTGACCGCTCGCGAGCTGGTGCAGGCGCACCCGCTCCACGAAGTGGTCCCGCTCGTTCACGAGGGTGACCTCCGCGTCGGTCCACCTCGCGGCCTGCTTCGCGGCGCTCAGGCCCGCGTACCCCGCACCGACGACCACGATCCGCTGTGCCATGTCCGTCTCCTTCGGCTCGTCACACGACAGTGGAGCGAGACCCGGCGGAGGTTCGTGACAGCCTGTTCCTGTGATCCGGGTTACCCACACCTCAGGGCTGGAACCGAGTCTGCTGCCGGTGCTGCGCCAACTGCTCGACGAGGCGTTCGACGGCGACTTCTCCGACGACGACTGGGACCACTCGTTGGGCGGGGTGCACGCGCTCGTCTACGACGGCGCGGACCTCGTCGGGCACGGCGCCGTCGTGCAGCGGCGCCTGCTGCACGGCGGGAAGTCGTTGCGCACCGGGTACGTCGAGGGGGTCGCGGTGCGGGCCGACGCCCGGCGGCGCGGGCACGGCGCGACGGTCATGGCGGCGCTGGAGGACGTGGTGCGCCGCGGCTACGTCCTCGGCGCGCTCGCCGCGGCCGAGGACGCCGTGGCCTTCTACGCCGGACGCGGGTGGCTGCGCTGGCGCGGCCCGTCCTCGGTGCTCGGTCCGCGCGGGGTCGAGCGGACCGAGGACGACGACGGCGCGCTGTTCGTGCTGCCGGTCGCGGTGCGGCCGGACCTCGACGGCCCGCTGGTGTGCGACTGGCGGGACGGCGACGTGTGGTGACCGCCCGGCCCGGGTGATCACGCGCTCGGCGGCACCGCCGCGCTGGACGGCGGGGTGGTGGTCGTGGTCGTCGTCGTGGTGGTGGACGACGACGTGGTCGGCGGGTCCCAGGACACCGGCGGGTTGCTCTGCGGCCTGCTGGTCTCGGGTTGCGGCGTCGCCGTCGTGGTCGTCGCCAGGGTCGGCGCCTTCGCGGGCGCCGACGCGGGTGGCGCGGCGCCGTCCGGGCGGTGCGCCTCGACCGACGTCGACACGGTGATCACGATCGTGGAGGTGCTGCCGTCCGGCGCGACCGACGTCGACGTGGACGTGGTGATCTCCGCCCTCGGCTCGGGTGTCGGCTCGGCCTTCGGGCGGTCGCCGCCGGACAGGATGGACGCGAACGTCGCCATCACGGTGGCCACCACGACGCCGCCGACCGCGAGCAGCAGCACCGCCGTCGTCCTCTTCCTCGGCGGGACGGCCGGATCTTCCTCGTACACACCATCTCCCTGTGGGGACCGGTCAGGTGTCCGAGGTATCGGCGGTGGAGGGTGATCACCTCACAGGTGGGGCGACTTCTCACCCCATCGTGGCAAGCACCGCACCCGCGCCGTCAATCCGTCGTTTGGCGCAACCGCTCAGCCGGTCGTCGGATCGGGCTCGACCGTCGAGGTGTGCTGGGTGGTCGTGGTGACCACCGGCGGCACCGTCGTGGTGGTCGTCGGCGTCGGCTTGGTGGTGGTCACGACCGGCGGGCGCGGCGTGGTGGTGGTCGTCGTGACGACCACCGGCGGCACCGGGGTGTCCTCGACCGTGGTGGTCGTGGTGGTGCCGTCCGGCCGGGTCACCGTGGTGACCTTGAAGACCTTCGTCGTGGTGGTGGTCGCCTCGGCGGCCGAGGTCTCCGCGCTGGTCGACGCGGGCGCCGAGGACGTCGAGCCGGTCGCGGAGGACGTGCGGGTGACGGTGGTCAGGGACTCCCGGTTGACCACGTCCTCGCGCGGCGTCGGCGCGGCGGGCGCGGCCTTCTCCGCCGGGGTGGCCAGCGACGCGACGGCGGCGAAGATCGTCGCGACCAGGACACCCGACGCGGCGAGCAGGACGTGCGGTGAAATCCGCGGCCTGGCGCGGTCCGGCTCCGGCGCCTCGTAGATCCCGTCGCTCACGCGTTCTCCTCCTAGCGCCCGAAGTCCTGGGTCCAGTACCAGCCGCGGGTGTCGAGCCCGACCCCGATCGCGGCGAACGAGCAGTTCAGGATGTTGCGGCGGTGCCCGTCGGAGTTCATCCACGCGGACATGACGTCCTCCGCGCTCCGCTGGCCCCGCGCGATGTTCTCACCCGCGGGGCTCGGGTACCCGGCGTCGGTCACCCGGGCGGCGAAGTCCTTGCCCTCCGGCGTGTCGTGCGAGAAGTAGCCGCGCGCCGCCATGTCCGCGCTGTGCCCCTGGGCGGCGGTCGTGAGCCGGTCGTCGACCCGCACCGCCGGGCAGCCGGCGGCCTCGCGCGCCTCGTTGACCAGGTCGACCACCCGGGCGGCCAGCGGCGACCCGGTCGGCGCCGGCGGCGTCGTGGTGGTCGTCGTCGGCGGCGCGGTGGTCGTGGTCGACGCGGTCGTCGTCGTGGTCGGCGCGGTGGTGGTGGTCGTGGTGGTGGGTGCGACGGTGGTGGTCGGCGGTGCCGTGGTGGCGGCCGGGACCTCGTCGGTCGTGGTCGGCGCGGGCCGGTCGGTGCCGACGCCGCCCGCGCTGCTGCCGGGGTCCTCGCCTGCCGTCACTCGACCAGGTGACACGAACGGGGCGAGCTGCGCGGGGCTCGCGAAGGCGACTCCGGTGGCTCCGGCCGCTCCGAGCAGCAGGCCGACGAGCACACCGATCACCGATCGGTTACCGCGTCGCGCAGTCACGGTCGCGCACCGTACCACTATCGGGTGAAGTGCCAGGATGATCGACGTGGCTGGTGCAGAACAGGACGTGCGGCTCACCGCGTGGGTGCGCGGACACGTGCAGGGTGTCGGATTCCGGTGGTGGACGCGGGCCAGGGCGCTCGAGCTCGGTCTGGTGGGCTCGGCGTCGAACCTCGCGGACGGTCGGGTCGAGGTCAACGCGGAGGGTCCCGAGGAGCGGTGCCGGGAACTGCTCGCGCACCTCAGGTCGGGCCGCTCGCCCGGACGGGTGGACTCGGTGGTCGAGCGCTGGTCGGAGGCACGGGGCGGCGCGAGCGGTTTCGTGGAGCGTTGAACGCCGGGCGTGCCGGTGGCGTAGTACTTCGATGTGGACCGTGGCGAGGATGTGGTCAGGCAGCTGTACGGCCGCTGGCGCGGTCCGCTGCACGGCTACGTGCTGCGGATGGTCGGGGGTGACCACCAGCACGCCGAGGACATCGTCCAGGAGACGCTGCTGCGGGCGTGGAAGCATGTGGACGAGCTGTCGCCCGACCAGGCGGGTCCGTGGCTGTACACGGTGGCGCGCAACCTGGTGATCTCCGGCTTCCGCCGCCGCGGCGGCCGCAACAACGAGGTCCCGATCGAGCCGGGCGACCTGCCGCCGGTCGCCGACGAGGTGGAGCACGTCCTGCAGAGCTGGCAGATCGCCGAGGCGCTCCGCGCGCTCAGCCCCGACCACCGGGCCGTGGTGGTGGAGCTGTACTACCGGCGGCGCACGGTGGCCGAGGCCGCGGCGGTGCTCGGCGTGCCGCCGGGCACCGTGAAGTCGCGGTGCTTCTACGCCCTGCGCGCGATGCGGGACGCGTTGGAGGAACGGGGGGTGACCGAGTCGTGAGTTGCAACCAGACGGTGGCGCTCGGCGCCTACCTGCTCGGCTCGCTCGAACCGGGGGACCGCTCGACCTTCGAGCGGCACCTCGGCACGGGGTGCGACACGTGCCGGCGGGAGATGATCCGGCTCGCGCCGCTGCCGGGCCTGCTCTCCCAGGTGCGGCTGGAGGACGTGCTCGACCCGCTGGTCGAGGTGCCGGACGTGGTGGAGCCGCTGCCGCCGGGCGAGGCCGACGAGGCCGACGAGCCGGTCGCGGGCCGCCGGCGTCGGTGGCCGCTGCTGGTCGGCGCGGCGGTGCTGGTGGTCGTCCTGGTCGGCGCGCTGGTGGCGACGTGGCCGAAGCCCGCGGCGCCGGACCAGGCCGTGACGTGGCGGGCCCGCGACGGTGGCACGGGCGTCAGCGCGGAGGCCGACCTGGTGCGCAAGAGCTGGGGCACGGAGCTGTGGGTGAGCATGCGCAACGTGCCGAAGGACGCGCGCTGCAAGCTCGTCGTGCACGACCGCGACGGGCGCACCGAGGTGGGTGGCTGGTGGGGCACCGACCACGCCGAGGACGAGCGGATCCCGGGCTCCACGTCGTTCCCGTTCGACCGGATCGAGCGGTTGGACGTGGTGGTGGACATGCAGGTGCTGGTGTCGGTCCGACCATGATCGCGCTGGTCAGCGCGGCCCCGCCTCCGACTGCCACCGCGAGTTCACGGGTACTCTGCCCGGCGTGCACCTCAAGAGCCTGACGCTGAAGGGGTTCAAGTCCTTCGCCTCGGCGACCACCCTGCGCTTCGAACCCGGCATCACCTGCGTCGTCGGGCCGAACGGGTCGGGCAAGTCCAACGTGCTGGACGCGTTGCGCTGGGTCATGGGCACGCAGGGCGCGAAGGACCTGCGCGGCGGCAAGATGGAGGACGTCATCTTCGCCGGCACGTCCGGCCGCGCGCCGCTCGGTCGCGCCGAGGTGACGCTGACCATCGACAACTCCGACGGCGCGCTGCCGATCGAGTACACCGAGGTGTCGATCACCCGCCGGATGTTCCGCGAGGGTGCCACCGAGTACGAGATCAACGGCAACTCGTGCCGGCTCATGGACATCCAGGAACTGCTGTCGGACTCCGGCATCGGCCGCGAGATGCACGTGATCGTCGGCCAGGGTCAGCTCGCCGCGATCCTCGAGTCCAAGCCGGAGGAGCGCCGGGCGTTCGTGGAGGAGGCCGCCGGCGTCCTGAAGCACCGCAAGCGCAAGGAGAAGGCGCTGCGCAAGCTCGAGGCGATGCAGGCGAACCTGACCCGCCTCACCGACCTCACCGCCGAGTTGCGCCGCCAGCTCAAGCCGCTGGGCAAGCAGGCCGAGATCGCCCGGCGGGCGCAGGCCGTGCAGTCCGAGCTGCGGGACTCCCGGATGCGGTTGCTCGCCGACGACCTGGTGACCCGGCGCGAGGCACTGGCGCGCGAGGAGCAGGACGAGGCGGTGGCCCGCGCCCGGCGCGCCGAGGTCGAGAAGTCGTTGCAGCAGGCCCAGGTCCAGCAGAACGAGCTGGAGGAGCAGGTCGCGCTGGACTCGCCGAAGCTCCAGCGCGCGCAGGACACCTGGTACCGGTTGTCCGCGCTGGAGGAGCGGTTGCGCGGCACGGTGCGGCTGGCCGTCGAGCGCGAGCGGCACCTGTCGGCGTCGGTGGACGCGCCGCGCGGCGGCCGTGATCCCGACGAGCTGGACGAGGAGGCCGAGCAGACCGCGCAGCTCGAGCTGGAACTCCAGGAAGCCGTGACGGAGGCCCGGATCGGGCTGGCCGAGGCCGTCGAGACGCGGGCCGAGCTGGAGCGCATGGTGTCCGCCGCGGAGAAGGCGCACCTGGCCGCCGTGCGGGCGATCGCGGACCGGCGGGAGGGGTTGGCCCGGCTGTCCGGTCAGGTCGAGGCGTTGCGGTCCAAGAACAACGCGACCGCGGACGAGGTCGAGCGGCTGTCGGTGGCGCTGGCCGAGGCGGTCGAGCGGTCCGAGGTGGTGCGGCAGGAGTTGGCGCAGGCCCAGGAGGTCACCGGCACCGAGGACGAGGACGACGAGGGCGTCGACGAACGGCACCGGCTGGCCGTCGAGGCGGACGGCGCGGCCCGGGCGCGGGTCGAGGAGCTGGTCAGGGCCGAACGGACCGCGGAGCGCGACATCGCGTCGTGGAAGGCGCGCGTCGACGCGCTGTCGCTGGGGTTGACCCGCAAGGACGGCGCGGGCGCGTTGCTGGCGTCCCGGCTGCCCGGCCTGCTGGGCTCGGTGGCGGCTTTGCTGACCGTGGAGGCGGGCGCGGAGGTCGCGCTGGCGGCCGCGCTGGGTCCGATCGCGGACGCGGTGGCGGTGGCGTCGGGTTCGGACGCGGTGGCGGCGCTGGAGTTGTTGAAGGAGCAGGACGGCGGTCGGGCCGGGCTGCTGGTCGGCGGGTTCGGCGCGGTGGACCGGTCGGGGTGGCCCGTGCTGCCGGCGGGCGCGCGGTGGGCGGTGGACCTGGTGCACGCGCCCGAGGCGTTGCGGCCGGCGTTGCACCGGGCGTTGGAACGGCTGGCCGTGGTGGACGAGCTGGGTACGGCGCGGGAGCTGGTGGAGACCTGGCCCGCGGTGCGCGCGGTGACCCGCGAGGGCGACGTGCTGGGCGCGGACTGGGCGGTCGGCGGGTCGCAGCGCAGCCAGAGCGTCATCGAGGTGCAGGCCGCGGTGGACGAGGCGTCGGAGAAGCTCGCGCTGGCGGAACGGGCGTTCGAGCACGCGTCGGCGTCGCTGGAGGGCGCGCGGGCCGAGCAGCAGGCGCGCCGGTCCGAGGTGTCCGGGTTGAAGGAGCAGCTGAACGAGGCCAAGGTGCGGCGCGCGCGGTCCTCGGAGCGGTTGAACCGGCTGGCGTCGGCGGTGCGGTCGGCGCAGGCCGAGGTGGACCGGGCGCGGGCGCAGCGGGAGAAGGTCGAGTCGGCGCGCGAGGAGAACCTGCTCCGCTTGGCGGAGTTGGAGGAACGGCTCCTGGTCGCGCAGGAGCAGCCGCTGGACGACGAGCCCGACACGTCCCACCGGGACGAGGCCGCCGCGGAGCTGGCGTCCTCGCGGCAGTCCGAGATGGACGCGCGGTTGGCGTTGCGGACGGCCGAGGAGCGGGCGCGGGCGTTGCAGGGCAAGGCGGAGGGGTTGCGCCGGGCGGCGCGGGCCGAGCGGGAGGCCAGGGAACGCGCCCAGCGCGCGCACGCGGCCCGGGCCCGGGGCGCGGTGGTGGCGAAGGTCGTGGTGCGCGGCGGCGAGGTGGCCCTGGAGCACATCGCGGTGTCGCTGGCGCGGGCCGAGCGCGAGCGGGACGCGGCGCAGGAGCGCAAGGCGCAGCGCGAGACGTTCCTGGCGCAGGTGCGCGGGTTGGTGCGGGAGATGTCGGGCGAGCTGGAGAAGCTGACCGACGCCGTGCACCGGGACGAGGTGCTGCGCGCCGAGCAGCGGCTGCGGATCGAGCAGTTGGAGACCAAGGTCGCCGAGGAGTTCGGCATCGGGTTGGAGGACCTGGTCGCCGAGTACGGCCCGGACGTGTTCATCCCGCCGTCGCAGCAGGAGGTCGCCGAGTACCAGGCGGCCAAGGAGCGCGGCGAGGCGGTCACCGCGCCCCAGCCGATCCCGTTCGACCGGGACACCCAGACCCGCCGGGCGAAGCGGGCCGAGCGCGACCTGTCGTTGCTGGGCAAGGTGAACCCGTTGGCGCTGGAGGAGTTCGCGGCGCTGGAGGAGCGCTACAAGTTCCTGTCCAACCAGCTGGAGGACATCAAGGCGACCCGACGCGACCTGCTGACCGTGGTGAAGGAGGTCGACGACAAGATCCTGGAGGTCTTCACGCTGGCCTACGAGGACGTGGCGCGGGAGTTCGAGGTCGTGTTCAAGGTCCTGTTCCCCGGCGGCGAGGGCCGGCTCGTGCTGACCGAGCCGGACGACATGCTGACCACCGGCATCGAGCTGGAGGCCCGCCCGCCGGGCAAGAAGGTCAAGCGGCTGTCGCTGCTGTCCGGTGGTGAGAAGTCGTTGGCGGCGGTGGCGATGCTGGTCGCGATCTTCCGCGCCCGGCCCTCGCCGTTCTACGTGATGGACGAGGTCGAGGCGGCGTTGGACGACACCAACCTGCACCGGCTGATCGGGTTGTTCGAGCAGCTGCGCGAGCGGTCGCAGCTGCTGATCATCACCCACCAGAAGCCGACGATGGAGATCGCGGACGCGCTCTACGGGGTGTCGATGCGCGGCGACGGCATCAGCCAGGTGATCTCGCAGCGGTTGCGCGGCACGGAGAACACCAAGCCGGCCAAGCCGAGGCCCGCACCGTCCACTGAGGACACTCCGGCCGTGGAGGCCCCCGCTACGGCGTGAGCACGACCTTGCCCCTGGCGCGCCACGTGGCCAGGTGGTCGAACGCCTCGACCGCGTCGGCCAGGGGGAAGACGCGGTCCACCACCGGGGTCACCGCGTCGGTGGCGACGAGGGCGCGCAGCGTCTCCAGGTCGGCCCGCGACGGGAGCGAGACGAAGACGCGGATCCGCTGGCTGGTGACGAGGTTCAGGGCCAGGGCCTTCGCCACGCCGCGCAGGTTGCCGATCCAGTCGCCCGCGCGGCCGCCGACCAGGACCAGGGTCCCGTTCCTCGTCACGGCCCGGCGCAGCGCGGTCAGGGTGTGGTTGTTCGCGATGTCCAGCAGCGCGTCGTGGCGCACGCCGGCGCGGGTGAAGTCGGTGGTCGTGTAGTCGACCACGTGGTCCGCGCCGAGCGAGCGCACCAGGTCGGCGTTGCGGCCACTGCACACCGCCGTCACCTCCGCGCCGCGCGCCTTGGCCAGTTGCACGGCGAACGTGCCGATGCCACCCGAGGCGCCGTTGACCAGGACCGTGCTCCCGGCCGTCACCCCGGCGCGGTCGAGGGCGTGCAGGGCGGTGACGCCGGCCATCACCAGGCCGCCCGCCTGGTCGAAGGTGAGGCGGGAAGGCTTGTGCGCCAAGCGGTCCGGTGTGGTCACCGCGTGCTCGGCGAACGCGCCCGCGCACCAGCCGAACACCTCGTCGCCCACGGCGAACGCGGTCACGTCCCGGCCGACGGCCTCGACCACGCCCGCGACGTCGCTGCCGCGCACCGGCACCCGCGGCCGGCGGAAGCCGAAGGCGGGACGCGCGATGTACGGGGTGCCGGTCATGGTCAGCAGGTCCGCGGTGTTGAGCCCGGCCGCGCGGACCCGGACCAGCACGTCGCCCGCGCCGCACGTCGGCGTCGGCACGTCGTCGCGCACCACCAGTTCCCGGTAGCGGGTCTGCGTCGCGGCTCTCATCCGACGCTCCGCAGGATCTGCTCGATCGACGCCGTGCGGGTGCGCAGCTCGGCGACGTCCGCGGCGGCGCGCTGCTGCGCGTCCAGGGTGCCGGACGCGAGCTGCTCGTAGCGGTCCACCAGGTGCCGCAACGCGTCCGCCTGCGCGGCGGCGGTTTTGAGCTTCCTCAGGTCCAGGAACGCCTGGAACAGGTACAGGACGACGATCATCGCCACGACCAGCACGCCCAGCGTGGTGATCGCCTCCGGCCAGGTGCTCATCAGGACTGCTCCTTGGGTGCGGGACCCTTCGCCGGGTCCGAGAGGGTGCGCGCCGCCCGTGCCAGCGTCGACGCGGTCAGTCGCAGGTCGAAGTCGGCGACCTCGAAGTACTTCATGGCCTTGCCGTCCTCGGACAGCTCCAGGCTGCCGACGACCAGTCCGGCCGCCTCCAGGCGCTGGAGGTGCATGTGGAGGAGGGGTCTGCTGACGCCGATCACCCGGGCGAGGTTGCTGACGTAGTCGCGACCGCCCGCGAGCGTCGCGACGATCCGCAGCCGCAGCGGGTTGGCCAGCGCGGCGAGCGCCTCCACCAGTTGGTCGCCCGTCGGCTCCGTCATGCCGCTCCTTCACGTGTAAGAAAACTCTTACAGGTGAAACCGTAGCACGACACCCGGTCGGGCCGGGAGGTCTCAGCGCTTGCGGTAGGCGAAACCCGTGCGGTAGGCCCAGACCACGGCCTGGGTGCGGTCGCGGACGTCCAGTTTCGCCAGCAGGTGCTTGATGTGCGTCTTCACCGTCTCCACCGACAGGTGCAGCGACCGGGCGATCTCCGGGTTGGACAGGCCCTCGGCCAGCGCCCGCAGCACGTCCGCCTCGCGCTCGGTCAGCCGCACCGCACGCACGTGGTCCGGGTCGGTGCGGGCCGCGTAGCCCTCGAACAGCCTGCGGGTCACCGACGGGGACACCACGGCGTCGCCCGCGGCCACCGCGCGGATGCCGACGACCAGTTCCTCCGGTGTGGCCCGCTTGAGCAGGAAACCGTCCGCGCCGGCCGCGATCGCGTCGTCCACGACCTCGTCCAGGTCGAACGTGGTCAGCACCAGCACCCTCGGCCGCCCGGCGAGGCCCATCAGCTCGCGGGTCGCGGACACCCCGTCGCGGACCGGCATGCGGATGTCCATCACCACCACGTCCGGCCGCACCGCCGCGCACAGCCGCACGGCCTCCTGCCCGTCGGCCGCCTCGCCCACCACCGCGATGTCGCCCTCGGCCTGGAGCAACGCCTTGAGGCCGCCGCGCACCAGGCGGTCGTCGTCGGCCAGCACCACCCGGATCACGGGCGGGCCGGCAGGGTCGCGCGCACCCGGAAACCGCCGTCGAACGGGCCCGCCTCGAACGTGCCGCCCTCCAGCCTCGCCCGCTCGCGCATGTTCACCAGGCCCCGGCCGGGCGTCGGCGCGGGCAGGTGCCGCGCCTCGTTCACGACCTCCAGCACCACGTCGTCGCCGACCCGGGTCAGCTCGACGTCGATCCGGCCGCCCTCGGTGTGCCGCAACGCGTTCGTCACCGCCTCCTGCACGATCCGACTTACCGCGCGGGCGGTGCCGGGACCCACGTCCAGGTCCGCCGCGGACAGCCGCAGCTCCCGTCCGGCGGCGCGCACCTGCGCGGCCAGCGCGGTCAGGTCCGGCGGCGGGTCGTCGCCGTGCACCACGCGCAGCAGCCGGTCCAGCTCGCCCAGCGCGTCCCGGCCCACGGTCTCGATGTGCTCCAACGCCTCCCGGGCGAACGCCGGGTTGTCGTCGAACACCCGCCGGCCCACACCGGCCTGCATCACCATGACGTTCACCGCGTGCCCGAGCGCGTCGTGCAGCTCGCGGGCCAGCCTGGTGCGCTCCTCGGCGAGCACCCGGGCCCGCTCGGCCTCCGCGTACGCCCGCCTGGTGCGCGCCGCGTCGCCCGCGACGGTGGAGATCAGGAAGCACATCGTCACGCCGAACACCTCGGTGGCGCCCACCGGCGCGGCGTCGAACACGGCGTACCCGGCCACCGCGAGCACGGTGAACGCCGAGCCGACCAGCCGGTGCCCCCAGCCGTAGCCCGCGAACACGGTGAACGTGGCGATCCACGCGGGCCACTGCACGATCGTCGGCGCGTAGCCCGCCACCGCGTTCACCACCACCAGCGCGCAGGTCGCCGCCAGCACCGGCAGCGGCGCGACCTGCCGCCACGCGAGGCACAGCGCGGAGGCGACGGCGAGGGCCAACCCGAGGCCGCCCAGCGCCCGGTACGGCGGCTCGGAGTCGATCAGGGCGGTGGCGGCGACGGACGCGACCACCAGCGCGAGGGCGAGCGCGAGGTCGTTGCGGCGGGGCATGGCTCATGGTGCACCGCGTGCCACCGCCCGGGTCAACGCTCGAAAGGTGATGGCTCCTCCCTCGACCGAGGGAGATGCGTCCACCGTCGTGAGTGGCGACGGCGCCGAGCCCGCTGCCTACGTTCGGTGCCATGGCACAGGCGGTGGTGCCGCGCGGTCGTACCGGGCGCGCGGTGGGTGTGTGGTGGTTGGCCCTGACGGCCGGCGCGTTCGCGGTGTACGCGCCTCTCCCCTATCTGACCGACGGACTCCAGGCGATGGCCTCGGGGGACGGCGGGCTCGCGGCGCACTACGCCGCGCAGCCCACCTGGGTGCAGGTGGTCCTGTACGTGCACATGATCTGTAGCGGCACCGCGCTGCTGCTCTCCCCGGTCCAGCTGTCGTCCCGGGTCCGGCGGCGCACGCCGCGGACGCACCGGGTGGTCGGCCGGATCACGTTCGGCGCGCTGGTCGGCGGCGGCACGGCGGGCGCGCTGCTGGCGCCGTTCAGCGTCGCGGGCGCGCTCGGCACGGCCGGGTTCGGGCTGCTGGCCGTGCTGTCGGTGGTGTTCCCGGTGCTGGGGCTGCGGTCGGCGTTGCGCGGCGACCTGGCGCAGCACCGCCGGTGGATGATCCGCGCGTTCGCGTTGATCTACGCCGGCGTGATGCTGCGCCTGGGCCTCATCGTGGTGGTGGCGAGCACCGGGTGGGACTTCGACCGGGCGTACCTGCTGATGCCGTTCGGCTCCTGGGTGCCGAACCTGCTGGTCGCCGAGTTCGTGCTGTGGCGCTCTAGCGCGCGTCGAGCCGCGCGGCTTCCTCGGGGGTAGGCGCGGTGCCGCCGAGGTGGGCGGGCTGCCACCACCGGCCCTCGCCGGCCTCGGGGTAGCGGGCCTGAGCGTCGTCCACGAGCGACTGGAGCCGCTCGTGGAGTTCGGCGTCGGTGGTGGCGGGCGGCAGGGGCTCGCCGACCACGATGGTCACCGGCACGTGCCGCTGGGTCAGGTGCCGCGGCCGGCCCTTGGTCCACAGCCGCTGGGTGCCCCACAGGGCCACCGGCAGCAGCGGCACGCCCGCCTCGGCGGCCAGTCGGGTCGCGCCGCTCTTGATGTCCTTGACCCGGAACGACCGGCTGATGGTCGCCTCCGGGAAGATGCCGACCACCTCGCCTGCCCGCAGCGCGGTCAGCGCCTGCTGGTAGGACGCCTGACCGGCCGAGCGGTCGACCGGGATGTGGTGCATGCCGCGCATGAGGGGCCCGGACACCCGGTTGCGGAACACCGAGTCCTTGGCCATGAACCGCACGAGCCGGCGCGCGGGCTGCGCGCCGAACCCGGCGAAGACGAAGTCGAGGTAGCTGACGTGGTTGGAGGCCAGGACGGCCCCGCCGGTGGTCGGCACGTGCTGCGCGCCGTCCACGGTGATGCGCAGGTCGAGCACGCGGAACAGGAGCTTGGCCGCGGCGATCACCGGCGGGTACACGCGTTCTGGCATGAACCCAACGGTACGCTACTGGCCGGTAACCGTCTCCTCGCGCTCACGGACGACCTTGGGCACGCCCGCCAGGTCCTCGTCGTTGCACAGCAACTTGAGGTTGTAGTACGGGGAACCCTTGGTGTCGTCGTAGTCGAGGTGCACCGCGATCACGTCGACCGGCTCGCCCAACCAGTCCTGGGTCTGCCGGAGCCAGGACGCCGCCCGCTCCAGGGCCGTCGGCAGGTCGTCGTCGCTGAAGTCCACCGGGCGGTACGGGACTTCCTGGACCTTGTCCCGCTGGTTCGAGGGCATCGGCAGGTCGACGGCAACTCCGCTGTCGTTGAGTTCGAGTTGGATCGTTTCCTCGCTCACTCCAGAGAGGGTCCACCACCCCCGGTCGCGCGGCAAGCCCGTGCCGGTCACCCGGGCAGCACCGGCAACTCGCTCAACCCGCTCACCAACACCCGGCGCCACGGCAGCTCCTCCGCGGGCTTTGCCAGGCGCAGCCGGGGAAAGCGGGTCGACAGCGCCCACAGCGTCTCCTGCAACTCGATCCGGGCCAGCTGCGCGCCGAGGCAGAAGTGGGCTCCGACACCGAGCGCCAGGTGCTGGTTCGGCGTGCGCTCCAGGTCCAGCTCGTCGGGGTTCGGGAACGCGCGCGGGTCGCGGTTGGCCGAGCCGATCGAGGCCATCACGCCCTCGCCCGCGCGGATCGCCACGCCCGCGATCTCCACGTCCTCCAGCGCGACCCGCAGCTGACCCACCTCGCTCAGCCTGGTGAACCGCAGCAGCTCCTCGACCGCGCTCGGCACCAGGTCCGGCCGCCGCGCCAGCCGGTCCCAGTGCGCCGGGTCGCGCAGCAGCGTCGCGACGAAGCTGGTGATCTGGTTGGCCGACGTCTCGTGCCCCGCCACCAGCAGGTTCAGCCCGAACGCGACCAGTTCCGACTCGGTCAGGTCGGTTCGGCACAGGTCGTCGAGCAGGTCCTCGGACGCGGGCGCGCGCAGCTTCGCGGCCACCAGCCCGGCCATGTAGTCGAGCAGGCTCGTCATCGCCGCCTCGACCCGGACCTGCTCGGACATCTCCATGCTGTAGGCGAGCTCGGTCCAGCCCCGGAACGTCTCGCGGTCCTCGTACGGCACGCCCAGCAGGGTGCAGATGACCTGGATCGGCAGCGGCAGCGCGACCAGTTGCCGCAGGTCCGCGTGGTCGCCGGCCCGCGCGACGTCCTCGGCGAGACCGTCGGCGAGCTCCCGCACCCACGGCCGGGTCAGCTCGATCCGGCGGTGCGCGAACGCGCCGGAGACGAGCTTGCGCAGCCGGGTGTGCTCGGGCGGGTCGGTCGTCGGCAGGGTGCCGGGCAGCGGCTTGGACACGCCCACCCGCGGCGCGTCCTCGGCCACCACGCCCGCCCGGGAGAACCGCGGGTCGGCCAGCACCAGCTTCACGTCGTCGTACCGGGTGACCAGCCACACCACCGCGCCCGCCAGCGTGCGGACCCGGATCACCGGCGCCTCGTCGCGCAGGCGTTCCCAGGTGGGGGAGGGGTCGAAGGAGAAGGCGTCGGCGAACGGGATGTCCAGGACCTCTTCCGTCATGCCCCTGACGCTAGGAGCCGAGGGGCTCGCAAGGCCAGCGCCAATCGGTGCGCCGGGGTCGACGCGGCCCGGTCGTCGGCCCGGAACAGCGTTGCCCCGGCGCGGTGTGCGGGACGCGCGTTGGGCCGAAGGGGTGACACCGGCGGCGGGGTCGCGGCCCGCCGCCGTGCCGCCGGCCCGGAGTTTCGTCACCCCGCGCGGCGGTTCGCCGACCCGCGTTCCGTCCGGTGCGCGCCGGTCCGGGTCACGCCGGGGGTCGTGGTCGTCCGGTCGCGGTCGGGCGGTGGCGCGGCGGCACCGCGTGCGGGGCATCGGCCCCGGTCACGCCGTCGGCGTCCACGACGGAAAACTCCCTCGCGTTCGTCTCCCCCCGCGAGTGACTATTCCGGGCATGTACGACATCCGTTTCGCCACCCCCGACGACCTGGCCGAGGTGCCGGCCCTGATCGTCGGGCTCCAAGCCGACTCCGCGCACCACATCGGCTACCTCGGTGAGACGGTCGCGGACGTCGAGGCGGCGTTCGCCGACCTCGAACCCGACTGGGCGTCCCGCACCGCGGTCGCCGTGGACGACGGCGGCAGGCTGTGCGGCCTGCTCACCGTCGAACTCGACGCCGACCTCGGCCGGGCGTTCCTGCACGGCCCGTTCGTCGACGTGCCGGTGAACCACCCGGCGGGCAGCCGGATCTGGGACGGCACGGCCGACGCCCTCTACGCCCTCGCCGAGCCGCTGTTCGCGGGCGTCGCCGACCGGGAGGTGTTCGGGCACACCCGGCACCGGCGGCTGGAGGCCTTCGCCGCGCGCCACGGGTTCGCCTCCGGGCGACCGTCGGACGTCTTCCTCATCGACGGCGACGGGTTGCGCGCGCTGCTGCTGCGCGAGGCCGGGTGCCCCCGGACCGGACCCGCCCGCGAGATGCGCGTGCTGCCAACCGACGCAGCGGTGCACGAAGCCGTTGCCGTGTTGCACGAACGGTGCTTCCCGAACAGCTACCTCAGCGGTCGGCGACTGGTCGACGGCGACGACCGGCACACCGTGGTCGTCGCGATGGACGGCGAGCGGGTCCTCGGCTACGCCGCCGGCAAGGCCGAGCCCGGCGAGTACTACCTCGACTTCGTGGCCGTGGAACCGGACGCGCGCGGGCAGGGTGTGGGCGCTGCGCTGGCCACCGAACTGGTCTGGAAACTCGCCGAGCGGTTCGGCGCCCGGTCCCAGGCCGCGGCCACCGTGCTCGGCGGCAACTCGTCCTCCCAACGGATGTTCGACCGCCTCGGATTTCGTTTGCACCTTGAACTCATCGCCTACCGATCGAGTGTGCCGGCCTGACCGGAAATCCGTCGTCCTACTGCATTCGAGTGTTCCCCGAATCCGTTCCGAAACGGAATCCGGGATCCGTCGACTTCCCCGGTGCGAGACGGGGAGTCGACTTCCGGCTGGTATGAACCAATTCCGGTGACCGGGCTTCCCCGTCGTGCGCGCACATCGAACCGGCACGATTCGAGAAAGCAGGGCACCGGATGAAGAGGGTCATTCGTGCGACACTCGCCGCCACGTCGGTGATCGCACTCGGGTGGGCGGCCACGACGGTCGCCGCGGCCGCGCCCGACCGCGGCGCGGAACCGACGTCGGACGTCGCCTCGGCGGTCCGGCGGGACCTCGGGCTCACCCCCGAGCAGGCCGGCAGACGGGCCACCGCGCAGGACCGGGCGGACCGGGTGGACGACCGGCTCGCCGCGAGCCTCGGCCCGGCGTTCGGCGGCGCCTACTTCGACGCGGCGTCCGGCCTGCTGGTGGTCGGCGTGACGGACGCGGGGCAGGTCGCGGCGGTCACCGCGGCCGGCGCGCGGGCCAGGGTCGTCGGGCACGGGCTCGCCGAGTTGGACGCGATCAAGGACGCGCTGGACGTCGAGTCCGGTCGGGTGTTCGACGGCAAGCGCGCCGTGCAGGGCAAACCGGCGACCGACGCGGTGAAGGGCCTGGTCTCGTGGTCCGTGGACGCCGAGTCGAACGCGGTCGTGGTGACCGCGCTGCGCACCGGCTCGCAGGACGCGGTGTCCCGGCTGGCGAAGCACGGTGACGCGGTGAAGGTCGAGTACACCGACGCCGCGCCGCGGACCGCCGCGTTCCTCGACGGCGGCGACGAGCTGAACTACCCGGCGGGCGGCTGCTCGGCGGGCTTCGACCTGCGCAACCCCGGCACCGGCGCGCGCTACCTGCTCACCGCGGGCCACTGTGGTCCGGCGGGCTCGGTGGTGCGCGGCCAGGGCAACGTGGTGATCGGCACCGTCGCGTCGGCGTACTACCCGACCTACGACGACGCGCTGATCACCGTCACCAACACCGGCGCGTGGACCCAGGGCCCGTGGGTCGACGTCAACCCGTCCAACGGCGGCGTGGTGGTCGTCTCCGGCTACTCCGACTCGCCGGTGGGCACCGCGATCTGCAAGTCCGGCCGCACGACCAGGCTGACCTGCGGCTCGATCACCGCGAAGAACGAGACCGTCACCTACGTCGGCGGCCAGACCGTCTACAACCTCACCCGGCACAACGCGTGCGTCGAGCCCGGCGACTCCGGCGGCGCGACCTTCCGCAACTCCGGCACCCGGACCGCGGAGGGCGTGACCAGCGGCGCCCTGCTCTACCTCACCCCGATCGGGACGTTGCGCTGCGGCCAGGCCGTGGGCGCGGCGACCGTGTCCTGGTCCTACCCGGCGGCGATCAGCGTGCCGTTCTACACCGCCGTGTACGGCGCCTCGCTCTGGTAAGGCGCGCTCAGAGGCGGCCGGCCGGGAGGCGGACCCCGGCCGGTCGCCGCAGCGACAGCAGACCGCCCACGACGAGCGTCACCAGCACCCCCAGCGGCGGGTACCAGGGATAGGCCAACGCCTTTCCGTCGACGTCCACCGCGAGGATGACGAACGCCATCACGACGACCGTGGCGACGAACGCCACCACGGCGTCGGCCTGTCGTGCCCGGCGGAAAAGAAGACCGAGCAGGAAAGCGCCCAACAACGCGCCGTAGGTGAACCCGGAAATGGACAAACCCTGTTCCACGATGGGGTTGCCGCGCCGGGTGAAAGTGGCGAACAAACCGGCGAACACGATCAGCAGCACGGCCCACACCGCGGTCCAGAGCCGGCCCTGCCGGAACACCTCGGCCTCGGTCAGCTCGCGCCGCACCACGCGTTGCACGACGTCGGTGACGGTCGAGGACGCGAGCGCGCCCAACGACGAGCTGAGCGCGGCCGCCAGGATGCCCGCGATCACGAACCCGGACAGCCCCGACGGCAGCTCCCGGACGATGAAGTTCGCGAACAGCTCGTCGTTGTTGGCGAGCCCGAGGTCGGTCACCGGGTTCGCGCCCCGGTAGAACGCCCACAGCAGCACGCCGATCACCAGGAACAGCGCGAACTGGAGGATCACCACCACACCGCTCGCGATCAGCGCCTTGCGCGCGGCCCGCACCTCGCGGGTGGCCATCAGCCGCTGCACGATCAACTGGTCGGCGCCGTGCGAGGCCATGGACAGCACGGCACCGCCGATCAACGCGGTCGGCAGCGCGTACGGCGAGGTCAGCGGGTTCGCGTCCAGGTCGAGCACGCGGAACTTGCCCGCGTCGACCGCCGTGGCGAACCAGCCGTCGGGCAGCTTCCCGGCCAGCACCGCGATCACCACGACCGCGCCCAGCACGTACCAGAGCATCTGGATCGCGTCGACCCACACGACCGCGCGCACGCCGCCGAGGAAGCTGTAGACCACCATCGCCACGCCCAGCACGGCCACGATCGCCCAGTACGACGCGGTGACGCCGTAGGCGGCGAGCACCACCTTGACCGGGATGGCGGTGGCGAACAGCCGCAGCCCGTCCGCGAGCAGCCGGGTGATCAGGAACGTCACCGACGCGGTGCCCTGCACGCCCGCGCCGAACCGCTTGCCGAGGTACCCGTAGGCGGTGATCAGGTCGCCCGCGACGTAGCGGGGCAGCAGCACGAACGCCACCACGACCCGGCCGACCAGGTAGCCGAACGCCAGGGACAGGAACGTCATCGTGCCGCCGTACGCGACCGTGGGCACGCTCAGCACGGTGAGCGTGGAGGTCTCCGCGGACACGACCGACACGCACACGACCCACCAGGAGATCCGGCGCTCGCTGACGAAGTAGTCGGCGGACGACCGCTGCCGGCCGCCGATCCACACCCCCAGCAGGGGCATGCCGACCAGGAACAGCACGATGATCCCGACGTCAAGTGCGCGCACGGTTACCTCCGACGGTCAGTCCGGTCACGGTGGCGGTCGGCGGCCCTCCGCCGGTGGTGGTCGGCCGCGGGCCGGGCAGGTCCACCCGCGCGCCGCGCCGGATCAGGAACCCGAGCACGGCGGCGGCGTAGGGCCGGGTCGCGGCGGAGGGCAGGCCGAACTCCTCGCTCGCGCGCAGCGGGATCCGCTCGGCGAGCAGGCGGGTCAGCACCGGGTTGCGCAACCCGCCGCCGGAGCCGACGACCAGGCGCGTGCCGGCGCACCCGTCGGCGATCAGGTCCGCGGTGAACGCGGTCAGCGTGGCCAGGAAGTCCTCGGCCTGGACGGTGAGCCCCTCGGCGACCCGGTCGAGGTGGGCCCGGTCGTGGTCGGTCGAGCCCGGTCGGCCGACGTCCGCGCGCAGCCGGGCGAGCAGGTCGGCGCGGACCCGGCCGCGCGCGGCGAACTCGCCGTCGGTGTCCCGGGTCCGCCGTCCGCCGGTGAGCACGGTCATCGCCACGTCGGTGAGCGCGGTGCCGGGGCCGAGGTCGACCGCGGTCACGTCGTCGGCGGTCACCAGGGTCGCGGAGGCGACGCGCCCGACGCGCAGCGCCGCGGCCGGCACCCGGTCGCGCAGCCACAGCGCGTCCACCACGGCGGTCGGCGGCAGCCCGCGACCACCGGGCACCGCGAGGTCGGCGACCGCGGTCAGACCGGTGGCTTCGGCGATCCACGCGGGGTCGGGCGCCGGCGCGGTCGGACGGCGGTCCCGGGGTGCGGGCCGGTCGAGCCACCCGACCAGCTCACCCCCGTGCCGCGCGGCCACCTCCTCGAGCAGCCCGGCGCGGGCCGAGTCGCTGGTCGCGGTGGTGTGCCGGGCGTGGTGGACGGGGTCGAGGCGGACCACGTCGCCCTCGATCGCGAGGTCGCCGACGGCCACGTCGACGGTGTCCGCCGACGAGCCCGGGACCACTCCGATCACCCTCACGCACTGTGTCCTATTCCACACCGTCCGCCGGCGCAAGAGTCTCGGTGGGAGAGTTTCCGATCGGCGGAGCAGCTCGTGGGTTGATCACATGACGGACCGTGCGAGGATTGCCGCGTGTCCACCACGACCCTGATCTGGATCTTCGTCGTCGTCGCGGCCCTGCTGGCGGTCGCCCTCGTGACGGGCGTCGTGCTGTCCCGGAAGCGGCGGATCAGCCTCACCGAGCCCGAGGAGGCCAAGCCCGTCAAGGGCGGCTACCGGGCGGGCGGCGGCTTCAGCTTCAACCAGACCGACGAGGCGCCGGCCGAACCGGTCGACGCCGAGCCCGAGCCCGCGCCGGTCGAGCCCCGGCCGGTCGAGCCCCGGCCGGCGGAACCCGCGCCGGTCGAGCACCCGGTGGCCGAGCGGACCGAGGTCGACGGCCAGCCCGGTGTCGGCGACGACGCCGCGGTGCCGCGCGATTCGGTCAAGCGCGGTTTCGTGGAGGTCGACCTGCCCGAGCGGGCCTCGGAGATCGACGAGATCGAACCGACCTCGGGCCGGCTGGAACGGTTGCGCGGCAGGCTTTCCCGGTCCCGCTCCACGTTCGGCCAGGGCCTGCTCGGCCTGCTCGGCGCGGGCGACCTGGACGAGGACTCGTGGACCGACGTCGAGGACACGCTTCTCGTGGCCGACCTCGGCGCGGGCATCACCGACCAGATCGTGTCCACGCTGCGCGAGCAGATCGTGGCGCGCGGCGTGCGCACGTCCGAGCAGGCGCGGGCGCTGCTCAAGGACGTGCTGACCACCGCGCTGCACCCGGAGATGGACCGCTCGGTGCACGCCCTGCCGCACGCGGGCAAGCCGGCCGTCGTGCTGGTGGTCGGCGTCAACGGGGTGGGCAAGACGACCACCACCGGCAAGCTCGCCCGGGTGCTGGTGGCCGACGGTCGCACGGTGCTGCTGGGCGCGGCCGACACGTTCCGCGCCGCCGCCGCCGACCAGTTGGAGACCTGGGGTTCCCGGGTCGGCGCGGCGACCGTGCGCGGCGCGGAGGGCGCGGACCCGGCGTCGGTGGCGTTCGAGGCGGTGAAGCGGGGTGTCGGCGACGGCGTCGACACGGTGCTGGTCGACACGGCGGGCCGGCTGCACACCAAGACCGGCCTGATGGACGAACTGGGCAAGGTCAAGCGGGTGGTCGAGAAGCAGGCCGAGGTGGACGAGGTGCTGCTGGTGCTCGACGCGACCACCGGGCAGAACGGGTTGACCCAGGCCCGGGTCTTCGCCGAGGTGGTCAACGTGACCGGCATCGTGCTGACCAAGCTCGACGGCACGGCCAAGGGCGGCATCGTGTTCCAGGTGCAGCGCGAGCTGGGCGTGCCGGTGAAGCTGGTGGGCCTGGGCGAGGGCGCCGACGACCTGGCCCCGTTCGAGCCGGCCGCGTTCGTCGACGCCCTCCTGGGCTAAACCCCGGGGCAGCGGTGCCAGCACTCCTTGGCCTGCTGCCCCGGCAACCGGTGGAAGTGCAGCGGCGCGAGGTCGACCGACCGGGCGGGCACCGGCCAGCTCGCCCGGTTGGTCGCCCGCACCCGCGCACCGGGGTAGGCCAGCCGGTGCGCGGCGATCAGGTCGAACACCCACTGCGGCCGGTCGTCGCCCTCGGGACGCGGCGCGGGTTCGGTCTCGGTGTCGTCGCACCACCGGCCCACGACGTGCGAGTCGTCCCAGTGGAGCGTCAGCGTGCGGCCTGCGTGAGTCACGCGGGAGATCATCCCGCGAAGAACGTCTTCGCCTCCGCCACGGCCTCCGTGTCGGCCAGCACGTCACCCGGCCGGTCGCCGTTGCCGATCAGCACGCCGCCGAACCGCATCCGCAGGTAGCCCGCGCTGTTGCGCAACGTGCCCACGAGCGGCTCGCACCGGGACTTGTCCTCGGTCAACGCCGTGACGCCCCACAGGGTGTCGCCGCGCACCGCGTCCTTGAAGCCCGGCGTGCGCAGCCAGTTCGACCAGTGGTCGAGGTAGCGCTTGGTCGTGTTGGACACGCTGTACCAGTAGGTCGGCGAGACGATCACCAGGTCGGTCACGCCGGTGGTGGCGTCGTAGAGCACCTTCTCGTTGCCGGTCGGCGTGTGCGGCTCGTCCTCGTGCTCGGTCCGCACGTCCTCGAACGGCGCGAGCGGCAGGTCCTCGAGGTGGATCCAGCGCTGGTCGGCGTCGAGCTGCTCGGCGGCGAGCCGGGCCAGGATCTCGGCGTTGCCGTCCCTGCGCGCACTGCCGAGCACGAACAGGAAGCTGCGGTCGGACATCGATTCCCCCACAAAGTTTGTGTATGCAGGTGCATATAACTCTGGGAGGCGGGCGCCCGTCAAGCGCGGTGGTGGTCACCCGCGGGCGGCGGCCGCCCGGTCGGACAGCCGGGCCGCGATCGCCAGCACGTCGGGCAGGATCCGCGCGACCACCTCGGGCGTGAGCCTGCCCTCGGGTCCGGACACCGACACGGCCGCCGGGGTCGGCGCTCCGGCCAGCGGCACCGCGACGCAGCGCACGCCCAGCTCCTGCTCGGCCTCGTCCAGCGCGTAACCCCGGCGCGCCACCTCGTCCAGCGCCGCCATCAACCCGTCCACGTCGGTGATCGTGTTCGGCGTGTACGCGGGCAGTCCGGTGCGCTCCAGCAACGCCCTGGCCCGGTCGCGGGGCAGCAGCGACAGCATCGCCTTGCCGACGCCGGTGCCGTGCGGCAGGAGCCGGCGGCCCACCTCGGTGAACATCCGCATCGCGTGCCGGGACGGCGCCTGCGCCACGTACAGCACCTCGTCGCCGTCGAGCACCGCGAGGTTGGCCGTTTCGCCGACCCGGTCGACCAGCTCGGCCAGGTACGGCCGGGCCCACGTGCCGAACTGGCGGCCCGCGGTCTCGCCGAGCCGGATCAGGCGCGCGCCGAGCGTGTACCGCCGGTTGCTGTTCTGCCGCACGTACCCCAGCGTGACCAGGGTGCGGATCAACCGGTGGATGGTCGGCAGGGGCAGTCCCGAAGCCAGCGCCAGCTCCGACAGGCTCGCCTCGCCACCCGCGTCGGCGAGCCGTTCCAGCAGGTCGAAGGCCCGTCGCAGGGACTGGACGCCGCCCGTCGAGTCGCTGGTCACCGCGTGCCTCCTCCGTTGCCGTTCCGTGGAGCGAAAACTATAGTCCGCAGAGCAGAAGTCCAGCGCAGGGAAGAAGGGGGATCCCATGTCGGGTGTTCGCGTCCTCGGGGCCGACGTCGAGCGCGGGGCCGAGATCCTCACACCCGAGGCGCTGGAGTTCGTCGCCGGGTTGCACCGCGCGTTCGCCGGCACCCGCGACGAGCTGCTGGCCGCCCGAGAACACCGGCGCCCCTTGGGTTTCCTCGACGACACCCGCGAGGTGCGCGAGTCCGCGTGGACGGTGGCGCCCGCGCCCGAGCCGTTGCGCGACCGGCGGGTGGAGATCACCGGCCCGACCGAGCGGAAGATGACCGTCAACGCGCTGAACTCGGGCGCGAAGGTGTGGCTGGCCGACCTGGAGGACGCCAACACGCCGCACTGGCGCAACGTGGTGGCTGGTCAGGTGAACCTGTACGACGCGGCCCGCGGCACGGTCTCGTTCACCTCGCCCGAGGGCAGGTCCTACGTGCTGTCCGACGGTCCGCGCCCGACGATCGTGGTCCGCCCGCGCGGCTGGCACCTGCCCGAGCGGCACCTGGAGGTCGACGGCCGCCCGGCGGTGGGCGCGCTGGTCGACTTCGGCCTGCACTTCTTCCACAACGCCGCCCTCGGCCGGCCGTACTACTACCTGCCGAAGCTGGAGGGCCACCGCGAGGCGCGGCTGTGGAACGACGTCTTCACCGCCGCGCAACGGGAACTCGGCGTGCCGCACGGCACCGTCCGGGCCACCGTGCTGATCGAGACGGTGCCGGCCGCGTTCGAGATGGAGGAGATCCTCTTCGAGCTGCGCGACCACGCGTCGGGCCTCAACGCGGGCCGGTGGGACTACCTGTTCAGCGCCATCAAGTACTTCCGCGACGCGGGCGCGGAGTACGTGCTGCCGGACCGCAACGCGGTGACCATGACCGCGCCGTTCATGCGCGCCTACACCGAACTGCTGGTCCGCACGTGCCACAAGCGCGGCGCGTTCGCGATGGGCGGGATGGCCGCGTTCATCCCGAACCGGCGCGATCCCGAGGTCACCGGACGCGCGTTGGCCAAGGTGCGCGAGGACAAGAGCCGCGAGGCGGCCGACGGGTTCGACGGGTCGTGGGTCGCGCATCCCGACCTCGTGCCGGTGTGCCGGGAGATCTTCGACGCCCGGCTGGGCGACCGGCCGAACCAGCTCGACGCGACCCGCGAGGACGTCGAGGTGACCGCCGCGCAGCTGCTGGACTTCCGGTCCGCCGGCGGCGCGGCGACCAGGGCCGGCCTGGAGTCGGCGGTCGACGTGGGCGTGCGGTACCTGCTGTCCTGGTTGGGCGGCAACGGCGCGGCGGCGATCCACAACCTGATGGAGGACGCGGCGACGGCCGAGATCTCCCGGTCGCAGCTGTGGCAGTGGGTGCGCAACGGGGTGGTGCTGGACGACGGCACGCCGGTGACCGCCGGGCTGGTGCGGTCGGTGCTGGCGGACGTCGCGGCCGGGTTGTCCGGCGAGCACCTCGCCACCGCGGTCGAGCTGTTCGAACGGGTGGCGCTGGCCGAGGAGTTCGTGGACTTCCTGACCCTGCCCGCCTACGAGCGGATCGACTGACGTGCCGCGGACCTCGCTGTCCGCCGCCGCGGTGGCCGCCGCGACCGCCCGACTGTCCGATGTGGACTTCCGGTGGCCTGCCGGCCGGCAGCCGGTGCACACCTGCTACGTGCCGGCCGACCGGGTGGTCGGGTCCACGCCGCGGGACTGGGGTGCCGGCGCGCTGGAGGCGTTGCGCGCGCACGGCCCGCTGTCGGCGGCGGTGCCGGTGGCCGACGAGGTCGTCGAGCGGGTGCGGGCGAAGCTCGTCGCGGAACCGGTGGAGGACCTGCGGGTCGACTTCGAGGACGGGTACGGGTTCCGCGCCGACGACGAGGAGGACGCCGACGCCGAGCGGACCGCCGCGGTGGTGCGCCGGTGGGTGGCCGACGGCGGGGCGCCGCACCGGTTCGGGCTGCGGGTGAAGTCGTTCGACACCAGGCGCTCCGTCGAGCGCGGGGTCCGGACGCTGGACGTCTTCCTGACCGCGCTCGGCGGCGCGCCGGACGGGTTCGTGATCACCTTCCCCAAGGTGTCCTCGGTCGAGCAGGTCGAGGTGTTCGGCGACGTGCTGGACCTGTTCGGGCTCGACCTCCGGTTCGAGGTCCAGGTCGAGACCGCGCGGTCCGTCGTGGACGGACGCGGCCGGCTCGCGGTGCCCGCGCTGCTGGCCGCCGGCCGCGGTCGGGTGTCGGCGTTGCACTTCGGCACGTACGACTACACGGCCGAGTGCGGGCTGGGCCCGGCGGACCAGCACCTCGCGCACGGCGCGTGCGACTTCGCGCGGCACGTCATGCAGGTGTCGGCGGCCGGCACGGGTGTCGAGCTGTCCGACGGGTCGACCAACGTGCTGCCGGTCGGCGCGGACACCCACCGCGGCTGGCGCACCCACCACGCGCTCGTGCTCCGGTCGTTGGCACACGGGTTCCACCAGGGGTGGGACCTGCACCCGGCGCAGCTGGTGACCCGGTACGCGGCGGTGTTCGCCCACCACCGGTCCGGTCTCGCGGCCGAGGCCGCACGGTTGCGGGCCTACGTCGGGCGGGCCGGCGGCGCGGTGCTCGACGAGCCGGCGACCGCGCGGGCGCTGTCGGCCTCGGTGCTGCGCGCGGTGGACTGCGGCGCGGTCGACGCGGAGGAAGTCGTTGCGCTGACCGGGTTGCCGCTCGCCCGACTGCACGCACTCGCCCGGCGGACCCCTCATCGCTGAATAGGGTGATACTCACCTACGGCCGTGCCGTTCGGCCCGGTGCGGCGCCATGGTGGGCGCATGAGCATGAGAGCCGGTTTGTGGACCGGATTGCCCGACCTGGACGTCGCGGAACACCGGTACCAGGTGGTGGCGTGCGCGGCGGACGTGGACCTGCTCGTGGCGTTCCTCGGTCGGGTCGACTGCAACGACGGCACGCTGGAGCACTTCGGCCGCGGCACGGACGCCGAGGGCGAGGCCGACCACAACGTGGTGCTGGCGGTGCGCGGCGGCTGGGGTTACGTCAACTTCGTGGACAACACGTTCTCCGGCTGGCCGAGGGGTGCCGCGGACGCGCCGTACGTGGACGAGCCCTACACCGACTTCCCGCCCGGCGTGGGGTTGCCGCTGCCGCTGTTCCGCGCGCTGCTGCTGGAGTTCATGGCCACCGGGCGGCGGCCGGCGCTGGTCGACTGGTACGACGAGACCGACCTGTTCCACGCGTGGCGGGAACAGCGCATGGCCCTGCACGACAAGTCCCGCTAGAACTCGGGCAGCCCGCGCCACGCCGGTCCCGCGTCCTCCGCGTCGTCGCGCAGCACGGTCCCCTCGATCAGCCCGTACGGGCGGTCGGCGGCGTGGTACACCGCGTCCGCGCCGGTCGGCCCGAACGCGTCCAGGTCGACCGCGAAGTGGTGCCGGTTGGGCATCGACAGCCGCACCTCGGCGATCTCCGGCCGGGCCGCCAGCACCGCCTCGCCCATCGCGTGCAGGGTGTGCTGCAACGACAGGCTGTGGTGGGTCGCGAACGCGGACACCAGGAGCCGCCGCGCCTCCGCGTGGCTCTGCGCCCAGTCCGGCGCGCCCTGGAGGCGCCAGCGCGCGGTGACCGAGGTGGCCAGCAGCCGGTCGTCGGTGTCGGCCAGCGTGGTGTACCGGTCGCGCGGGAACCCGTGGAACTCCGAGCCGGTCGTCTTGAGCAGCACCAGGTCCCGCACGCCCGACACGACCCGGTGCGCGTCGCCGGCGACCACGACGGCGGTGGTCCGCCGCTCGGTGCCGCCGAGGCCGAACGAGTGGCCGTTGTCCGGGAGCCGGTGCCACGACTGCTCGTCCACCAGCACCCGCGCCTCGGTGATCGACTCCTGGCCGGCGGTGAAGTGCCGGGCCAGCCGCAGCGCGAAGTCCTCGATCTCGCCGACGCCGTCGGAGGCGAAGGCGTGCACGGTGTTCTTCTGCGTGTCGGTCGCGGGCACGTGGGTGTTGTCGCCGACCAGGTGGGTGGCCGCGAGGTCGCCGCGCAACGCGGTCCGCACGGTCAGGTCGCGGACGGTGTGCACGTCGCCGTCGCGGTGCACGACCACCAGGTGGATGCCCGCCTTGCCGTACTGGTTGGGCCCCAGGACGATCGCCATCGTCAGCTCCCCCGGTAGGTGGTGTACGCGAACGGGCTCAGCAGGACCGGCACGTGCAGGTGCGGCTCGGCGGTCACCCGGAACGCGACCACCACCTCCGGGTAGAACGGACCGTCCACGGTGAACACGATCCGGTGGACTCCCGGCGTCAGGGTGACCTCGAACCGGTGGCGGCCGTCGCCGTCGGTGACACCTCGGGCGAGCACCTCGCCGGCGCGCTCGACCGCCACCGCGATCCCCTCGGCCGGTCGGCCGCGGTCCGCGTCGAGCACGTGCGTGGACAACGTCGTCATGGCCAGGCCTTCCGCAGTCGCAGCGCGGCGATACGGGCGAGCTCCCGGGCCACCACGCGCAGTTCCACCCCGGGTGGGTTGGCCAGCCGGGCGGTGAGGTCGGCGCGCACGTCCGCGCCCGTCATCCCGGTGGCGCACACCAGGTACCGGTGCCCGAACCGCTCCTCGTACGCCCGGTTCGCCGCGGCCAGCCGGTCGTCGGCCTCGACGTCGCGCTGCTCGTCGGCCGACCAGCGGGCGGAGGGGTCCGAGCCCGGCTCCCGCTCGCCGAGTCGCGGGTGCCCGGCCAGCGCGGCGCGCACCTCGTCGTCGGACAGCGCGATCGCGTCGGCGGCGGCGACCAGGGCGGCCGGCGAACCGTGCGGCCGGGCGGCGAGCAGGGCGTCCACCCAGCGCGGCACGGCCAGGCACGCGGTCAGCAGGGGCCGGAGCACGGCCTCGGGAGCGGCGTCGAACGCGGTGTCGAAGTCGGTGGGATCCGGCACGGGGCCTCCCCGGTTCTCGCATCGCGGAAGGTGACTTCCGCGTCCGGCGAGTGTGCCGATCACCCTCCGGCGGTGTCAACAGTCTTGCGCCGCCGCCGGGGTGCTGCTTGGTTGCTCTGATGGACCAGGTGTTCCGAGCGCGGCGGGTGGTCACCCCGGACGGGGAGCGGGCGCTGGACGTCGGGGTCGCCGACGGTCGGGTCGTCGCGATCGGCGACCGGCTCGACGGCGACTCCCTCGTGGAACTGGCCGACGACGAGGTGCTGCTGCCCGGCCTCGTGGACACGCACGTGCACGTGGACGACCCGGGTCGGGCCGACTGGGAGGGCTTCGGCTCCGCGACCCGCGCCGCGGCGGCGGGCGGTGTCACCACGCTGGTCGACATGCCGCTCAACAGCGTGCCGGCGACGGTCGACGTCGCGGCGCTGGAGCTCAAGCGCGCCACCGCGTCCGGCCGGGTGCACGTCGACGTCGGCTTCTGGGGCGGGCTGGTGCCGGACAACACCGGGCACCTCGCCGCGCTGCACGACGCGGGCGTGTTCGGTTTCAAGTGCTTCCTCGCGGACTCCGGCGTCGAGGAGTTCCCGCCGGTGGACCTCGCGGGGTTGCGCGCCGCGCTCGCCGTGCTGGAACCGTTGGGCGCGTTGACGATCGTGCACGCCGAGGACCCGCGCGCGCTCGCCGAACCCGGTCCGGGCTACGCCGGTTTCCTCGCGTCGAGACCGCACGCGGCCGAGTACGGCGCGATCGCCGACCTGGTCGACGTGGCCCGGGACACCGGCGCGCGGCTGCACGTGCTGCACCTGTCCAGCGGCATGGGCCTGGACTACCTGCACGCCGGGCGCGCGGCGGGCCTGCCGATCACCGCCGAGACCTGCCCGCACTACCTGACGTTCGTCGCCGAGGAGATCGCCGACGACGCCACCGAGTTCAAGTGCTGCCCGCCGATCCGGGACGCGGCCAACCGCGAGGAGTTGTGGCAGGGCCTCGCGTCCGGGCGGATCGACCTCGTGGTGAGCGACCACTCGCCGTGCCCGGCGGCGTTGAAGCAGGGCGGTTTCGCGGGCGCGTGGGGCGGTGTCGCGAGCCTGCAACTGGGGTTGGCCGCGGTGTGGACGCAGGCCCGGTTGCGCGGCCACGGGTTGGGCGACGTGGCGCGCTGGATGGCCACCGCGCCCGCGGACCTGGTCGGGTTGGCGCACAAGGGTCGCATCGCGGTGGGCGCGGACGCCGACTTCTGCGCGTTCGCGCCGGACGCCGCGTTCGTGGTGGACCGCGAGGCGCTGTTCCATCGCCACCCCGTGACGCCGTACCACGGGCGCGCGCTGGCGGGCGTGGTGCGGCGGACGTGGTTGCGCGGCGAGGAGATCACCGGGGACCGGCCGCGCGGGCGGCTGCTGCACAAGGGGGACGTGTGACCGCACCGGACTGGACCGCGCTGCCCGACCTCGCCTCGCGCGCCGTCGGAGGTGGCGTGGTGTGGGCGAACGACGAGCTGTTCGCCGAGCGGGAGAACCTGATCCGCCGCGCCGAACCCGAGTTCCGGCCGTTCACCTTCGGGCACAAGGGCCAGGTCTACGACGGCTGGGAAACCCGGCGCCGGCGTGAACCCGGCGACGACGCGGCGGTCGTGCGGCTGGGCCTGCCCGGAGTGGTGCGCGGGATCGTGGTGGACACCGCGTTCTTCACCGGCAACCACCCGCCGGCCGCGACCGTCGAGGCGACGTCCGCCACCGGGTACCCGGCGCCCGACGAGCTGACCGGGTGGGAGGTCCTGGTGCCGCGCTCGCCCCTGGGTGGCGACCGCAAGCACCACTTCACCGTGACGTCCTCCCGGCGGTTCACCCACGTTCGGCTGACGATTCACCCCGACGGGGGCGTGGCGCGACTGCGCGTGCACGGCTCGCCGGTGCCCGACCCGGATCTGCTGGTGCCCGGCGCGGTCGACCTGGCCGCGCTGGAGAACGGCGCCGCGATCGCCGGGTGCAGCAACAGGTTCTACGGCTCGCCCGCCAACCTCATCGCGCCCGGCCAGGCGAGCGTGATGGGCGAGGGCTGGGAAACCGCGCGCCGCCGGGACGACGGCAACGACTGGGTCGAGGTCGACCTCGCGGGCGAGGGCGTGGTCGCGTTGGCGGAGCTGGACACCACGCACTTCAAGGGGAACGCGCCCGGCAGCGCGTCGGTGCGCGGCCGGGTCGGCGACGACTGGGTGGACCTGGTGCCGCGGACCCGGCTGCAACCCGACACCCGCCACCGGTTCCCGGTCACCGCGGCCGTGCCGGTCACCCGCGTTCGGCTCGACATTCACCCGGACGGGGGGATGGCGCGACTGCGGTTGTGGGGCGCGCTGACCGCACGCGGGCTGGACGGCGTGCGTCGGCGGTACCGGGACTCGGGACCGGATCAGACGAAGGGCGCATGAGGTTCCTACCCCGGTTGCTTGTGGCCCGATCCGCGCGACTGGGAGCCTGCGCGGCACGGGTGTGACAGGAACTAGGGAGGAACCTGTGCGACCGATCTCCAGCGCGTTCGGCGGCGTGCTCGCCGCGTCCGCGCTCCTCGTGGGACTGGCTCCGGGCGCGGTGGCGCAACCGCCCGCCCCGGGCACCATCGCGTGGGCACCGTGCCCCGGGCTGCCGACCGTCGAGTGCGGGACGCTGGCCCTGCCGATCGACCGGGCGAACCCCGGTGCCGGCACGTTCGGCCTCGCCGTGGCCCGGCGCAAGGCCACCGACCCGGCCAAGCGGGTCGGCGTGCTCGTGATCAACCCCGGTGGCCCCGGCGGTTCGGGGGTGAACTTCGCGCAGCGGGCGGACCAGTACTTCAGCAAGGAGATCACCGAGCGGTTCGACGTCGTCGGGTTCGACCCGCGCGGCGTGGCGCGCAGCAACCCGGTCACCTGCTCGCTGTCCGTGCTGAACCGCCAACCCGCGCCGCCCACCACCGCCGCCGAGTTCGACGCACTGGGCGCGTACAACCGCGAGCTGACCGAGGACTGCCGCCGGCACAGCGGTCCGATCGTGGACCACGCGGACACCGGCGCGGTCGTGGACGACGTCGACGCCCTGCGCCGGTCGCTGGGCGAGACGAAGATCAGCTACTACGGCGTGTCCTACGGGACGCTCATCGGCCAGCAGTACGCCGAGCGGTACGGGCGCAACGTGCGGGCCCTGGTGATCGACTCGACCATGGACCACAGCCTCGACACGTGGCGCTTCACCGAAACCCAGGCCGCGACGGCCGAGGACTCGTTCGCCGAGTGGGTCAAGTGGTGCGACCGCGACACGGCGTGCGCGTTGCACGGCAAGGACGTCACGAAGGTGTGGAACGACCTGCTGGCCCGCGCCGACCGCGGCGAGATCACCGACCCGGAGGACGCCACTCGCCACGTGCCGGCCTCGGAGATCACCGACACCGCCGTCGGCACGTTCTACGGCCCGGACTGGACCGCCCTGGCCGACTACGTGGCCACCCTGTCCGCCCAGAAGCCCGCGGCCCTCGCCGACCAGGCGGAGACGGCCGCGTACCCGTTCGCCGCGGTGTTCTGCCAGGACTGGTCGATCCGCCCGAAGTCGTTCCGCGAGTTCTCCACCCTGGCCGCCCGCGCCCGCCGACTCGCCCCGCACACCCGCGGCTCCACGCTGGCCACCAACGTGCTCACCTCGTGCGTCGGCCTGCCGGGTGACGTGAACAACCCCCAGCGCCGCCCGAACCTCCGCGACTCGCCCCGGATCCTGCTGCTCAACGCCCGCCACGACCCGGCGACGAGCTACGCGTGGGCCGTGAACGTCCACCGCCAAACCCGCGCCAAAACCGTCTTCGTGACCTACGAAGGCTGGGGCCACGGCGTCTACACGCGCACCCCGTGCACCAGGTCCACCACCGACACCTACCTGTTGACCACCAGGCTGCCGACCGCGGACCTGACCTGCGCCGCCCCGACGACACCGGTGCCCGGCGCGCGTGCCGTCGAGTCCCCGACCACCCCGACCTTCCCCTGGTCGTCCTGACACCTCGGTGACGTGGAGGACTCACGTTTCCGGCGAGCCCTCCACGTCACCCGGTCAGTCCACCCGAGGTGGCCGCAACTCGGAGATCACCCGCAACCCGCCCACCGTCCCGGTGACCACGCGAGCCGCCTGAAGCCGCGCGACAGAGCCGTGATCACCGTCGAGAACGCCCAACAACGCCCGCCGCCCGAGCTCCCGGTGCCGAGGATCGAGCCGCCCCAACGCCCCGGCGAACTCCACCCGCCGCCCGACCTCCGCGTCGGCGATCAACGCCCCCAACACGGCACCCACCCGAGCCCGGTCGGAGAGCCAGCGCTCGGCCAGCAGCGCGTCGGCCGGCGCCCGATCCCCTTGCCCCACCTCGGTGTCTGCGGCGATCTGCTTCAACACGTCGATCGCGAGGTCACCCGACTCCGCCGGGTCGCGCAACAGCAACTCACAGGCCCGCCGCCGCGCACCTGCTTCCACGGCGTCATCCCGCGCCACCACCTCTGCCGCCGCCGACGCGAGGTCGGAATAGCCGTCGTGGAGGTCGACCAACAGCGTCCAGGCCTCGATCCGATCCCGCGCGCCGAAGTCGTCGGAGGTCATCTCCTCCACAAGCGCCAGCCCCGCGCCCCGCTCCAACCCGGGCTTGACCATCGCGCCCGCCGCCAGCCGCCGTTCCCCGAGGTCGACCGCCGAATCGACGGCCAACGCCCGAAGCGCGGCGTTGGCGTCCGGAAAAGCCTGTCGCGACATCCCCAACAGCCCTTGCGCCGCGTGCGACCGCTCCGCCCACGACACCCGCCCGTCGACCGCGAACCCCCGAACCAGCTCCACCACCGACGCCGCGTCGTCCGGGTCGATCAGACAGGCGGACCGTGCGGCGTCCACCCGCTCCCAGACGGCACAGCTCTCGTCCTGCGCCAACGCCACCAACGCCACCCGTGCGTCCGCCAACTCGACGGGCCCGAAACTGCCCAGCCGCAACGCCGCGAGCCGCCGCTCCCACCCCCGCAACCCGGGGTCGTACGCCAGCCCCTGCACCGTCCGGGCAACAGCCCGCCGATTCCGAGGCGCAACGTGCAACTGCGCCTCCACCGCCTCCAACCGCATCCGCCCACCCGAAGCGGAATCCGCGATCACCGCGTCGAGATCCCCGAACACCTCCCAGGCCCGCGTCTCGTCCGCGTCCACGAGTTCGACCATGGCCCGAACAGCAACCAACGGATCCCCGCAACCCCCACCCGCCAACTCCGCCACCACACCAAGACCGGCGGCCCGAGCCTCCCCACCCAACGCCGCCAACCGCCGCGCCGCCTGAAGCCGATTCCACCCGTCGACCGACGGGTCACCGGCAAGATCACGCAACCTCGCGATGCCGTAGGCCTGCGACTCCGGCCCCAGTCTGATCAGCCGTCGTGCCGCATCGAGCCGGTGCACGGGATCCGCCTGACGATCGGCGACCACCAAGTGCAGCGTCCGAACCAATTCTTGGACGGCAGCACCGTGCCATCGGGTCAGCGTTTCCACCACGCGCATCCGCCAGGACGGCTGCGCGTCCGCGTACAACGCCAACGCCTCAGCCGACTTCGCTGCTCGTTCGACCAAGCCGGACTCCGCCAGTCGTCGTAGTACCGCCAGTCGGAACTCGGGAGCGGCAAACGCGTCGGATGCCAGATTCAGCAACGCGGGGACGGTCTCGTCATGGCCGCTTTCCTGATCTCGAAGCATGTCGGCGGCGGCCAGGCGTGTGCTGCGGTGCACGTGGGGATCAGCGGCCATCCTGGTCAATTCGGCGACGGCGCTCAGGAGATGTCGACCGCCGAGGAGCAATGCGACCTCGGCGACGCGCAGCCGTGTCGTCGGGTCGGCGGTTTCCGGGCAGGCCAGAATGGCTTCCTCTGCGTGATCGCGCCTACTTGATCGGGCGATTTCCTTCAGGATCTCGGCACGGTTCTTGCGGCTGATGTGCGGTTCGCGGAGCATGGCAATCGTGGTGTCGAGTGCGCGCGCCGCCTCGGGTCCGCCGAGCTTCTGCAGGCCTGTGGTGAGAATCAACCGCTGTGCGACCGGCCGAGTCGTGTCGGCCGAGGTGGCATGAAGATCCTCGATTAAATCAAGTCGGGTGCCAGGTTCGACTTCGGCAACTGTCTCGATGGTTCTCGGTACGAACCTCCCGTCCCATGTGTACAGCTCATGGGAAAGTCGGCGGCGCAGCACTTCGATGGCGCGAAAACGTGTCGCCGGAAAATTTAGGAATGGTTGGAAGATGTAGTTTATCGCGGGCGTTTGGTCGAGTTCGAGCGTGGCCAGGAGTGTTGGGGCGAGTTGGCCGAAAAGATCGGGATCTAAGTCTGCCAGGTCATCAGAGAAATTGATTCGGCTAATCTGGTCGACGGTGGGATCGAACGCTATTCTGTGGACGGTCGAAGTTATGGCTTCCCGTCGCGTTCCAGGCATTCTGATGAGTCGTAGGGCAGATCCTGTCCGATGTGAAAACTGGGCCAGTGGGTCGTCGCAGATTTCGGCTCTCAGTGTGTTCGCGGCAAAATGGTGGCCAATTCTGCCCAACTCGCCGGCGATCCTTACCTGGAGCTGCGAATCAATTCCGGATGATCGCGCCAAGTGGACCAGCACAGCACTGGCAAGGGCCTCGCGATTCGGGTCGGTACTGGACGCGAGCATGGCCGCGCTCGCCTGTCGAGCTGCGGGTATGCTGGTGTCGGTCAAACGCGAGTCGCAGGACGCGAGGACTTGGCTGCGTTGTTCGGTGCCCAGGTTCGACAAGAACCGCCCGATGTCAACCCAGTCGCCTGGGTTGACTTCCGGGCTGCCCAGAAGGTGCCAGGCGAGCGAATTCACCATCGAGTGTGCACTCTTGTCGAGGGTCAGTAGCTTCTCGAGTGCCTGGCATCGGTGGGTAGCCGGGTAGGTGTGGTCGAGAGCAATCGAGATCATGGCCTCGGAGGCCTGGGGTAGATATGCTCGACCGAGTTTGCCGATCGCTGTGGCCGCATCCAGTCCACTGTTGTTCGGCGAAGCCTTGTCGCCTGCGATGGTCATGAGGATTTCCAGTGCCGAGGATTGGTACTGCTTTCCCAGTCTGCCGAGGGTCACAGCTCCCTTCATGCGTAAACCTGCTGGGAGGGAGCCGCTCCTGGCCAGTTTATCCAACTGCTGGGCAGCCCACCTGTATTGGCGTGGCTCGATGGAGGGGATTGCGGCGAGTATTTTCAGTCGTTCCGGGAGCGGGGTGGTGGGATCACGGCTCAACTCGACGAGGGTCGTCGCCACTGTTTCACGGTGGTGTCGGCTCACCTCGGCGAGGCTGATGCCTGCCAGAATTCGAAAACCGATGTCGAACCTGGGGTCGCCGACGATGCCCAGCAGCACGGCGGTGGCGTGCTCCAGGTGAGGTGTGCCAAGGCGGGCGAGGCGGTGCGCCGTAGTCAGCCGTCGGTATTTGGCCAGCGCGGGGTGGTCGATCAGTTCCGTCAATATTTCTGCGGCGACCCTGCGTTCGTCGGGGCCGAATCCGATCAGAAGGTTCAGGGCGTCGATTCGGTCGTGTACATAATTGGCTGACTCCGTCGCCATGTCGGTCAGTACCTGAAGGGCGCCGTCACGATCGCGTCCGCCGAATTTCGCGAGCACCTTCGCCGCGTTGCGCCGGTGTTCGGCAGGCCGTGACGGTTCGGTCGACCGGACGAGGATCGGCACTCCCTCGCGCCACACCTCGGGCGAGTGCTCTCGCAGCAGGTCGATCAGGACGATCTTCAACTCGTCCGGAACCTCGGGGTCCTTGAGCAGGGCCGTCAACCAGGACCGGACGACCGGGCGACCTACCAGTCCACGAACCCGGGTCAGTCGCCAGGCGAAGGCGCCTGTCGCGACGGCTTCCTTCTTCAGTTGGGCGAGGTAGTCGCGAACGCGGTCGTCGCCGCACGGCGCGCCCTGGTTGATCAACTCGCCCGCGCGCTCCCGCTGGGCGAGGGTCCCGCGCTGCAACGCCGCCAACAGGTCGTCCCCGTCACGCAGGTGCAGGTAGTGGAGTACGACCCGCGTGTTGTGCTCGTCGCCCAACGCCATGTCGCGGATCAGGTCGTTCCACACCGGGTCGGTCGGGGTGAAGTGGGTGGGGAGTTGTTTGGCCTTCGCGGACGCGGCCAGGTGTTCGGCGAAGGTCTGGTGCAGGAAGCGGAGGCGGTGGGCGCTGCGGGTCAGGAGGCCGGTTTGGCAGAGCCACTCCGCGAGGGCCTCCTCCCACTTCGGGCCGCGGCGCGGTGGCAGGAGGTCGTGGGACGCCAGGTGGTCGCGGGCCAGGTCCAGCAGGGGGGTGTCGGTGGTCGTGTACGACAGGGCCAGGTGTTCCAGCAGTGGCACGCGGGCGTCGCTGACGCGGGCGGCGAGGGTCGGGTCGTCGGTGAGGGCGGTCAACGCCTCGCGGTCGGCGGCCGCGCGCATCTCCGCGTAGCTCTCGATGTAGTGGACGTACAGGTCGTACCGGCTCGCGGGCAGCGGGCTGTCCGGGTTCGACTGGTGGAGGTTCGCGGCGATCGCGGCGAGCAGCGGTACCTCGAGGACGTCGGTCAGGCCGGCCGTCCGGACCTGCTCGAGGAAGTGGTCCGCCGCGACCGCGCCGTCCGGGGTGTCGTCGGGGTCGAACCACTTGCGGGCGAACAGCTTCAGGGCTTCCGCGTCGAACGGCTGGAGTTCGAAGAAGCCCGCGCCGGTGAGCCGGGTGGTTTCGCCCAGTTCCAGCGGGCGGGTGGTGATGAGGAAGCGCGTGGTGTTGGTGGCACTGGTGATCCGGCCCGCGATCAGGGTGATCAGCTGGTCGCGGGCGGCGGTGTCGGGGATCTCGTCCAGCGCGTCGACCACCACCAGCCGGCGGTGCCCGTCGACCTCGCGGGTCAGCAGGTCCGGCCGCAGTTCCGGGTCGTGGAAGCTCGGGTACTCCTCGGTCAGCGCCGCGAGCAGCGCCTGCGCCCACGTCCGCTCGCCCACGTGCTTGGCGAGGACGCGCGCCGACACCAGCAGCGGGATCCACGGGCCGGTGTCGGACGCGGACGTCGGGTCGGCGAGTTCGGCGACGAGCTGCCGGGCGAGCGTCGTCTTGCCCAAACCCGCGCCGCCCTCGATCACCAGGTGGTCGTGCTGCGCGAACACGTCGCTGAACGGCTGCGACAGCGTCGAGGACAACCGGGTGCTCTCCACCCAGCCGAGCTCCTCGGGCAGCTCCTCGCGCGGCCACCGCACCTCGGTCGGCGAGCTCACGCTCTGCCGGACGTACAGCGTCGCCAGCGACAACCGGTGCCGCGACGGCAGCAGGTACGGCAGTTCCCGGCACGCCGCGGCCATCCGCCGGAGCAGGTCGGCCAACGGGGGAGGCAGCGCCGGCAGCGTGAGGCCGCGCGCCCGGGCGTACAGCGCCCTCAGCGCCGGCTCCTCCGGGAACCGGTCGGCGATCCGCTCCGCGTCCGGCGCGGACGGCAGCCGACCTCCGGAGAGGATGGTCGACAGGTGCGATTCCGACAGGAGCACCGCCTTGGCGAACGCCTTCTGGGTGCCCGGAAGGCCCGTGACCAGCGAGCGCAGTAATCGGGCGTACTCGGCCGCCGGGTCCGGGGAGTTGCTCAACGCGTCGCCTCTCGACGGGTTCCTGGATTCCGGAAATCTTCCCACCCTGCCCGGAACCCGCGTGGCCCGTCAGCGTGGATCCCGTCAGCACGGCAACACGGTGGTACGAGGAGTGGTCGGCGTGATCGGGCAGTGGTGGTTGTGGGCGGTGTCGGCTCCGGTGCTGGTCAGCGCGGTGCGCGGGGTGGTGTCGGTGGGGAAGTTGGCGATCGCGCTGCGCGGCACGAAGGGCGCCGAGCGGGAACGGGCGCTGCGGGCGTACGCGCGTGTCGCGGCAGAGGAGCGGTGAGGTGGCCTGACCGACCGTCGTCACCCACCCGTCCGCGACCTCGGCGTCACCCGTTGAGCCGGATTCGGAAAACACCGTCCGTCACCGGACAATCGACGGTCACCGGGACGGCACGCCGGACGAACCCGTGCCTTCAATCGGCCGAAACGTGGCCGTAACACCAGCACCCGCACAGTTCACCGGCGCGAAACCTGGGACGCGGGTCGGCGAAACAGGGCGTCCCGATGCTCCACCGCAACCGACGTGCTGTGGAGGTCGACGTGGATACAGGGGACACCGCCTGGGTGCTCGCCAGTGCCGCTCTGGTGCTGTTGATGACGCCGGGACTCGCGTTCTTCTACGGGGGCATGGTCCGGACGAAGAGCGTGCTCAACATGATGATGATGAGCCTCGGCGCGATCGGCGTGGTCGGTGTGCTCTGGGTGCTCGTCGGCTACTCCACCGCGTTCGGCAAGGACGTCGGCGGCGGCCTGCTCGGCAACCCGTTCCAGTTCTTCGGGCTGGACGGCCTGCTCGCCAAGGACTCCCTGTTCGGCACGATCCCCACCACGGTGTTCGTGTCCTTCCAGGCGATGTTCGCGATCATCACGGTCGCCCTGATCTCCGGCGCGATCGCCGACCGGGCGCGCTTCGGGCCGTGGCTGCTGTTCGCCGGCCTGTGGGCGCTGGTCGTGTACTTCCCGGTCGCGCACTGGGTGTTCGACTTCGACGTCAAGGACGCGGCGGGCAACGTCGTGGACGCCGGCGGCTGGATCGCGAACAAGCTGCTGGCCATCGACTTCGCCGGCGGCACGGCGGTGCACATCAACGCGGGCGCGGCGGGCCTGGCGCTGGCGATCGTCCTGGGCAAGCGCGTCGGGTGGCCCAAGGACCGGATGAAGCCGCACAGCCTCCCGCTCGTCGTCCTCGGCGCCGGCCTGCTGTGGTTCGGCTGGTACGGCTTCAACGCGGGCTCCGCGCTCGGCGCCAACGCGACCGCCGGCGTCACGTTCCTCAACACCACCGTCGCCACCGCCGTCGCGATGCTCGCCTGGCTGGCCGTGGAACGCGTCCGCGACGGGCACGCCACCACGCTCGGCGCGGCGTCGGGCATCGTCGCGGGTCTGGTCGCGATCACCCCGGCGTGCTCGTCGGTCACCCCGCTGGGCGCGCTCGGCGTCGGCGCGATCACCGGCGCGCTGTGCGCCCTCGCGGTCAGCCTCAAGTACCGCTTCGGTTTCGACGACTCGCTCGACGTGGTCGGCGTGCACCTGGTCGGCGGTCTGTCCGGCACGATCCTGATCGGCTTCTTCGCGAGCGACGCGGCCCCTGCGGGCGTGAACGGTCTCTTCTACGGTGGCGGCGTGGACCAGTTGTGGCGGCAGGTCGTCGGCGCGCTCGCCGTGCTGACCTACTCGTTCGTGCTGAGCCTCGTCATCGGCTACGCGGTGAAGTTCACCGTCGGCTTCCGGGTCGACAAGGAGGCCGAGGTGGGCGGCATCGACGAGGCCGAGCACGCCGAGACCGCGTACGACCACGGCGGCCTGACCGGCTCGCGCGGCAACGCCAAGCCCAGCGTCGCCGCCGGCGCCGCTGCGGTCCTCGAAGGGAGCAGCAAGTCATGAAGCTGGTCACGGCGATCGTCAAGCCCTTCACCCTGGACGACGTGAAGACGGCGTTGGAACAGCTGGGCGTGCTGGGCATGACCGTCAGCGAGGTGCAGGGCTACGGCCGGCAGAAGGGCCACACCGAGGTCTACCGCGGCGCCGAGTACGCCGTGGACTTCGTGCCCAAGCTGCGCGTCGAGGTGCTGATCGACGACGCCGCGGTGGAGAAGGTCCTCGACGCGATCGTGGAATCGGCCCGCACCGGCAAGATCGGCGACGGGAAGGTGTGGGTCACCCCCGTCGACACCGTCGTCCGGGTCCGGACCGGGGAGCGCGGCACGGACGCTCTGTAGCACCGACATGGGAGACGGCCGCATGGACAACGTGGAAACGGCCGTCGTCACGGCCGACGACCTGGTGCGGGCACGCGATCGCCTGCTCGCACCGGGTCGTCGCCGGTTGACGGGCGAGGCGCTGCGCGAGGCGCTGGTGGACCTGCACGAGTTCTGGCTCACCGCGCACGCCTCCCAGGCGGGCGTCGGCGGACCGGGCGGCGGTGTCGCGCTGGTCGCGGTCGGCGGGCTCGGCAGGCGCGAGCTCGTCCCCTACTCGGACCTCGACCTCGTGCTGGTGCACAACGGGCACAAGGGCGTCGAGGAGATCGCGGAGAAGCTCTGGTACCCGCTGTGGAACTCCGGCATCGGCCTGGACCACAGCGTGCGCACGGTCGGCGAGGCGCTGCGGGTCGCGTCCGGCGACCTGCGGACCGCGTTGGGACTGCTGGACCTCCGGCACCTCGCGGGCGACGCCGACGTCAGCGGCCGGCTCGCGGAGAGCGCGCGCCAGGCGTGGCGCACCGGCGTGCGGACTCGGCTGGACGAGATGGCCGAGTCCGCGCAACGGCGGTGGGCGCGGTCCGGCGAGATCGCCCACCGGGTCGAGCCCGACCTCAAGCACGGCCGCGGCGGGCTGCGCGACCTGACCCTGCTGGACGCGCTGTCCGTGGCGCAGCTGACCGACCGGCCGTCGGCCGAGGTGAACGAGGCGCGCCGGCTGCTGCTGGACGTGCGCACCGAACTGCGCCGGGTCGCGGGCAAACCGCGGGACGTGCTGCGGGCACAGGACGGCGACGAGGTGGCCGCCGCGCTCGGCCTGGCCGACCGGTTCGCGCTGGCCCGCGCGCTCTCCTCGGCCGCCCGCACGGTCGTCTACGCGGTGGACGTGGCGACCCGGACGGCCCGTGCCGCGGTGCCCAGGCGCGGGCTGGGCGTGTTCGCCCGCTCGCCGCTGCGCCGCGCGCCCACCCGTCGCCCGCTGGACGAAGGCGTGGTGCTGCACGGTGTCGAGGTCGCCCTGGCGCGCGACGCCATGCCCAACCGGGATCCCGCGCTGCTGCTGCGGGTGGCGGCGGCCGCGGCGCGCGGCAAGCACCCGATCGCGGCCGGCACGTTGGCGAAGCTCGCCGACACCGCGCCCGAGCTGCGCGGTCCGTGGCCGCGCGAGGCGCGCGAGGAGCTGCTGGCCCTGCTGGGCGCCGGCGCCGGGTTGATCGACGTGGTCGAGGCGCTGGACCGCACCGGCCTGTGGGGCAGGCTGTTCCCGGAGTGGGGCGCGGTGCGCGACCTGCCGCCCCGCGACGCCGCGCACGTGTGGACCGTGGACCGGCACCTCGTGCAGACGACCGCGCACGCCGCCCGGTTGGCGACCAGGGTGTCCCGGCCGGACCTGCTGGTGCTCGGCGCGCTGGTGCACGACATCGGCAAGGGCAGGCAGGCCGACCACTCCGAGGTGGGCGCGGCGCTGACCGCCCGGATCGCCGAGCGCCTCGGCCTGTGGCCGCAGGACGTGGCGACGCTGACGTCCCTGGTGCGCCACCACCTCCTGCTCCCGCACACCGCGACCCGCCGGGACGTGGAGGACGAGGCGACCGTGCGGCGGGTGGTCGAGACGCTCGACGGCGACGCCGTGCTGCTGGAGCTGCTGCACGCGCTGGCCGAGGCCGACGCGCTGGCGACCGGGCCCGGCGTGTGGTCGGACTGGAAGGCGTCGCTGGTCGCGGACCTGGTGCAGCGCTGTCGGACCGCGATGGCGGGCGGCGAGCTGCCCGGACCCGAGCCGCTGGACGAGCGGCAGCGCGAGCTCGCCGCGAAGGTGCTGGCCGCCGGGCGGCCGGACGTGCTGGTGGACGTCGCGGACGCGGTGACGACGGTGACCGTGGTGGCGCCCGACCGGCCAGGCACGCTGTCCCGGGCGGCCGGCGTGCTGGCGCTGAACTCGCTGGAGGTGCACTCGGCGGCGTTGCGCTCGCACGAGGGCGCGGCGGTGGACGTGTTCACCGTGTCACCGCGGTTCGGCTCGCTGCCGGAGGTGTCGCTGCTGCGCGAGCAGCTCAGCCGGGCGCTGGACGGCTCGCTGCCGCTGGCCGACAAGCTCGCCGCCAAGGAGCGCGACTACGGCGGCCCGCCCGTGGACCCGCCGCCCGCGCGGGTGCTGTGGTTCGACGACGAGTCGACCGGCGCCGTCGTGCTCGAACTGCGTGCCGCCGACCGCATCGGCCTGCTGCACCGGGTGGCGGGAGCGCTGGAACTGGCCGGTGTCGACGTCCTCTGGGCCCGGGTGTCCACGCTCGGCTCCACGGTGGTCGACTCGTTCGCGCTGTCCGGCCGGACCTTCGACGCCAGGTTGCGCGCGCAGGTCGAAACCGCCGTACTGCACGCGTCCAGGTAGGACTACGCACGCCGGCCGCGCACAGTTGCGCTGCCCCGGCGACCCCCTCCCGCGACATGCTCCGTACCGGTGCGACCCGCGGAGGGGACGGGTCGCCCCACCCGCGGGTCGCCCGCTCCCGGCGTGGAGCGCGCGGCCCGCGGTGCTCGTGCGGACTCGCGGGGCCCGGGAACGCACCGGCGTCCGAAACGTCTGTTTAGTATGGAAACGATGACCGCCGTCGCTGTCGCGCCGCGTTCGCTGGTCGTGCTGGCCGGGTTGCCGGGCGCGGGCAAGACGACGCTGCTCGCGGGGGTCGACACCGGTGGCGCGGCCGCCGTCGTGCTGGACTCCGACCAGGTGCGCAACCGGTTGCGCGACCTGCTGCCCACCCGGCTGCCCTACCGCCTCTACCGGCCGTTGGTGCACTTCCTGCACCGGTCCCGGATCCTCTGGTTCGCGCTGTTCGGCCGGGGTCTGCTGCTCGTGCACGAGCCCTCGACCCGTGCCACCACCCGGGCCGGCCTGGTCGTCGTGGGGTGGGTGAGCGGCCGGCCGCGGCACTTCCTGTGGCTCGACGTCGACCCGGACGTGGCGTTGGACGGCCAGGTGAGCCGGGGCAGGCTGATCCGGAGCCGGTCGTTCGCCCGGCACGTCGAGCGCGCCGCCCGGCTGCGCGCCGCGTTCGCCGACCGCCGACCGCCGCGCGGCTGGCACCGGCTGACCGTGCTGACCCGGGGCGACCGGCTCCGGCTGTCCGTGACACCCGCGTGAGGCGGGACGGCTACCCTGAAAGGTGCTCTCGACGGACCCGGCGACCCATTGGCCGGCCCGCCGGGTGATCCGCCCACCGACGAACGACGTGCGAGGTCAGGTGTTCAACACCCTTTCCGACCGGCTCACCACGGTCCTTCAGAACCTGCGTGGCAAGGGGAGGCTGTCCGACGCCGACATCGACGCCACCGCGCGGGAGATCCGGGTGGCGCTGCTGGAGGCCGACGTCGCGCTGCCGGTCGTCCGCACGTTCATCGCCAAGGTCAAGGAACGGGCCAAGGGCGCCGAGGTCTCCCAGGCGCTCAACCCGGCGCAGCAGGTCGTCAAGATCGTCAACGAGGAACTGGTCGCGATCCTCGGCGGCGAGACCCGACGGCTGAGCCTGGCCAAGAACCCGCCCAGCGTGATCATGCTCGCGGGTCTCCAGGGCGCGGGCAAGACGACGCTCGCGGGCAAGCTCGCGAAGTGGCTCAAGGGTCAGGGCCACACGCCGATGCTGGTCGCGTGCGACCTCCAGCGCCCCAACGCGGTGACCCAGCTCCAGGTCGTCGGCGAGCGCGCCGGCGTGCCGGTGTACGCCCCCGAGCCCGGCAACGGCGTGGGCGACCCGGTGGACGTGGCGCGCCGCGGCATCGAGGAGGCCAAGCGGGCGCAGCACGACATCGTCGTGGTCGACACCGCGGGCCGACTGGGCGTCGACGAGGAGATGATGCGCCAGGCCGTGGACATCCGCGCCGCCGTGCAGCCCGACGAGGTGCTGTTCGTGGTCGACGCGATGATCGGCCAGGACGCGGTCAACACCGCGACCGCCTTCCGCGACGGCGTCGGCTTCACCGGCGTGGTGCTGACCAAGCTCGACGGCGACGCCCGCGGTGGCGCCGCGCTGAGCGTCCGCGAGGTCACCGGCCAGCCGATCATGTTCGCGTCCAACGGCGAGAAGCTGGAGGACTTCGACGTCTTCCACCCGGACCGGATGGCGAGCCGGATCCTGGGCATGGGCGACATGCTCACCCTGATCGAGCAGGCCGAGGCCACCTTCGACGCCGAGCAGGCCGAGGCCGCCGCGGTGAAGATGGGCTCCGGCCAGCTGACGCTGGAGGACTTCCTCGAGCAGATGCTCCAGCTGCGCAAGATGGGTCCGATCGCGAACCTGCTGGGCATGCTCCCGGGCGCGAACCAGATGAAGGACCAGCTCGCGATGCTGGACGAGAAGCACCTGGACCGCGTGCAGGCGATCATCCGCGGCATGACGCCCGCCGAACGGGACGACCCCAAGATCATCAACGCCTCCCGCCGGCTGCGCATCGCCAACGGCTCGGGCGTGAAGGTCAGCGACGTCAACGACCTGGTCAACCGCTTCTTCGAGGCGCGCAAGATGATGTCCCAGATGGCCGGCCGGTTCGGCCTGCCCGGCGGACGCGCGAACAACCGCAAGGCCAAGGGGAAGAAGGGCAAGAAGGGCAAGGGCCGCGGCCCGACGCCGCCGAAGATGCGCGGCGGGTTCCCCGGCATGATGCCCGGCGGCCTGCCCCCCGGCTTCCCCGGCGCGCCGCCCCAGGCGCTCCCGCCCGGCCTCGACGGCGGCCTCGACCAGCTGCCGCCCGGGTTCGACCCGTCGAAGCTGAAGTTCGGCAAGTGAGCGGTCTGCACCTGCGCGGGGTCGTCCTGCCCGACGGGGACGGCCCCACCGACCTGTGGGTGGTCAACGGCCGCGTGCGCACCCAGCCCGTGCCGGGCGCGCGGACCGTCGTGGACGGCGGCTACCTGGTGCCCGGCCTGGTCGACGCGCACTGCCACGTCGGCCTCGGCCCGCACGGCGTGGTCGACCTGCCCGAGGCCGTCGAGCAGGCGATCACCGACCGGGACGCCGGCACCCTGCTGATCCGCGACTGCGGCTCGCCGCTGGACACCCGGCCGCTCCAGGAGCGCCTCGACCTGCCCCGGATCATCCGGGCGGGCAGGCACCTGGCCCGACCGCGGCGCTACATCCGCTACCTCGGCGTCGAGGTCGAGCGCGAGGGCGACCTGGCCGCCGCGGTCGCCGAGCAGGTCGCGAACGGCGACGGGTGGATCAAGCTCGTCGGCGACTGGATCGACCGGGACACCGGCGAGCTGGACCCGCTGTGGTCCGACGACGTGCTGCGGGACGCGATCAAGGTCGCGCACGACGGCGGCGCCCGGGTCACCGCGCACGTGTTCGGCGAGGCGGCGCTGCCCGGTCTGCTGGACGCGGGCATCGACTGCATCGAGCACGGCACCGGTCTGACCGACGAGACGATCGCGCTGATGGCCGCGAACGGCACCGCCCTGGTGCCCACGCTGATCAACGTGGAGAACTTCCCCGGCATCGCCGACGGCGCCGGCAAGTACCCGTCCTACCAGCGCCACATGCGCGAGCTGTACGCGCGCAGCGGCGAGCGGATCGGCGCGGCGATCGAGGCGGGCGTGCCGGTGTACGCGGGCACGGACGCGGGCGGCGGCATCCGGCACGGTCGGATCGTGGACGAGGTCGAGGCCCTGCACCGGGTCGGCATGACCAGGACCGACGCGCTCGCCGCGGCGTCCTGGCGGGCCAGGGCGTGGCTCGGCTTCCCGTCCCTCGTGGAGGGCGCGGCGGCCGACGTCGTGGTCTACGACCGCGACCCGCGCGAGGACCTGTCCGTGCTGCGCCACCCGAGCCTGGTGATGCTGCGGGGCCGCGTGCACTGAAGCCGGGGACGGCGCGCACAGGGAGCACCAGTACGTTCGGACGAGTGGCGGAGCAGCGGACCGGACGGGCGCACTGGGGATTCCCGGCCTTCTTCCTCGGCCTGGCCGGCTACTACGCGTGCAACCTGCTGTTCACCGCGGTGACGGCGGACCGGTTCGCGCACGTCGACGTCACCGACCCGCCCGTGCTGGGCCCGTTGCTGCTGCTGGTGTTCCTGCCCAACGTGATGCTCGGCGCGGCGCCGCTGGTCTACTCCTGGTGGCGCGGCGACGGCCCGGCCCGCGACTTCGGTCTCGCGCCCACCTGGCGGGACGTCCGGGTAGGACTGGCCTGCGGCGTGTTGTCCCTGGTGCTCGCGTGGGTACTCGGGGTCGTGGTGCTCAGCATCGACCGGGACGCCGGCACGGGACTCGACCGCGTCGAGGCGCTGTCCGACGGCGGCACGGTGTGGCTCGCCGCCGCGTCCGCGTTCGTCTTCCTGGGCGCCCCGATTGCCGAAGAACTGCTGACGAGGGGCGCCCTGTGGAACGCTCTGGCGCACTACAGGGTTCCCCCGGTCGCTATCTTGGGCTTCACGGCGTTGATCTTCGCCTTCCTCCACGAGGAGTCGTGGCGGACGATCCCGCTCTTCGCGCAGGGGCTCGCCATCGGCGCCGCGCGGATGATCACCGGACGGACCTCCGCCTGCGTGGTGGCGCACGCGGCCAACAACCTCGTCCCCGCCGTCTACCTGTACGCGGGGGCCCTCTGACTAGGGTGGTTGGCTGTGAACCCACCGGACGAGCCGCCGACAGGACTGATCGCGAGCGTGCGCGCGGTCGGGCGGGAACCCGAGCCGGAGCGCTCCGGCCAGCGCTGGGGCTTCGGCGCGTTCCTGTTGGTGGAGGCGGTGTTCGTGCTCACCGCCGTGTTCATCACGGCGATCGCGACCACGTCCGGCACCGACCTCGGCTCGTCGGTGACCTTCGTGCTGGTCGGTTCGATGGTGCCGACCGTGCTGGCCGCGGCGGTCGCCGTGGTGATCACCCTGGTGCGCGGCAACGGACCGCTGGTCGACCTGCGGCTGGGCTGGAACTGGGCGGACGTCAAGGTCGGCCTCAAGCTCGGATTCCTCGGCCTGGTGCTGACCTACGTGGCCGCGCTGGCGTGGTCCAAGGTGGTCGGCGACCAGAACGCCACCTCGGCGATCGGCGAACTGGTCGACGGCACCACGTTCCCGGTCGGCGCGGCGATCGCCATGTTCGTCTACGTGTGCTTCGTGGGTCCGGTGTGCGAGGAGCTGATCTACCGGGGGCTGCTCTGGGGCGCGATCGAGCGCCAGGGGTGGAGCCGGTGGGCCGCGTTCATCCTGTCCACGCTGATCTTCGCGGCGGGTCACCTGGAGCCGCTGCGCACGTCGCTGCTGATCGTGATCGCGATCCCGCTGGGTATCGCCCGGCTGATCACCCGTCGGCTCACCGCGAGCGTGGTGGCGCACGTGGTCAACAACTTCCTGCCCGGCCTGACCCTGCTGCTCGTGTCCACGGGGGCGATGTGACGCTCGACCTGAACAGCGACCTCGGCGAGGGCTTCGGGGTCTGGCGGCTGGGCGACGACGAGGCCCTGCTCGACGTCGTGACCAGCGCGAACGTCGCGTGCGGGTTCCACGCGGGCGATCCGTCCACGATGCGCCGGGTGTGTGCGCTCGCCGCCGCGCGCGGTGTCGCGGTCGGCGCCCAGGTGTCCTACCGGGACCTGGCGGGCTTCGGCCGCCGGTTCATCGAGGTCGACCCGGGTGAGCTGGCCGACGAGGTGCTCTACCAGATCGGCGCGCTGGACGCGTGCGCGCGGGCGGCGGGCACGCGCGTGGCGTACGTGAAGCCGCACGGCGCGCTCTACAACGCCACCGTGCACCACGACGCGCAGGCCCGCGCGGTGGTGGCGGGCGTGGTCGCGTTCGGCGACCTGCCGGTGCTCGGCCTGCCCGGCTCGAGGCTGCTCGCGCACGCCGACTCGGCCGGGTTGCGCCCGGTGCGCGAGGCCTTCGCCGACCGCGGGTACACGCCGCAGGGCACGCTCGTGCCGCGGTCGCAGCCCGGTGCGCTGCTGACCGGGACCGAGGCCGTCGTGGCGCACGTGCTGAGGCTCGCCCTGGAGGGTGAGGTGGTGGCCGTGGACGGCACCGTGCTGCGGGTCGAGGTCGACTCCGTGTGCCTGCACGGCGACACTCCGGGCGCCGTGGCACACGCCCGTGCGGTGCGCGACGCACTGGTGGTGAACGGTGTGCGACCGGCCCGATTCGTGGCCGACTAGACCCGTCTGGCAGAATGGTCTGTCGTTCGCCGGGTTCGGTCCCTCTCACCGTGCCGTGGCGCCCCAGACACCTGGGCAATCGACACCCGTGCCCCACGCGGGTGACGACCGCCCGCACGCACGCAATCACTTCAGGGAGCACCGGAACCCGTGGCCGTCAAGATCAAGCTTCAGCGGCTTGGCAAGATCCGTCAGCCGTACTACCGCATCGTCGTCGCCGACTCGCGCACCCGTCGCAACGGCAAGGCCATCGAGACGATCGGCAAGTACCACCCCAAGGAGGAGCCGTCGTTCATCGCGGTCGACTCCGACCGGGCGCAGTACTGGCTGGGCGTGGGCGCGCAGCCGACCGAGTCCGTCCAGCGCCTGCTGGAGATCACCGGCGACTGGCAGAAGTTCAAGGGCCTGCCGGGCGCCGAGGGCACCCTGAAGGTCAAGGAGCCCAAGACCAGCAAGGCCGAGCTGTTCGCCGCCGCGCTCGCCGCCGCGGGCGAGGAGCCCTCGACCGAGGCCACCACGCCGAAGAAGAAGTCGGCGAAGAAGGCCGACGCCGAGCCCGCCGCCGCCGAGTCCAAGGACGAGGCGTGAGCCTGTTGGCCGACGCTCTCGAACACCTCGTTCGGGGCATCGTCGACCACCCGGACGACGTCCGGGTGAACCTGGTGACGACCCGCCGCGGCCGCACGCTCGAGGTGCACGTCCACCCGGACGACCTCGGCAAGGTGATCGGCCGCAGCGGCCGCACCGCGACCGCGCTGCGCACCGTCATGGCGGGCATCGGCGGCCGTGGCGTGCGCGTCGACGTGGTCGACACCGACCGCTGACGCGCGCATGGACGTCGTCGTCGGCCGAGTGGCCAAGGCGCACGGGATCAGCGGCGAACTCGCCGTCGACGTGCGCACCGACTCGCCGGAAACGCGCTTCGCCCTGGGCTCCGTCCTGAACGCGAAGCTGCGCGACGGCACGTCCCGCGACCTCACCGTCACAGCCGCCCGGGAGCACTCCGGGCGGCTGTTGGTGCGCTTCGAGGAAGTGGTGACCCGGGACGTCGCGGAAACCCTCCGCGGCACCCTGCTGTTCGGCAGCACGGACGACCTGCCGCCGACCGGGGACCCGGACGAGTTCTACGACCACGAGCTGGAAGGGCTGTCGGCGCAGTTGCTCGACGGCACCGAGATCGGCACCGTGAAGGAGATCGTGCACGGACCGGGCGGCGAGCTGCTCGTGGTGCGCCGCGAGGGCGGTGAGCTGCTGGTGCCGTTCGTGCGGCAGATCGTGCCGACCGTGGACGTGGCGGGCGGCCGCGTCGTGCTGGACCCCCCAGAGGGCCTGCTCGATGCGGATTGACGTCGTCACGATCTTCCCCGAGTACCTGGACCCGCTGCGCGCCGCGCTGCTCGGCAAGGCCCTCGACAAGGGCCTGATCAGCGTGGACGTGCACGACCTGCGGGACTTCACGCACGACGTGCACAAGGCCGTGGACGACAGCCCGTACGGCGGTGGTCCCGGCATGGTGATGAAGCCGCAGGTGTGGGGCGAGGCACTCGACGCGGTGGTCGGCGACGGGCCCGCGCGGCTCGTCGTGCCGACGCCCGCCGGGCGCCCCTTCACCCAGGAGTTGGCGCACGAGTACGCCGCCGAGCCCCGGCTGGTGTTCGCGTGCGGCCGGTACGAGGGCATCGACCAGCGCGTGGTGGACGACGCCGCGCGCCGGATGCCGGTGGACGAGGTCTCGATCGGCGACTACGTGCTGGTCGGCGGCGAGGTCGCGGTGCTGGTGATGGTCGAGGCCGTCGTCCGGCTGCTGCCCGGCGTGCTGGGCAACCCGAAGTCGGCCGCCGAGGACTCGTTCTCCGACGGCCTGCTGGAGGGTCCCTCGTACACCCGTCCGGAGGTGTGGCGGGACCTGGCCGTGCCGGACGTGCTCCGGTCCGGCAACCACCGGCTGATCGACCGGTGGCGGCGCGACCAGTCGCTGCGCCGCACCGCGCGACGCCGTCCGGACCTGCTCGACGCCCTGCCCGAGGGCGCGCTGGACAAGCACGACCGGGCGCTCCTGGACGGGTTGGACTAGGCCCGATTTCGTCCCCGGACGACCCGTCTGGCACACTGGACAGGTTGCTGCACCCGGAACGACCTGTTCGGCGTGCGCCGCAAGCCCGCCCCCAAGCGCGTGTGTGATTTGAGAAATGCCGCGTCCGTGGGGAGTTAGCTAACACGTGAGGACGAGGACGGACCACCGATGAACACCCTGGACGCTCTTGACGCCCAGTCGCTGCGCTCCGACATCCCGGGCTTCCGGCCGGGCGACACGCTGAAGGTCCACGTCCGGGTCATCGAGGGTTCGCGCGAGCGGGTCCAGGTGTTCCAGGGCGTCGTGATCCGCCGGCAGAACGGTGGCATCCGCGAGACCTTCACCGTCCGGAAGGTCTCCTTCGGCGTCGGGGTCGAGCGCACCTTCCCGGTGCACTCCCCGAACATCGCCGAGATCGAGGTCGCCACCCGCGGTGCCGTGCGTCGCGCCAAGCTCTACTACCTGCGCGACCTCCGCGGCAAGGCCGCCAAGATCAAGGAGAAGCGGGACGCCAAGCCGGCCTCCTGACGCCGGTTCGGCGCGGGACCGCTAGCCTGCCCACCGTGGCAGAACCCGCGCACAGCTCCGCAGACGAAGACGGTCGTGACACCGCAGCCGAGTCCACTGAGGACTCGGCTGCGGCTCGTCAAGGGAAGCCCAAGAAGAAACAGCCGCTGTGGCGCGAGATCCTCGTGCTCGCGGCGACCGCCCTGGTGCTGACCGTCCTGATCCAGACCTTCCTCGCGCGGGTGTACGTCATCCCCTCCCAGTCCATGGAGCAGACCCTCCACGGCTGCCCGGGGTGCACGAACGACCGCGTGCTGGTCGACAAGCTCACCTACGACTTCACCGACATCGAGCCGGGTGACGTCGTGGTGTTCCGCGGCCCCGACTCGTGGGGCAACAACGACTTCCAGTCGTCCCGGTCCGACAACCCCGTCGTCGGCGGGCTCCAGTCCGCGCTGTCCCTGATCGGCCTCGCGCCGCCGGACGAGCGCGACTTCGTCAAGCGCGTCATCGCCACCGGCGGCCAGACCGTCGAGTGCTGCGACGACCAGCACCGGGTGAAGGTCGACGGCAAGTCGCTGGACGAGCCCTACATCTACTGGCAGCCGGGCACCTCGCCGGTGGACGAGGAGCCGTTCGCGCCGGTCAAGGTGCCCGACGGGTCGCTGTGGGTGATGGGTGACAACCGCACCAACTCGACCGACTCCCGCAAGCAGGGCGGCGGCGGTCTGGCGGGCACCGTGCCGGTGGACAACGTGATCGGCAAGGCGCGGGTGATCGTGCTGCCGCCGTCGCGCTGGCAGGGCATCGGCGACCACAACCCGCAGGCCGTGTCGCTGGGAGCGCCCGGCTGGCAGCAGGGCATCCCGGCGGGCGCGGGCCTCGCGGCGGCGTTCCCCGTCGTGTTCCTGGGCCGAAGGCTGCGCAACCGGTTGACCAGGGCCTCACACGGTTGATCGGTACTGTGGGGGAGTGGTAGACGTCGCACCCCGTGGCTCGTCCGACGAGGACCCCCAGCGCGCCGCCGATGAAGAGGCGGTCGAGGAGTGGCGCAAACGCGCGGGCAAAGCCGGAAAGAAGCGCAAGGGCTCGTTCTGGCGTGAGCTGCCGATCCTGATCGGCGTCGCGGTGGTGCTGGCGATCCTGATCCAGACCTTCCTCGCGAAGGTCTACATGATCCCGTCGGAGTCGATGGAGCAGACCCTCCACGGGTGCGCGAGCTGCTACGGCGACCGCGTGCTCGTGGACAAGGTCACCTACGACTTCTCCGAGCCCTCGCCGGGCGACGTGATCGTGTTCCACGGCCCGGACACGTGGATCAACCAGGACTTCGTCGCGCCGCCGCCGGAGAACCCGATCCTGCGCGCCCTCCAGAAGGTGGGCTCGCTGCTCGGGTTCCCGCAGGCGAACGAGGAGGACTTCGTCAAGCGGGTCATCGCGGTCGGCGGCCAGACCGTGAAGTGCTGCGACGACAAGAACCGGGTCGAGGTGGACGGCAAGCCGCTGGACGAGCCGTACATCTTCTGGGAACCCGGTCGCAGCACCTCGCAGGACTCGTTCGCGGACCTCAAGATCCCCGACGGGTACCTGTTCGTCATGGGCGACAACCGGAACGACTCGTGCGACTCGCGGTGCCAGGGCGACGGGCGCGAGGGCGGCCTGGTGCCGGTGGGCAACGTGGTGGGCAAGGTGCGGGTGGTCGTGCTGCCGCCGTCGCGCTGGCAGGGTGTCGGCGACCACGACCCGCAGGCGGTGTCGATCGGCGCGCCCGGCTGGCAGTCCGGCATCCCGGCCGGCGCGGGCTTCGCGGCCGCGTTCCCCGTGGTGCTGCTGGGCAAGCGGGTGCGGTCGAGGTTCCGTCGTCGCGGCCTGGGATAGGGTCGAGCGGTGATCCGCAAGCCACCTCGCGCACAGGTCAGGCAGAACGCGGGCATCTGGGCGTTCCAGGCCGCGCTCGACCGGCGCGGGCTCGGGCCGGTGGCGGGCGTGGACGAGGCCGGTCGCGGTGCCTGCGCGGGCCCGTTGGTGGTGGCCGCGTGCGTGCTGCGGACCGGTGACGCGGCCCGGTTCGAGGGGTTGACCGACTCGAAGCTGATGACCGCGGCGGCGCGCGACCGGATGTACGACGTGGTGCTCAAGAGGGCGCAGGACTACGCCGTCATCGTCATTCCATCGAGTGAAGTAGACGAGATCGGCGTGCACGTGGCGAACATCGAGGGGATGCGGCGGGCGGTGGCGCAGCTGTCGTCCCACCCGGGCTACGTGCTGACCGACGGGTTCCGGGTGCCGGGGCTGCCCGCGCCGAACGTGCCGGTGGTCAAGGGCGACCGGGTGGCCGCGTGCGTCGCCGCCGCGTCGGTGCTGGCCAAGGTCACCCGGGACCGGATCATGAAGGGGTTGCACGAGGAGTACCCGCAGTTCGGGTTCGACGTGCACAAGGGCTACTGCACCGCGGAGCACACCGCGGCGCTGCTGGAACACGGCCCCGTTGCGCAACACCGCTGGTCGTATGCGAATGTGGCCACGGCGGCCGCCGGGCACGGCCTGGAACCGCCGCACCGTGTGGCGCGCGGCGTCCTCGCCGCCGGCGTGGTCCAGAATGGAACACCGCCGCGGACCAGCGGTGGCAGGGTCGCGACGAGGAGGGGCGCGGATTCGATGATCAACCGCGCGGAGGCGTGATGAGTGCAGAGGATCTCGAGAAGTACGAGACCGAGATGGAGTTGTCGCTGTACAAGGAGTACCGCGACATCGTCGGCCAGTTCTCGTTCGTCGTGGAGACCGAGCGGCGGTTCTACCTGGCCAACTCGGTGGACGTGCAGGTCCGCAACGCGGACGGCGAGGTCTACTTCGAGGTGCGGATGTCCGACGCGTGGGTCTGGGACATGTACCGGCCCGCCCGGTTCGTGAAGAACGTCCGGGTGATCACGTTCAAGGACGTCAACGTCGAGGAACTGGACAAGCCCGACCTCAGGCTGCCGGAGGACGGTCCCTTCAACTCCTAGGTTTCGTTCGCTCGCCGAGGCGCCCCCCTTGCTCTGGGGGGCGCTTCTTTTTGGTTTGTCCACAGCCCCCCCGAGTTGTCCACAGTTCGCGACCTGGTCCTGGAACCCGCGCCGCCGGCCCGGCACTGTCGATCTCGACAGGTACGCGGACCAGGGAGGATCGGCGATGAACGCGGTGTTGGGCAGGCGCGGCGAGGACGTGGCGTGCTCGTGGCTGGAACAGCAGGGCCTGGTGGTCCTGTCCCGGAACTGGCGGTGCCCGGAGGGCGAGCTGGACGTGATCGCCACGGACGGCGCCACCCTGGTGGTGTGCGAGGTGAAGTCCCGCACCGACACGAGCCGGGGCGACCCCCTGGAAGCCGTGGACCAACCCAAACTCGACCGCCTCCGCCGCGCCACCGCCCGCTGGCTCTGCGAACACCACGTCGGCTGGGTCCCGATCCGCTACGACGTCATAGCCCTGGAATGGCCCCCCGAAGGCCAAGTCCGCCTCCGCCACGTGCGCGGTGTGATGTGACCGCGACCCGTGCCGACTCCCCGCACCCTGCCCGGCCCGCCGACCTCGCCACCCCACACCCCGCAGCCCCGTTCACCCGCCCCGTTTCCCGTGCCCCCTCACACGCGACCGCCGGCGCACGCGTCCTGCACGCCACCAGCCGTCCTGCCCTGCCGGCTGGTCCTCCGGCTGGTCCTCGCACCCCGGTCGGCCGCCCTGTCGCTCCAGGCGGTTCCCCCTCCAGGGCCGGCTCCGCCCCACCCGACCTCCCCTCCCGGAGCGACTTCTCCTCCCCGAGCGACTTCTCTGCCTCACTCGGTGCGTTCACCCTCCGCGATTCGTCCACTCGGCGCGGTCCGCGTTCCGCCGGCGGCTCCTGATGGGGCTGGCGCGGGCGTGGTCGGTGGCGTTGTTCGGGGTGGACGGCGTGCCGGTGGAGATCGAGGCCGACGTCGGCGTGGGTTCGGTGCGGACGCAGCTGCTCGGATTGCCCGACGCCGCGTTGCACGAGTCCAAGGACCGGGTGCGGGCCGCCGTGCGCAACAGCGGGCAGTCCTGGCCGACCCAGCGGGTCACGCTCGGCCTCTCGCCCGCGACCCTGCCCAAGGGCGGCTCCGGGTACGACCTCGCGTTGGCGTGCGTCGTGCTCGCGGCGGCCGGCGCGGTGCCGGCGGCGAAGCTGGACGGCACCGTCGTGCTCGGCGAGTTGGCCCTGGACGGCCGGGTCCGCACCGTCCGGGGCGTGCTGCCCTCCCTGCTCGCCGCGCGCCGGGCCGGGCTGACCAGGGCGGTGGTCCCGGTCGACGCCCTGCCCGAGGCGTCGCTGGTCGCCGGGTTGGAGACCCGGGGCGCGTCGACCCTCGCGGCCGTGCTCGGCTGGCTGGAGGACCTGGACGCCCTCGAACCCCCGGTGGAGCCGACCCTCTCGCCCCCGCCGCCCACCTCCGAGCTGGCCGACGTGATCGGGCAACCGGAGGCGCGCTGGGCGCTGGAGGTCGCGGCGGCGGGTGGTCACCACCTGCTGCTGACCGGCCCGCCCGGCACCGGCAAGACCATGCTGGCCCAACGACTGTCCGGCCTCCTGCCGCCCCTGTCGGCGGAGGACGCGCTGAACGTCACCGCCGTCCACTCGGTCGCGGGCCTGCTGTCGCCGGAGACGCCGTTGGTGACGTCACCGCCGTTCGTCACCCTGCACCACTCGACGTCCACCGCCGCGCTGGTGGGCGGCGGCTCGGGCCTGGCCAAACCGGGTGCGGTCAGCCGGGCCCACCGGGGTGTGCTCTTCCTGGACGAGGCGTGCGAGTTCGGCCAGACGAAGCTGGAGGCGCTGCGCACGGTCCTGGAGGAGGGCGAGATCCACCTGGCCCGCCGCGACGGGATCGCCCGCTACCCGGCGCGGTTCCAACTCGTGCTCGCGACGAACCCGTGCCCGTGCGCGCCGCCGAAGGAGATCGACTGCACCTGCACGGCCACCGCCCGGCGGCGCTACCAGGCCAAGCTGTCGGGTCCGCTGCTGGACCGCGTCGACATCCGGGTCGGCACGCGACCCCTGACCGCGATGGCCGGCGCGGACGTCCTCCCACCCGAGCCGACCGAGATCGTCCGCGCTCGGGTCGCCGCCGCCCGGACCCGAGCCTGTTCGCGCTGGTCGGCGCACGGCTGGCAGACCAACGCCGAGGTGCCCGGCCCAGCGCTGCGCCGCGAGTTCGCCCTGCCGCGCGCCACGACCGCCCTCCTCGACCGGGCGCTGTCCACCGGCGCCCTGACCGGCCGCGGCGCGGACCGGTGCCTCCGCGTCGCCTGGACGTTGGCCGACCTGGAGGAAACCGACATCCCGACCCCATCCCACGTCGCGGCGGCCCTGGAATTCCGCGACCGCCGGTGACCACCGCCCATTCACCCGCGATCCCACCCCACTAATCCACCGTCACCCCATTCCCCTCCCGCGTACCCCGAACCGTTCCCACCCCTTTCGCCTCCTCGTCGGCAGAACCGGAGTAGTCCCATGCCCGAATCGATCCGCCGTGCCCGCGCCTACCTCTCCCGGGTCGCCGAACCGCCCGCACCCGCACTCGCCGCATTGGTGGCCGAACAGGGTCCCGTGCGCGCGGCCGAATCGGTGCGCGCCGGGACGGTGTCGGACGCGGTCGGCCGGGAGACGTCCGCGCGGCGCACCGTCGACCGCGTGGACGAGGATTTCCGGATCGTGCACGCGCTGCACGGGCGATTGCTGATACCCGAGGACGAGGAATGGCCGAGTTGGCCGTTCCGCGCGCTGTCCCTGGCCTCCGCGCACGGCGTCCGGTTCGGCTACGAGCCGCTGGCGCTCTGGGTGCGGGGTCTCGGCCACCTCGCCACGCTGACCGAGCGGGCGGTCGCGGTGGTGGGCAGCCGGGCCGCCAGCGGCTACGGCCGGCAGGTCGCGACCGAGTTCGGGCACGGGCTCGCCGAGGCCGGGGTGACGGTCGTGTCCGGCGCCGCGTTCGGCATCGACGCCGCCGCGCACAGCGGGTCCCTGGCGGCCGGTGGCCCCACGGTCGCCGTGCTCGCGTGCGGGGTGGACGTGCCCTACCCCGTGGCGCACGAGGGTCTGCTGGACCGGATCTCCCGCCACGGCCTGGTGGTGAGCGAGTACCCGCCCGCGCACACCCCGGCCCGGCACCGGTTCCTGACCAGGAACCGCCTCATCGCGGCCCTCGGCGACGGGACGGTGGTCGTGGAGGCCGGGCGGCGCAGCGGGGCGAAGAACACCGCCGCCGCGACGTCCGCGTTCGGCCGGGTGCTGATGGCGGTGCCCGGTCCGGTCACGTCCGCGACGTCGTCCGGATGCCACGAATTGCTCCGGTCGGGCGAGGCGGTTCCGGTGAGCAGTGTCGCGGAAGTGGTCGAATCGACCGGGCGATTGGGATTCGACCTGGTGGAGGCCACACGATCGCGTGAAAAGGCGCCGGTGCACGGTGACGCGATGCGGGTGTTCGAAGCGTTGGGTTTGCGCCGCGGGGTGTCGGTCGAGGCGGTCGCGGTCGAATCCGGCGTGGACCTGCCGATGGTCAGGGCGCTGCTGCCGGAATTGGAGTTGGCCGGATTGGCCGAGCGGGTGGACGACGGGTGGAAGCGCTCCCACGACTCGGATTGGCGTGGCGATGCTTGACCAACCGCGCCCGAAGGCGGAGCGTCAAGGTCTATGTCCCCGCCGCCGCCCGCTCGGACTCGCCGTGTCGATCTTGTCCGGTGGCGTCGCGCGCTGCCTGCGGACGTGGGCGCGGTGGTGGACGCGTTCGAACGCCACCTGGGCCTGGAGCGGGGGCTTTCCCCGCACACCGTGCGGGCCTACCTGGGCGACGTGGTGGCTCTTCTGGTGCACCTGGCCGGCGGCACGCCCGCCGACGCCGTCGTGGAGTCCGTCGACCTCGCCGGGCTGCGGTCCTGGTTGGCCGCGCAGCGGGCGTCCGGGGCGTCGCGGACCACCCTGGCTCGGCGCGCGGCGGCCTCCCGGACGTTCACCGCCTGGGCGGCTCGGACGGGGCTGCTGCCTGCGGATCCGGGAGCCCGCCTGGTCGCGCCGCGACCGCACCGCACGCTGCCCACCGTGCTGCGGCCGGAGCAGGCGGCGGCGGCGATGTCGGCCGCCGAGGCCGGGGCCGAGCAGGGCGATCCGGTTGCGCTCCGTGACCAGGCCGTGGTGGAGTTGCTCTACGCAACCGGCGTCCGGGTCGCCGAGTTGTGCGGGCTCGACCTCGGCGACGTGGACTACTCCCAAAGGGTGATTCGAGTTCTCGGCAAGGGCAGTCGCGAACGCGTGGTGCCGTTCGGCGTTCCGGCCGAACGGGCAGTACGACGGTGGGTGGAACAGGGACGATCGGCGCTGGTCACCGAGCGTTCACAGCACGCCCTGTTCGTGGGATCCCGAGGCGGGCGTCTCGATCCGCGTACCGCCAGGCGAGTTGTTCACGATGTAGTGGGTGCGGTACCCGACACCGCTGCGGTAGGACCCCACGGCTTGCGGCATTCCGCGGCCACGCACCTGTTGGAAGGGGGAGCGGACCTGCGCACCGTCCAAGAGCTTCTTGGTCACGCTACGCTCGCAACGACTCAGCTCTACACACACGTCACCGTCGAACGGCTGAAGGCGATCCATGACCGAACCCACCCCCGTTCCTGACGTCGCAGGGGGAGGTTCGCGGACCGCAACCGTGACCTCTCCTCCCGCCGCGCGCGTCGGGACCACGTCGGAGTCGCGCACCCCGGCTGGGACGTACGGTCGCCACGCCGCGGGCGGCGAGCACCCGGTGAACGGGCACGCCGTCGCGGTGGGCAGGCCGGCACACCCGGCCTCCGAGTCGCGCACCGCGGACGACGTGGAAGCCGGGATCATCGCGCTCTGGCACACCTACGGCGAGTCCCACGAGCAGGCCCTCCGCGACCGCCTGGTGCTGCACTACGCGCCGCTGGTGAAGTACGTCGCCGGCCGCGTGGGCACCGGCCTACCCGCGCACGTCGACGTCGCGGACCTGATCCAGTCCGGCATTTTCGGCCTGGTGGACGCGATCGAGAAGTTCGAGCCCGAGCGCGGCCTGAAGTTCGAGACGTACGCGATGCAACGCATCCGCGGCGCGATCCTGGACGACCTGCGCAGCCAGGACTGGGTGCCGAGATCCGTCCGCAGCCGGGCGCGCGACGTCGAGCGGGCCCTGGAACGCCTGGGCGGTCGCCTTCAACGCACCCCGACCGACCGCGAACTGGCCGCCGAGCTGAAGATCGGCTTGGCCGAACTGCGCGAGCTGTACGCGCAACTCCAGCTGACCAGCGTCGTGGCCCTGGACGAACTCATCGCCGCCGGCCGCAACGCCGGAGGCGCGGGCTCCTCCCTGGCCGAATCCCTGCCCGACGAGGGCGCCGAGGACCCGATAGCCACCCTGGTCGACCAGGACAGCCGCCGCCAACTCGCGGACGCCATCGCCCAACTCGCCGAACGCGACCGAGTCGTCGTGACCCTGTACTACTTCGAAAACCTCACCCTCGCCGAAATCGGCAAGGTCCTGGGCGTGACCGAGTCGCGAGTGTGCCAACTCCACACGCGAGCAGTCCTCCGACTGCGCACCAAGCTCAACGAGCAACTGGAAGCCTGACCAGACCCACCGCCCCACCCCTCCAGCCAAGCCCTCAGGCCTGGCTCCGTCCGCGCGCCGAAACAATTCCCCCGCACCCGGCCAATCGCCGGGCCCGCACCAACCTCCCGACACCTGCCTGATCGCGAGGCGCGCCCAACTCCCCGACGCCTGCCCGACCGCGCGGCTCGCCCAACTCGCGAGGCGCGCCCAACTCCCCGACGCCTGCCCGACCGCGCGGCTCGCCCAACTCGCGAGGCTCGCCCAACTCCCGATGCCTGCCCGACCGCGCGGCTCGCCCAACTCCCCGACGCCTGCCCGATCGCGCGGCTCGCCCAACTCCCGACGCGTGGCCGATCCCGAGGCGAGCCCGATCTCCCGACCGCGGCCGATCGCCAGGTGCCCGCCTTTCCACCAGGTGCCCGCCTTCTCGACACGTGGCCCGACCTGTGGCTCGCAGCTCGGCCCCGCGTGCCCTGCACGCGCCCTGCATCGCTGCTCCACCACCACCGCCTCGCGCTGATCAGCCCTGTCCCGTGCCGCCGGTCGACGCCACCAGGCACCGCTCACTGCTCCCGCCCTGCCCCGCCCGGGTTCTACGGGCTGCGGGGTACCTGGCCCGGCCGACTTTCCCGGGCCCGGCGCTTTGGCCGCTGTGCGCTGCGCCCGACTCGGCCCGCCCCGCTCGACCCGACCCGATCCGATCCGATCCGCCGGACCGTGCCCGGCCTGCCCGATTCGGCCCGCCCGCCCGACCCGATCCGCCCGACCCCGCCCGGCCTGCCCGGATCGGCCCGCCCCGCCGGACCCTGCCCCGCCCGGCCCAACCCCGCCCGACCCGGCCTGACCCGCCCGCCCGGCCGATCCGACCCCGCCCGACCCCGCCCGACCCCGCCCGATCTGGCCCGATCCGGCCCGATCTGGCCCGATCCGGCCCGATCCGGCCCGATCTGGCCCGGCCCGATCTGGCCCGGCCCGACCTGGCCCGGCCCGATCTGGCCCGGCCCGATCTGGCCCGGCCCGATCTGGCCCGGCCCGATCTGGCCCGGCCCGACCTGGCCCGACCCGGCCTGACCCGCCCGCCCGGCGGATCCGATCCCGCCCGACCTGGCCCGGCCTGGCCTGACTGGCCCGGCTGGACCGGGCCGGCTGGGCCTGGCTTGGGCGTGGGCTTGCCTGGGCTGGGTGCGGCTGGGTAGGTCCGGCCTGGTGTGGCCTGTGTGGCAGGGGCTGGTCTTGGCGCCTGGCTTGTGGTGGTGGGTGTTGGCTGCTGCCGCCGGGTGTTGCGGCTGGTGGGCGGGTGAGGGCGGCTGTTGGGGGCGTGTTGGAGGTCGCTCGCCGAAGGTTGTTCACCGAACGTCGCCGATTTGGGGCTGGTTGACGGTGTTTGGTCGACGGCGCTGACTGGGGTCGCTGGTCGCTGGTCGCTGGTCGCTGGTCGCTGGTCGCTGGTCGATGTTTTGTGATCGGTGCCTGGGTGGCGAGGGGTTGGCTGGATTGCGGTCGGTATGCGTTGGGGCGGGAAGTTTTGGAAGGGCGAAGGCGGCGAAGGGTGTGATTAGGGCGGGCGGCTTGGGGCTTAGGACTGGGGCTGGGGCTGGGGGTTAGGGCGGGAGTAGGCGGACTTGGGCTGTGGTCAGGAGGGCTAGCGGGTCGAGGTAGGTGCGTGGGGCTTTCGGGGAGGTGTGCAGGGCTCCCCAGTGCAGGCAGGTGGACGGGCAGCCTTCGTGGCCTGGTTCGAGGGTGGCTATTCGGTCGCCTCGGTGTACTCGTTGGCCCGGGCGGGTGGTGGGGGTGACCGGCTCGTAGGTGGTGCGCAGGCCGCCCGGGTGGTGCACGGACACGACGCCCCTGGTCGCCACCTGGCCCGCGTAGCCGACCACGCCGTCGGCGGAGGCCAGGACCGGGGCGCCGGTGGGGGCTCCCAGGTCCACGCCGCGGTGGCCGGCCGCGTACGGGGTCGGTGGGCGGGCGAACGGGGTCAGCACGGGGTGGGGTGGGTGCAGGGGCCAGGCGAAGCGGGGCGGGCGGGCGGTCGACGGGGTTGTCGTGATCAGGAGCAGGAGGGTTGTCAAGGCCGGGACCAGGGACGTTCGGATTGTGGGACGCATGGGTCAACCGTGCCGGGAGGCGGGGTGGGTTACCAGTGGCTATGGCTGGACTGTGGACAACTCGGGTGCCTGTGGACAACTTGAGGGGCGGTTCGTGGAACAGGGGTCGTCCGGCGTACACTCGTTGCGCGGCCCGTGTAAGCGCGGGACGACTTCGCGTGCCACTGCTGATCTCGAATCCGTTCGCGGTCGAGTCACGGCGTCCGAGCGGTCCAGGGGTGTTGCCACTCCCGGTTCGGGTGCCGGCGGGGCACCAGGGCGGTGGGCCTCCCGGTCCGCCGCGACCAACCGGAACCGCGTGTCGGCCGACGAGCTCAGCCGACGCGCCTGATCGAAGAGGTGCGAACCCGGCCATGGCCGTCGTCACCATGAAGCAGCTGCTCGACAGCGGCGTGCACTTCGGGCACCAGACCCGTCGCTGGAACCCGAAGATGAAGCGCTACATCTTCACCGAGCGCAACGGCATCTACATCATCGACCTCCAGCAGACGCTGACCTACATCGACCGGGCGTACGAGTTCGTCCGCGAGACGGTCGCGCACGGCGGGTCGATCCTGTTCATCGGCACGAAGAAGCAGGCGCAGGAGGCCATCGCCAACGAGGCCCTCCGCGTCGGCATGCCGTTCGTGAACCAGCGGTGGCTGGGCGGCATGCTCACCAACTTCTCCACGGTGCACAAGCGCCTCCAGCGGCTCAAGGAGCTGGAGTCGATGGAGCAGACCGGCGGTTTCCAGGGTTTCACCAAGAAGGAAATCCTGATGATGAACCGCGAGAAGGACAAGCTGGAGCGCACGCTCGGCGGTATCCGCGACATGTCCAAGGTGCCCAGCGCCGTGTGGATCGTGGACACCAAGAAGGAGCACATCGCGGTCGGTGAGGCGCGCAAGCTCAACATCCCGATCGTCGCGATCCTCGACACCAACTGCGACCCGGACGAGGTCGACTACCCGATCCCGGGCAACGACGACGCGATCCGGTCCGCCGCGCTGCTGACCAAGGTGGTGGCCGAGGCCGCCGCCGCCGGTCTGATGGCGCGCTCCGGTGTCCGCACCGGCCAGGGTGGCGCGGAGAAGCCCGAGCCGGGCGTCGACGAGCCGCTGGCCGAGTGGGAGCAGGAGCTGCTGGTCAACGCCGAGGCGCCCGTCGCCGTCCCGGCCGCGACCGAGGCCGCTCCGGCCGCCGAGGCCGCCCCCGCGGCTGCCGAGGGCACCGAGCCCGTCCAGTCCTGATCCGAACGCGCGCCGCGTCCTCCCGTGCTCGCGGAGGGCGCGGCGCGCGCACAGATGTACCCGCGCGCAACCCACGTCGGCCCCGTGCCGACAACCGGACGCAGAAGGAACGGAAACCGCACGATGGCGAACTACACCGCCGCTGACGTGAAGCGTCTGCGCGAGCTGACCGCCGCAGGCATGATGGACTGCAAGAAGGCGCTGGAGGAGACCGACGGCGACTTCGAGAAGGCGGTCGAGATCCTGCGCATCAAGGGTGCGAAGGACGTCGACAAGCGCGCCGCCCGCACCACCTCGAACGGCCTCGTGGCCGCCGAGGACGGTGTGATGATCGAGCTGCGCTGCGAGACCGACTTCGTCGCCAAGAACGCCGACTTCCAGGAGCTGGCGGCCCGGATCGTGGCCGTCGCCAAGGCCTCCCGTCCGGCCGACGTCGACGTGCTCAAGGCCACCGACCTCGACGGCAAGACCGTCGACGCGGTCGTCCAGGAGTTCTCCGCCAAGATCGGCGAGAAGCTGGAGCTGGCCAAGGTCGCCGTCTTCGACGGCACAGTGACCACTTACCTGCACCGCCGTGCCGCGGACCTGCCGCCCGCCGTGGGCGTCCTGGTCGAGTACACCGGTGACAGCGAGGACGCCGCCCGCGGTGCCGCCATGCAGGCCGCCGCGATGCGCCCGCGCTACCTCACCCGCGACGACGTGCCGGCCGACGTGGTCGCGAACGAGCGCCGCATCGCCGAGGAGACCTCCCGCGAGGAGGGCAAGCCCGAGGCCGCGCTGCCCAAGATCGTCGAGGGCCGGGTGAACGGGTTCTTCAAGGACGTCGTGCTGCTGGAGCAGGCCTCTGTGACGGAGTCCAAGAAATCCGTGAAGGCCGTGCTGGACGAAGCCGGGGTCACGGTCACCCGGTTCGCCCGCTTCGAGGTCGGCGAAGCCTGATTCGCGTGAGGGCGGGGTTGCGGCACACGGCAACCCCGCCCTTGCCGTGTCCGAAGGAGGACAGTTGAGCGCAGGGGTAGACCACGAAGAGCCCGCCTCCGGCTACCGCCGGGTGATGCTCAAGCTGGGCGGCGAGATGTTCGGCGGCGGCGGGGTCGGCGTCGACCCGGACGTGGTGCAGACCGTGTCCCGCCAGATCGCCGCCGTGGTCCGGACGGGCGTCCAGATCGCCGTCGTCATCGGTGGCGGCAACTTCTTCCGCGGCGCGGAACTCCAGCAGCGCGGCATGGACCGCAGCCGGGCCGACTACATGGGCATGCTCGGCACTGTGATGAACTGCCTGGCGTTGCAGGACTTCCTCGAACGCGAGCACGACATAGAGACGCGCGTGCAGACCTCCATCACCATGGGACAGGTCGCCGAGCCCTACATCCCCCGCCGCGCCATGCGCCACCTCGACAAGGGTCGGGTCGTCATCTTCGGCGGCGGCGCGGGCATGCCCTACTTCTCCACCGACACCACCGCCGCGCAGCGCGCGCTGGAGATCGGCTGCGAGATCGTGCTCATGGCCAAGGCCGTCGACGGCATCTACACCGCCGACCCCAAGATCGACCCGGACGCGCAGATGTTCGACCACATCACGCACCGCGAGGTCCTGGAGCGCGGTCTCAACGTCGCCGACGCCACCGCGTTCAGCCTGTGCATGGACAACAACATGCCGATCATGGTCTTCAACCTCCTCACCGAGGGGAACATCGCGCGCGCCGTGCGTGGTGAGAAGATCGGCACGCTGGTGAGCACCCCCGGTGGTCGACCGTCCTACTAGACCTGCTGGGATCTGAGCCGAACTTCGCACACCAAGGGAGCCTGTCGTGATCGACGAGACCCTCCTCGACGCCGAGGAGAAGATGGAAAAAGCGGTGTCGGTGTCGAAGGAGGACCTGGCGTCGGTGCGGACCGGCCGGGCCGCGCCCTCGATGTTCTCCCGCATCGTCGTGGAGTACTACGGCTCGCCGACGCCGCTGAACCAGTTGGCCAGCATCGCGATCCCCGAGCCGCGCATGGCCGTCATCAAGCCCTACGACGCGAGCCAGCTCCAGTCCGTGGAGAAGGCCATCCGCGACTCCGACCTGGGCGTGAACCCCGGCAACGACGGCACCGTCATCCGGGTGGTGTTCCCGCAGCTGTCCGAGGAACGCCGCCGCGAGATGGTGAAGGTGGCCAAGGGCAAGGGCGAGGACGCCAAGGTGTCCATCCGCAACATCCGCCGCAAGGCCAAGGAGGAGCTCGACCGCCTGGTCAAGGACGGCGAGGTCGGCGAGGACGACGGCGTCCGGGCCGAGAAGGAGCTGGAGAACGTCACGCACCGCTACGTGGCGCAGGTGGACGAGCTGGTCAAGCACAAGGAAGCCGAACTGCTCGAGGTCTAGTCGGCGCGCGCTCGGCGAGCGCGGCCCGGTGGGTCCGAGAGGGCGGTCGTGATGGGAGCACAGGTGTCAGCCGGCGGTGAGCAGGACGCGGCCGAGCCCGCACCCCCGAGGACGTCGAGGGCGGGTCGGGACCTCCGCGCGGCCATCCTGGTCGGACTCGGTCTCGGCGCGGTCATCCTGGTCGCGTTGTTCACCGTGCGGCAGGTGTTCGTCGGCCTGGTGGCGGTCGCGGTGGCCGTGTCGATGTACGAACTCGCGGGCGCGCTGAAGCGCGGCGCGGGCATCAACGTCGCCTACGTGCCCGTGCTGGTGGGCGGTCAGGCCGTGGTGTGGCTGGCCTGGCCGTTCGAGCGCAGCGGGATGCTGACCGCGTTCGTCGTGACGATCCTCGCGGTCCTGATCTGGCGCCTGAAGGACGGCGCGGACGGGTACCTGCGGGACGTCACGGCGTCGATCTTCACCGTGGCCTACGTGGCGATGTTCGCCTCCTTCGCGGTGATGCTGGTGGTGCCGGAGGACGGCGTCTTCCGGGTGCTGTGCTTCCTGATCGGCGTGGTGCTGTCGGACACCGGCGGCTACGCGGCCGGCGTGTTCCTCGGCAAGCACCCGATGGCGCCCACGATCAGCCCCAAGAAGTCCTGGGAGGGCTTCGCCGGGTCGATGGTCGCGGGCATGGTCGGCGGCGCGCTCACCGTCGGCCTGATGCTGGGCGGCCAGTGGTGGCACGGCGTGCTGTTCGGCGCGGCGTTGGTCGTCACGGCGACCACCGGCGACCTGGTCGAGTCGCTGATCAAGCGCGACCTCGGCCTGAAGGACATGGGCACGCTGCTGCCCGGGCACGGCGGTCTGATGGACCGGATGGACTCCCTCCTCCCCTCGGCGGTCGTGGGGTGGCTCCTGCTGCACCTGTTCGTCCCGGGCTGATCACCGGCGCGGGAGAGGCGTGCCCGCCGACCGCGGTGGGGACGGTGTGCCGGCGGGCACGGCTCGGGCGCTAGTCCTGGCCTGCGGCCTTGCTCAGGTCCACCAGGGAGAACGGCGCGCCGGACGGGTCCGTCACCACGGCGATGCGGCCGTAGGGCGAGTCGAACGGCGGCACGAGCACCGTGCCGCCCAGCTCCGCCGCCTTCGCCGCGGCGGCGTCCGCGCCCACCTCCGGGTCGACGCCGAAGTAGAGCATCCAGCGGTCGGCCAGCTCGGGCGGGTAGTCCGAGCCCGTCCGCATCCGACCGGCCGCCTCGCCCTCGCCGACCGACCAGACGCGGTAGTCGAACTGGTCGCCGTCGCCCAGCTGCTGACCGCGGTAGTCGAACAGCGCCGGGTAGAAGGCGTCGGCCGGGCCCGGGTCCGCGGTGTTCAGCTCCTGCCAGCTCAACGCGCCGGCACGGGCCTGGGGCAGCGCGTACCCGTCGGTGGACTGCCAGAAGCCGATCGACGCGCCGCCCGGGTCGACCGCCAGCAGCACGTGGCCGCGGCCCGGGATCTCGAACGGGCCGAGCACGGGCGTGCCGCCGAGGTCGGCGACCTGCTTCGCCGTCTCCCCGATGTCGGTGGTGTGCAGGTAGAGCAGCCAACCCGGAGGGGTGGCGTCGTCCGGCGCGGTGAACAGGCCCGCGACCTGCTCGCCCGCGCTGTAGGCGATCGTGTAGCCGTGGTGGTCGGGGTCGGTCGACACGTCGTAGGTCCACCCGAGCAGACCCGCGTAGAACGCGCGGGCGGCTTCCGGGTCTCGGGTCGGCACCTCGGCCCAGGCTGGGGTTCCGGGGGTGGGCATGCCGTCTCCTCGTGCGTCCTCGTGCGGTGTGGTGCTGGTCGCGCGGGACGTTACGCCGGGGGTACGACAGTTCCCGGTGACGACGTTCGGTCAATCGTCGTAGGGGTCGTCCACCTCGGCGCCCATCTCGTCCTCGGACAGGGGCGTCGCGCGGGAGGTGTCCAGCACCGAGAACACCGCGCCCGCGTGGTCGGCGACCACGGTGACGCGGCCGAACGGCGTGTCGTACGGCTCGATCGTCACCCGGCCGCCCAGCTCCAGCACCCGCCGCGCCACGGTGTCCGTGCCGATGCCCGGGTCGGCGGTGAAGTAGATCATCCAATGAGGTGGGGTTTCCGGCGCGAAGGCGGCACCCATCCGCTGACGCCCCAACACAGTGTGACCCTCGACCGCCCAGGTCGTGTAGTCCACCGCGTGACCGTCACCGATCTGGGTGACCTCGAACCCGCACAGCTCGTGGAAGAACTCGTCCGCCTTGGCGCCGTCACGGGTGTTCAGCTCGGCCCACGCGTACGCGCCGTGCCCGTCGGTGCCGAACACCCAGTCCTGCGGCACGTGCCGGAACCCGGTGATCGCGCCGGCCGGGTCCCCGATCACGGTGGCCACGTCGGTCGGCTCGGTCAGCACGGTCCCGCCCAGCTCGCGGGCCTTCTCCGCGGTCGCGCGGGCGTGCGGCGAGTTGAGGTAGAGCGTCCACGCGCTCTGCGCGCCGGCGTCGACCAGCTCGGCCACCGGCACCCCGTCGACCACCGCCACCGTGCGGCCGTCGACGTCGGCGTACACCCAGCCGAACAGGCCCGCGTAGAAGTCCATCGTGGCCTGGAGGTCGGCCGTGGCCAGGTCCACCCAGCAGGGCGCGCCGTGGTGGAGTTCCGCCAGCGCCGGTGAGTTCGGGACGATGGACACCGCGTACCTCCTGCGGGTGGGTGATCGACCACGCTACGGCTCTACAGTCGTCCCGTGAAGGGATTAGTGCGGGCCGCCCTGGCGGCCGTCCGGGCCACCGACGTCCTGCCGAGCCCGAACATCTGGCACTGGCCGGAGGTCTACGAGGTCGAGAACCGGGCGCAGGACGTGCACGGCGCCCTCTGGGACGCGGTGCGCGCCGACTGCGACTGGTCCGGACGGGACGTGGTCGACGTGGGTTGTGGCGACGGGTTTCACCTGCCGCTGTTCGCCCAAACCGCGAGGCGGGTCACGGGTGTCGAGCCGCACCCGCCGCTGGTGGCACGGGCCCGCGCGCGGGTCGCCGGGTTGCCCAACGCCGAGGTGCTCGCCGGGCCCGCGCAACGGCTGCCGCTGCCGGACGCGAGCGCGGACCTCGTGCACGCCCGCACGGCGTACTTCTTCGGCCCCGGCTGCGAACCCGGGCTGCGCGAGGCGGACCGGGTGCTGCGGCCGGGTGGCGCGCTGGTGATCGTGGACCTGGACGGCACGGCCGAGCCGTACGGGCCGTGGCTGTGCGCCGACGAGGTCCGCTACAACCCGTTGGACGTGGAGAAGTTCTTCCAGGACAAGGGTTTCGCGCTGCGCCGGGTGCGCGCGCTGTGGCGCTTCGAGACCCGCGCGGACCTGGAGGCGGTGCTGCGCATCGAGTTCTCCGCGAAGGTCGCCGAACGCGCCGTCGCGCAGACGCCGGGGTTGGCCTTCGAGGTCGGCTACCGGGTGCACACCCGGGTCAAGCCCGCCGGGCTGCTGCGCCCGTGACGGCGGAGGGGCCGCGCACTCGGCACGGCCCCTCCGCGGTGGCTCACTCCTGGTCGTCGGTGTCCTCTTCGACGTCCAGCTCGCCGAGGATCGCGTAGAGCTTCCGACGCGCCTCGTTGAGGACCTCGACGGCCCGGGTCTTCTGCTCGCGGGTGCCCGCGTGCGCCATCTGCTGCATGGCCGACCCGAGGTGCCGCGACGCGGTGCGCAGCTTGGCGCCCACGAGGTCGACCTCGTCGTTGACCTGCTGCCACGGCGGCGCGCCGTCGAGCTTGGCGGCCTCCTCGCGGCCGGACTCGGTGAGCGTGAACAGCTTCTTGCCGCCCGCCTCCTCGCCCGCCGTGACCAGGCCCTCGTCGGCCAGCATCTGGAGCGTCGGGTAGACCGAGCCGGGGCTGGGCCGCCAGACGTCGTCCGTGCGCCGGCCGATCTCCTGGATCATCTCGTAGCCGTGCATGGGCCGTTCGGCCAGCAGCGCGAGGACCGACGCGCGCACGTTGCCCCTGCGCTGCCTGCCTCCCCTGCCGCGACCCCCGAAGAAACCGGGTGGTTCCGGCGGGAGCGGCGGCCGGCCCGGGGGGAACGGTCCGAAGCCGCCGAACCCGCCGCGCGGGTCGCCGAAGCCGCGCTCGCGGCCGTGCCGGTCGTGGTGCTGTCCGTGGTGGAAGTGCGATCGCATCGCTCTCTCCTGTCGTTCGATCGGTTGTGACGTGTCGACGATATATCGGAACCGGTCGTGATGCAACGGTCAATCTCCGGCCGAGGTCGTGGGACACTGGAGGGCGCCATGACTGCACTTCCCCTTGTCTTCGACGCGCCCAAGCGCGGCCTGCCGCCGCGCCACCTCGCCGACCTCTCCGCCGACCAGCGCCGCGAGGCCGTGGCCGCGCTCGGCGAGAAGCCGTTCCGCGCGGCGCAACTGTCGAACCACTACTTCAACCGGCTCACCGTCGACCCGGCCGAGATGACCGACATCCCGGCCGGCACGCGGGACAGACTGGTCGCCGACCTCATGCCGCCGCTGTGGACCGAGCTGCGCAGCGTGGAGGCCGACGCGGGCCAAACCCGCAAGACGCTGCTGCGCGCGCACGACGGCACGCTGGTCGAGAGCGTCCTGATGCGGTACCCGGACCGCGCCACGCTGTGCATCTCGTCCCAGGCGGGCTGCGGCATGGCGTGCCCGTTCTGCGCGACCGGCCAGGGCGGCCTGACCCGCAACCTGTCCACCGCCGAGATCGTGGACCAGGTGCGGCGCGGCGCGGCGGCCATGCGCGACGGCGAACTGCCCGGCGGCCCCGGCCGGCTGTCCAACATCGTCTTCATGGGCATGGGCGAGCCGCTGGCCAACTACAAGCGCGTGGTCGAGGCCGTCCACCGCATCTGCGACCCCGCGCCCGAGGGGCTCGGCATCTCGCAGCGGTCCGTGACGGTGTCGACGGTCGGTCTGGTGCCCGCGATCCGCAAGCTGACCGACGAGGGCTTCCACGTCCGGCTCGCGGTGTCGCTGCACACGCCGGACGACGAGCTGCGCGACACCCTCGTGCCGGTCAACACGCGGTGGAAGGTCGCCGAGGTGCTCGAGGCCGCGCGCGGGTACGCGGACCGGACCGGGCGGCGGGTGTCGATCGAGTACGCGCTGATCCGGGACATCAACGACCAGGGGTGGCGCGCGGACCTGCTGGGCAAGCTGCTCCGCAAGCACCTGGGCCAACTGGTGCACGTGAACGTGATCCCGCTGAACCCCACGCCCGGCTCGAAGTGGGACGCGTCCCCGAAGCCGGTGGAACGGGAGTTCGTGCGCAGGGTCGAGGAGCAGGGCGTGGCGTGCACCGTGCGCGACACCAGGGGCCAGGACATCGCCGCCGCGTGCGGTCAGCTGGCGGCCGAGGGCTGAGTCCCGCCGAGTCGAGCCCCGCGGCGGGCGCGCGGGGGGGGGCGGGGCCCCCCCCCGGGGGGGGGGGGGCCCCGGGG
>NZ_JBFAEO010000045.1:0-4382 GCF_040642015.1 Actinosynnema sp. NPDC020468
GCCGCCGCGCCCCGCCCGCCCGCCCGGGGCGCCCCCGACCGGCCGCCGCCGCCCCCAACGGGGCGCGGCGGCGACCACACCTCCGAGTGGATTGCCCGGTTCGAGGTTGACGCGGGTCGGTGACCGGCCCACGTTGAGTGGGTTGTCTACCGGGTGAGGTGCGGGTGGTGGCTCGCGTGCTCGTGGCCGAGGACGATCCGGACATCGGCCTGCTGCTGCGGTTCAAGCTGGAACAGGCGGGCATCGACGTGGTGGTCGTGGCCAACGCCACCGCGGCGGTGGACGCCGCTCGCGAACAGGTGCCGGACCTGTTCCTGCTCGACGTCGGGTTGCCCGGCCGGTCGGGGTTGGAGCTGTGCGCGGACCTGCGCGCCGACCCCACCACGCGCGCGGTGCCGATCGTGCTGCTGTCCGGCGGCGCGCACGACTGGGAGATCGCCCGGGGTCTCGCCGCCGGCGCGGACGAGTACCTCGTGAAGCCCATCAGCCCGCAGGCGCTGCTCGACCGCGTGCAGGCGCTGATCCCAGGGTCGGCGTAGCCCGTGTGGCGGTGGACGGTCGGGCGGCTCATGGCGGTCGGCTACCTGCTGGCCGTGGGCGGGCTGCTCGTCGTGGGCATCAGCGCGTACGTGCGCATCGGCACGCTGCTGGAGGACCGCGTGCCCGTCGAGCACACCTACGAGGTGCTGGGCCGGATCTCCCAGCTGCGGATCGACCTCCAGGACGTGGAACGCGGCCAGCGCGGCTACCTCGTCACCGGCGACGAGGGGTTCCTCAGCCCCTACCGCGCGGCGATCGCGGACATCGGCGCCACCACCGCGTCGCTGCGCTCGCTCACCGCGGACAACGGCGTCCAGCAGCGCGCGCTGGACGAGCTGGAACCGCTCGTCGACACCTGGTTGGCGCACACCGCCGACGCGCTCTCCGCCTACCAGGGCGGTGATCCCGGTACCGCGCGGCGGCTGGTGGCGCAGGACGGCCCGGGCGGTGGCGACCGGATCGAGGCCGTGCTCGACGGGATGCGGGACGAGGAGGTGCGGCTGCTGGCGATCAGGCAGCGCGTCAGCAGCGAGGGCGCCTCGGGCACCCGGCTGCTGATCGGCTGGGGCACCGCCGCGCTGACCGCGCTCGTCGGGCTCGGCGCGTGGTGGGCCACGCGCAAGGTCACCGTGCCGCTGACCAGGGTGGCCGAGGCCGCGACCAGGGTGGCGGGCGGCGAGTCCGGCCTGGACGTGCGGGTGACGGGCCCGGTCGAGCTCGAGCGCATGTCGTCCGCCGTGGACACCTCGATGCGCGCCCTGCGCGACGCCCGCGACGAGGCGATGGCGGCGAGCCGGGCCAAGGCGGCGTTCCTGGCGACCATGAGCCACGAGATCCGCACGCCGATGAACGCCGTGATCGGGTTGACCGGTCTGGTGCTCGACACCGGGTTGACCGCGGAGCAGCGCGACCTGATCACCACCGTCCGGGACAGCGGCGACTCGCTGCTGTCGATCATCAACGAGATCCTGGACTACTCCAAGATCGAGGCCGGGCAGGTCGACCTGGAGGACGCGTCGTTCGACGTGGTCGACTGCGTGGAGAGCGCGCTCGCCCTGGTCGCGCTGCCCGCCGAGGCCAAGGCGCTGGAACTGGTCGGCCACGTCGACCCCGGCTGCCCGGCGGTGCTGCGCGGCGACGCGACCCGGTTGCGGCAGATCCTGCTGAACCTGCTGTCCAACGCGGTCAAGTTCACCCACTCCGGCGAGGTGGCCGTGACGCTGTGGGCCGAGGCACGCGGGTCGGACACCGAGGTCCTGCTGCACGCCGAGGTGCGGGACACCGGCATGGGCATCCCGGCGGAGCAGAAGGAGCGGCTCTTCGAGGCGTTCAGCCAGGTCGACGCGTCCACCACGCGCCGGTTCGGCGGCACGGGGCTGGGCCTCGCGATCAGCAAGCGGCTCGCCCAGGTGATGGGCGGCGACCTGGTGGTGGAGAGCACGCCGGGTGTGGGCTCGACGTTCACCCTGACCGCGGTCATGCACGTGTCGCCGGAGCCGACGGGCCGCGGACCCGCGCACGCGCCCGCGAGCGGGAAGACCGCGCTGCTGGTGGACGACAACGACACCAACCGCCAGGTGCTGTCCGCCCAGCTCACCGCGTGGGGCATGGTCTGCGCGACGGCGCCGTCGGGTCCGGCCGCGCTGGACCTGGTGGCGGCGGGCGGGCGCTACGACGTGGCGGTGCTGGACATGCACATGCCGGGCATGGACGGCGTGGTGCTCGCGCGGCGGTTGCGCGCGCTGGAGGCCACCCGCGACCTGCCGCTGGTGCTGCTGGGCAGCCTGGCCGCGTTGCTGGAGCCCGCGGAGCGGGACCTGTTCGACGCCGTGCTGACCAAACCGGCCAGGGTGAGCGTGCTGCACGCGACCCTGGGCCGGGTGCTGGGCGTCGGCCCCGGTCGCCGGCTGGAGCCCGCGCGGATCGTGTCGACGCCGGTCGAGCCGGGCTCCGGGGCGCTGCGGGTGCTGCTGGCCGAGGACAACCCGGTGAACCAGAAGGTCGCCCGGCTCATGCTCACCCGGCTCGGCCACCGGGTGGACGTGGTGGGCAACGGCGAGGAGGCCGTGCGCGCGGTCCTGCAACGCCCGTACGACGTGGTGCTGATGGACGTGCACATGCCGGTGATGGACGGCCTGGAGGCCACCACCGCGATCCGCGCCGAGGTGCCCGCGGGCCGCCGCCCGCACGTGGTCGCGATGACCGCGTCGGTGCTGCTGGAGGACCGCAACGCCTGCGCCGCCGCGGGCATGGACGACTACCTGCCCAAGCCCGTGCGCGCCGACGACCTGGCGAACCTGCTGGCCAACCTGGCGGCCGCGCGGGCCGAGCCGGAAGTCGAGGACGCCACCCCGCCGGGGTCGGATCCTTTGGAGCCCGAGCCGGACGACGTCCAGGTGCCGCACCCGCGCCCGGAGTCGGACGAGCGCGAGGCGGCCGTGCGGGCCCGGTTGGCCGACATCGGCGGTCCGGACGCGCCACCCGAGGAGCGCGCGCTGCTGGCCGCCCTGCTGGAGTCGTTCGTCGCGCGCTCCGCGCCGGCACTGGACCGCCTGGCCGAGGCGCTGCGCTCCGGCGACGTCACCGAGGCGATCGCGGCGGCGCACAGCTTCAAGGGCTCGGCGGCCAACATCGGCGCCGACCGGCTGGCCGGGCTGGTGGCCGTGATCGAGGACCGGGCCCGGTCGGGCGATCTCCCCGACCCGGCCCTGGAAGCCGTGCGCCGTGAACTCGACGCCACCGTCGCGGCCATCGCGGTGGTCACCGCCGAGCTGGTCTGATCGGGTCAGTCGCGACCCAGGGCTTCCTCGACGGCCCGCGCGATCCGACGCTCCGTCGCGGCCCGGCGGCGTCGGAGCCACCACCGCAGCACCACGACCGCCGCCGCGACGAGCACCAGCAGGCCCAGCACCGACCACGGCACGGCCCACGTCGTCGCGGTCGCCGTCACCTCCGCGGGCTGGGCGTCGGTCGACGCGCCCTCCACCCGCGGGGTCAGGCGGACCGAGGACTTCAGGCGGAACAGCGGCGCCACGTCGGCGACCGGGACGGTGAACTCGTGGGAGGCGCCCGGCAGCAATTCCGGGACGGTCAGCGACTGGTCGTGCGCGTCCAGGCCGAAAAGTCCTTGCAGGGAAACGGTTTGCTCGCCGCTGACCCGCAGGTTGCCGGTGTTCTCGACGCGGAACGACACGGTCGCCGAGCCCGGGCCGAACAGCGTGCCGCGGTAGTCGACGGTCAGGTCGCGGACGGCCAACGCGGGCTTGGCCTCGCCCAGGACGCGCAGGTGGATCCGGGTGCCCAAGCGGCGGTCCACGGTCACGCCGTCCGCGTTCTCCGGCACGGCCAGGGAGGTCACCACGCCGCCGCTGTGGTCGCCCGGCTCGGCGTCGGCGGGCACGGTGATCGCGAACGGGATTTCGGCGGTGGCCTTCGCGGGCACGTCGACGCGGGCCTCGGCCAGCCGGGTCCACGCGCCGACACCGGTGGACTTCTCCCCGCCGGGCACCAGGTCCAGCTGACCGCTCGCGGTCGTGAAGCCGTCGGCGGCGTAGACGAGCAGGGTGATCGGGCGGTCGCCGTGGTTGGTGACGGCGACGGCGTCGCGGATCGTCTCGCCGGGCGCGGCGGTGTAGGCGTAGTTGGGGCGGGCCTCGCCGTGGTCGGCGGAGGTGGCCGGGCGCACGCCCCAGGTCACCGGGTCCTGCGCGAGCGCGGCGCCCGGCGCGAGGAGCCAGGCGAGCACGGCGGTGACGAGGACGAGCAGCGGGCGCATCGGGATCTCCAGGAAAGGGGGTGGTGGGGGGGGGGCGGGGGGCCCCCCCCCCCGGGGGGAAAACCCC
>NZ_JBFAEO010000045.1:4392-69959 GCF_040642015.1 Actinosynnema sp. NPDC020468
GGTCAGTGGGACCCGCCGCGGGCGCATCGGGACCACCTGGAATGGGGGTGGTGGGGCGGCGTGGGGGCGCCGCCCCACCGGTGGACTCAGCCCAGGGCGGTCAGGGTGAGGGTGCCGCGGTACGTGCCGTTCGCGACCGTGATCGGCAGGCGCAGGTCGAGGTCGGCCCGCAGGAGCGACGTGCCGGCGGCGTGACCGGCGGCCGCGCTGCCGAGCGTCGCGGACTTGGCCAGACCGTCACCGGAGGTGAAGCCGGAGGCCACGGGCGCGCCCGCGACCGCCGTGCCGGCGCTCTCCGCGACGAACGGCGACCAGCCGAGGTACTTGCCGCTGAACCGCTGACCGGCCGACGTGAAGTCGCCGACCTGACCGGACAGCGCCCACTGCGGCGCGTTCAGGCGGGTGTCGGTGACGCGGACCGGGTTCAGCGAGCCCTTCGCGCCGAAGTGGTCGCCGGACTCCTTGGCCGTGCCGAGGTCCACGACGCCGTTGCCGCCGTCGATGCTCCACACCAGTTCGCCCGCCGAGCGCTGGGGCACGGTGACCTTGACGCTCTGCTCGCCGTCGCGCGCGGGCGGCTCGACGCCCGCCTCGGTCACGTGCTTGACGCCGTTGCGCTTGGTGATGGTGAACGAGTCGAACAGGTCGCCCACCTTCTCCTTCTCCGGCGACGCCGCGGTCTTCTCGACCACGTAGGAGCGGTAGGTGACGGTGTCGCCGTTGACCGAGACGACCTGGTAGGTGGTCACGCCCTCGCCGCGGCGGACCTGGGTCGCGGCGTTCTGCGTCCACACGTTGTCGTCCTTGGGCGCCAACGTGTAGTGCTTCGCGCCGGAGTTGCTGACCGCGTAGACCGGGCCCGAGGTGACGCCCGGCGTGCCGGTGGCGTCGGAGTTCTTGTAGCCGCGGGCGTAGGTGTGGTCGTGGCCCATCAGCACCAGGTCGATGCCGCGCTTCTCGAACACCGGCACCCAGTTGTCGCGCAGGATGGGCTCGTCGCGACCCTCCGCGCTGCTGTAGACCGGCTGGTGGAACGTGGCGACGGACCACTTGTTCGGGTTGTTCGCCAACACGTGGTCGAGCCACGCCGTCTGGAACTCGATCCACAGCGTCGACGGGTCCGGGCAGCCGACGGCGCACGAGGGCAGCGTCTTCGGCGTCAGGTAGCCGACGCTCTGGGTGGCGTTGAGCGTGATGAAGCGGACGCCCTGGAAGTCGCTGTAGTACACGGTTTCCTTGGCGACGTCGTCCCAGTGCGCGAAGTACGCGGCGGTCTGGCGGGCGGCGTCGGTGTCACCCTTGGCGCGGTCGGCGAGGGCGCCGATCGTGGTGAGGTTCGGGTGGTTCGCCGGGTACTCGAAGTTCATCTTCCAGTTCCGCAGCGCGGCGTCGTCCTTGTACTCGTGGTTGCCCGGCGCGGCGAGGACCTGGGTGGTCGCGGCGCTCTCGCCCATGCCGTTGAACCAGTTCGTCCACTGCACCTGGGTGCTGGAGTCGATCAGGTCGCCCGCGTGCACGCTGCCCGCCGAGTTCGGCGCCTTGGCGTTGGCGGCCGCGACGACGGCCGGCCACGTGGACTCCAGGCCGATCTGGGCGTCGCCGTAGTAGAGGAACTCGAACGGCTTGGCCTCCTTCGCGGCGGAGCGGAACCGGCGCCACTGGCTGAGCTGGTCACCGGTGCCCACGCGGTACTCGTACGCGGTGTCCGGCGTGAGACCCGTGGCGGTGGCGGAGTAGTGCGTGTAGTTCACGCCGGAGAGCGTGCTGGTGTCCACGGCGGTCGCCGCGATCGTGATGGCGGTCCCGCCGACGGTGCGCAACTGCACCGTCCCACCGGCTGCGTCGGTGCTGCGCCAGGTGAAGTTCTGCGAGTCGGTCGGCGTCGCGGTCGGGGTGAGGATGACCCGGCTGACGTTGGGCGTGTCGGCGGAGGCGGGCGAGGCGAGCGCGAACGAGCCCGCCAGGACCGAACCCACGACGACAGCGGCCAGTGCGGCGCGCCTTTGGGGTGACATGGCTGTGGAGTGCTCCTTTTGCTGGAGGTTGTGCACTCCGAACGGTCGCAAGCACCCGCGACAAGATGAGTAACTTTCACAAAACGGCGGATGACCGTCGCACGGCCATTGGACATACCAGACATTTACCCAGAGGAACCCGGCGCGGACGTAGCGTCACCAAGGGGACTCCCGTCCCAATCCCCGCCAAGCAGGGCGTCCACCTTCTCCCGGCTCGGGGATTCGCGTGGTGTGGTGCGGTCGCCCGAGACCAGGTCGGTGAACCGGCCGTCCCACTTCTCCAGGTACGTCGCGACGGTGGTCGCCGGCTCCGACCCCGGCGGTGCGCCGATCCTATTTTCTGCGCACGGACATGGCATCGGGTCCGCGACCAGTCGGCCCACGCCGCACCCCCGACTGCCGCCACAACCATTGCCGGACAACGCTTTCCGCGCAAACGGGTGAAGGGTCCCGGTAACGGTGGCACCGTCGAGCCCGATGCCCGACGTGGAACCGGGGCCGTCCTGAGGCCCTGCGGGAAGAGGCGGGTAAATGTCCTTACGCCACGCGGCACGGTTCGCGAGCATCGCGATCGTCGCCGCCGCGCTCCTCGTCGCGCCCATCGCCGACCGCACGCCGGTCGCCCACGCCGCGACACCCACCGCGTTCACCACCGTCCCCACGACCGCCGCGGTCGGCAGTCCCTACACGTTCTCCGGCACGGTGACCGACGACGTCGCGGTCGGCGCCGTCGAGGTGTCCACCGACGACGGCGTCACCTGGCGCCCCGCGACCTGGCAGGCCGGCCGGACCGCGTGGAGCCACACCTACACCCCGGGCGGCTCGGGCCCGGCGCACCTCAAGGTCCGCGCGCTCGACGCGGCGCGCGACACCGTCGGTCAGGCCACCGCCGACACCACGGTCGCCGCCCGGGTCTGCCCGTGCGGCCTGTGGTCCGACGAAGTACCCGCCACCGTCGACGCCAGCGACAACGCCGCCCTCGAACTCGGCCTGAAGTGGCGCTCCACCACCGACGGCTACGTGCGCGGCGTGCGGTTCTACAAGGGCGCGGCCAACACCGGCACGCACACCGGCTCGCTGTGGAACGCCGCCGGCACCCGGCTCGCGACCGGCACGTTCCACGACGAGACGGGCACCGGCTGGCAAACGCTGGTCTTCCCGCAGCCCGTCGCGGTCGCGGGCAACACCACCTACGTCGTCTCCTACTTCTCGCCGACCGGCCACTTCTCGGTCGACACCGGCTACTTCGGCACCACCTCCCGCTACCTGGAACCGTTGACCGGCCTGCAAACCGGCGTCGACGGCGCGAACGGCGTCTTCCACGGCGGAGGCGGCTTCCCCGACACCGGTGGCGCGGACGCGAACTACTGGGTCGACGTCGTGTGGGCACCGGAACCCGGCGCCGACACCCGCGCGCCCGACCTGCTCACCACCTCGCCGGTCGCCGGCGCGGGCAGCGTCGCGCCGAGCCCGACGATCGGCGCCGCCTACGACGAGACGATCGCGCCGGGCTCCGCCGAGTTCGCCCTCACCGGCCCGAGTGGCGCCGTTGCCGGGCAGACCTCGTTGTCCGGCAACGGGAAAACCGTCGAGTTCCACCCGGACGCCGCGCTGCCGGCGGGCACCGCGTTCACCGCGTCCAGCAAGGTCCGGGACGCGGCGGGCAACCAGACGGCCGCGTACACCTGGACGTTCACCACCGGCCGTCCGCGCCCCGCCGAGTGCCCGTGCACGCTGTGGGACGACTTCACGGCGCCCGCGGCGGCCTCGGCGGGCGACGCGCGCCCGGTCGAGCTGGGCGTGAAGGTCCGGTTCGCGGCCAAGGGGCAGGTGCTCGGCGTCCGGTTCTACAAGGGCGAGGGCAACACCGGCACCCACACGGGCTCGTTGTGGAGCGCCACCGGCACCCGCCTGGCCACCGGCACGTTCACCGGCGAAACCTCGACGGGGTGGCAAACCCTGACCTTCGCCGACCCGGTGAACGTCGCGCCCGCCACCTCCTACGTGGTCACCTACTACGCGCCCAACGGCCACTACGCCGTCACCCAGTCGCAGTTCGCCGGGCGGGCGACCACGTACGGCCCGATCACCGCGCCCGCCGAGGACCCGGCCAGTCCGAACGGCCTGTTCCGCTACGACGGCGGCTTCCCCACGACCGGTTACCTCGCCTCGAACTACTGGGTGGACGTGGTCTACCGCACCGGGCTCAACGGCGATTCCACCCGGCCGACCCTGGACACCCGCACCCCGGGCCCGAACGCGACGGACGTGGCCCTCGACCCGTCGGTCGACCTCGGGTTCAGCGAGCCGATCGACCCCGACTCGGCCGTGATCACCCTGGGCGACGGCGGCGGCGGTCTGCTGCGCGGCACGACGACGTTCGCCGCCGACGGGAAGTCCTTGACGTGGAAGCCGAACGGCTCCCTCAAGCCCGGCACGAAGTACTCGGTGAGCGTGCAGGCGTCCGACCTCAACGGCAACTCCCTGGCCGCGCCCGCGACCTGGGACCTCACCACCCGGTCGACCGCGACGTGCCCGTGCTCGCTGTTCAGCACGGCCACCGTGCCCACCACCCCGTCCGCCAATGACGGCGGCAACTACGAACTCGGCGTCCGGTTCACCGTCCCGCGCGGCGGTCTGGTCACCGCCGTGCGCTTCTACAAGGGCGAGGGCAACACCGGCACCCACACCGGTTCGATCTGGAGCCCCACCGGCGAGCGCCTGGGCACCGGCACGTTCACCGGCGAGACCGCGACCGGGTGGCAGACCCTGACGTTCGCCCAACCGGTGTCGGTCCACCGGGACCTGGTCTACACCGCCTCCTACACCGCGCCCAACGGCCACTACGCGGTGGAGCACCAGTACTTCACCCGCCGCGACCCGGTCACCTCCGGCCCGCTGGCCACCGGCGCGGGCCCGTTCTCGGGCGTCTTCGCGCCCGGCGGCGGCTTCCCGACGCGGTCCTACGAGGGCAACAACTACTGGGTCGACGTCGACTTCGCCACGTTCGCCGACACGACCCCGCCGGTGAACGTGTCGCACAACCCGCCGGACGACGGCACCGGCGCCGGCCTCTCCGCGCCGGTCGTGGCGACCTACGACGAGCAGGTCAGCCTCACCGACTCGACGGTCCAGGTGAAGGACTCGCACGGTGTCGTCATGCGCGGCACGGTGACCCGGGCCGACGACGACCACTCCCTGGTCTGGACCCCGGCCGCGCCGCTGGTGCGCACCACGCCGTACACGGTGTCGGTGCGGGCGACGGACGTCCACGAGAACACCCTGCCCACCCCGACCACGTGGACCTACACCACGGGCGACGCACCGTGCCCGTGCACGTTGTTCAGCGAGGCGTCGATCCCGGAGATCCTGTCGTACGGCTACTACGGCGGCACCGGGGCCGGGATCAACTTCGTGCCCAAGGTGAACGGCTTCGTGACCGGCATCAAGTTCTACAAGGGCCCGTACAACGGCCGCACGCACTACGGCGCGATCTCCCTGAGCTCCACGAAAACCGTCGCGGGAGGCGAGTTCACCAACGAGTCCGCCACCGGCTGGCAAACCCTGACCTTCGCCACCCCGGCACCGGTCACCGCCGGCACCACGTACCTGGCCTGGTACAAGATGCTGGACGGCCAGTGGACCCAAACCACGAACTACTTCAAGGCGGGCGGCATCGACACCCCGCAACTCTCCGCGCCGGCCAACCCGAACGGACTGCTGGGCCGATTCATGAGCTTCCCGGACTACCCCAACGAGAACACCGGCAACAACCACTGGGTCGACGTGGTCTTCACGACGTCGTGACCGACCCGGGCGGGCGGACGGCAGCCGCTGTCCGCCCGCCTGGCTCACACCCCGCAGACGAGCCGGAACTGTTCCCAGGTGCTGATGGTGGTGGCGTCGGTGTGCAGGACGTCGGTCACCCGGCCGCCACCGCCGATCGCCGTCAGGTAGTGGCCGTCGAAGGTTCGGATGGCGTAGCGGTCGGCGCCGGTCGGCACCAGCGAGAACGTCTCCCAGCCCCGCAGCGTCGTCCCGTCGGTGTGGACGACGTCGACGACCTGTCCCCCGCCGCGCACCGCGGTGACGTAGTTCCCGTTGGCGGTGCGCAGGCCGTAGTGCTGATCACCGGCGTCCACGAAGGTGAACCGCTCCCACGCGTCGATCCTGGTCGCGTCGCTGTGGATCACGTCGATCACCTGCCCGCCACCGCGGACGGCGGTCAGGTAGGTGCCGGTGTTCAGGGTCTGCACCGCGCACGTGCTCCCCGCCGGGCTCGCCGCGGCCGTTCCGGGCGTGCCCAGCCCGACGACCGCGGCGGCGATCGCGAGCACCGCGCCCCATGCGTTCCGGATGGTCATTCCACTCCTCGTGTCTTGGCGGCCCTCGGGCCCGACCCTGGCACCCGCCGGGGGAACGCCATAGACACCCCGGGCGCGGTTCACACGGATGGGGCCGCAGCGACACGTTCGGCCCAGCGCGTCCGCCGCGCGGGGCGCGGAAACCGTGACAGCCGGCCGCGTTCGTCGGCCACGCGCAGGGCTTCCAGCCGGCGCTGTTTGTGGTGGTGGCGCCGGAGAGGTTGGTTGCGGACGGTTCCCTCGGCCGGGTAGAGCCTCGGTCACCGGCGCCGTCGTCTGCTTCGTCATGTCCACCAGCGTGTTCGACCGCCGGCGGCGACGTCGTCCACGACCTCGGCAGGACCTCGGTCGGGCATCGCGCCCCTGCCTCGTCACCCCGCGTGTCCGCGACGGGACACCACGTCAGCCTCCCGGTCGCCGGCCCCTCACCACCCGCCCCTGCCACCGTGAGCACCCATGAGATCCGGAATCCTCAGGCTGCTGGCCACATCGGTGGTCCTGGCCGCCACCCTGGCTCCGAGCGGGACGACGATGGCGAGCACCGACCGCGCGCCCACCCCGCCGCCGTTGGCGCCCGCACCCACCGTGATCAGGGTGGGTGACGGGTTGGAGGTGTTCGTGCGCGGCGCCGACGGCGCGGTGTGGCACATCCGGAAGGAACCCTCCTCCCCCACCGGGTGGACCACGTGGCGGAGCATCGGCGGCAGCATCGTCGGCACGCCCGCGGTGACCTACAACGCCTACGGCCAACTCGAGGTGTTCGCCGTCGACGGCACGGGCGCGCTGGTGCACGCCTGGGAGCAGCCGTCGGCGCCGTCCGGTTGGGGCGCCTGGGAAAGCCTGGGCGGCAGCCTGAACTCGGTGCCGTCCGTGATGACCGGCGAGTCCGCCGGGCTGGAGGTGTACGCGCGGGGCGTCGACGGGTCGTTGCGGCGCATCCGGCAGGAGCGGGTCTACCCCACGGTGTGGAGCGCGTGGCAGAACCTCGGCGGGTCGCTCACCTCGGCGCCCGCCGCGAGCCTGAACTGGTACGGCCAGACCGAGGTCTTCGCCCGCGGCGGCGGGAACGCGTTGTGGCACATCAGGCAGCAGGAGACGTCCACCGGGTGGAGCCCCTGGATCAACCACGGCGGCACCCTCGCCTCCTACCCGACCGTCGTGCGGAACCAGAGCGTGGAGGTGTACGCCCAGGGCCAGGACGGCGCGCTGTGGCACACCACGCAGGGGGCCGCGGTCACCGACTGGGACACCTGGAACAGCCTCGGTGGTCGGGTGACCAGCCCGATCGGGGTGGGCGTCAACCCCGACCGCCGGTCGGAGGCGTTCGCCCGGGGTGACGACAGCGCGCTGTGGCACGTCTGGCAGCAGCCGCCGACGTGGAGCATCTGGCTCAGCCTGCACGGCGCGTGGGTCACGGCGCCCGCCGTCGGCCGCAACCCGGACGGCACCTTGGAGATCTTCGTCCAGGACGCCAACCGGGCCGTGGGGCACACCCGCCAGCAGCCGCCCGGTGGCTGGACCACCTGGCACAGCCTGGGCGCGCCACTGCCGTTCGCCGCCGAGACGCCCACGCGGTTCGACGCGCGGACCGGCACCCTCGGCTGACCGCGATCGACCACCCGCAACGACACCGGAACCGCCCCGGCGGGCGACAGTCCTTTGTGGAGGAACCTCGACCGACCGCGGTCACCCACCGACGAACACGGCCGCGCGAGAGGTGCGACGACCGGCCAGGAACGCCGTCACCGCGCCGACGCAGAACGCCGCCTGGCACAGCCTGGGCGCGCCACTGCCCCTCGCCACCGAAACGCCCACACGGTTCGACGCGCGGACCGGCACGCTCGGCTGACCGCGATCGACCACCCGCAACGACACCGGAGCCGCCCCGGCGGGCGACAGTCCTTTGTGGAGGAACCTCGACCGACCGCGATCACCCACCGACGAACACGGCCGCGCGAGAGGCGCGACGACCGGCCAGGAACGCCGTCACCGCGCCGACGCAGAACGCCGCCGACGCGATCACCGCGGATCGACGCACGCCGTCGTAGGCGTTCGGCGCCGCGGCGAGCACCGTGCCGAACAGCGCGACGCCCACCGCGTTGCCGATCTGGCGGGACACCTGGAACACCGCCGAGGCGACCCCGGCTTTTCCGTCCGGCGCGGACTCGATGACCGCGGTGGTGGCGGCGAGCACCGTCGACGGGGTCGCCAGGCCCGTCGCGACCAACGGGAACAGCAGTGCGGCGTAAGGGGTTTCCGGGCCCGCGACGAGCCAGCCGAGGAAGCCCGCCGAGCCCAGCAGGAGGGCGGCGGTCATCAGTCGGTACGGGCCGTGCGCGGCGGTGAGCCGGCTGGACAGCGGTGCCGCGACCAGCGCCAGGCACACGGTGGGCAGCAGCAGGAGGCCGGTGGTCAGCGCGTCGTACCCGCGCTGCTGCTGGAAGTACAGCGTGACCACGAACAACATGCCGTAGTAGCCGAGGTTCAGCAGCACGCCGATCACGGCCGTCGCGGCGAAACCGGGGTCGGCGAACAGGACCGGCGGCAGGAGCGGCGCGGCGTCGGCGCGGTCGCGGCGGCGCTCGGTCACCGCGAACGCCACCAGCGCGGCGCACCCCACCGCGAACGACGTCACGACGACGGCCGACGTCCAGCCCTCCGTGCCCGCCTCGTTGAGCCCGCCCGCGACACCGGTCAACCCGACGATCGCGAACACCTGGCCGGCCACGTCCATCCGCTTGGCGCACCCGGACACCGCGGGCGCCGGCACGTGCCGCAGCACCAGCACCACCGCGAGCGCGGTCACCGGGAGGTTGAGCCAGAACACCGCGCGCCAGCCGACACCGGACACCAGCAGCCCGCCCAGCACCGGCCCGGCGGCGAACGCGACCGCGGCGACACCGGCCCAGAAGGCCAGCGCGCGGGCCCGGGCGGCGCGGTCCGGGTAGGTCGTCGCGAGCAGGGCCAACGACGTCGGCACGAGCAGCGCGGCGCCCGCGCCCTGGAGGAGCCGACCCGCGATCAGCGCGCCGGGTGCCGCCGCGACCGCGCACAGCACCGACGCGCCGGCGAACCCGACGAGGCCCGCCAGGTACACCCGCCGGTGGCCGAGCCGGTCCCCGAGCGCGCCGCCGAGCAGCAGCAGGGCGGCGAACACCACGCTGTAGCCGTCGACCGACCACTGCGTCGCGGACGGGCCGGCGCGCAGCGAGTGCTGGACGGCGGGCACCGCGACGGTGACCACCGTGACGTCCAGCATGACGAGGAAGTAACCCAGGCTCAGCGCGAGGAGGGGTGGCGCGGCGCGCGGCTTCAGGACGCTCATGCGGCCCAGTCTGCGGCGGGAACACTTCGCCGGCGGGCGAAGTGTCGGTGTCGTACCGTCGGGGGGTGCAGCCCGACCCGCCGAAGGCCGACCCCGACATCGCGCGCGCCGCCGCGCTCATCGCGGACGGCTCACGGGCCCGCATCCTCAAGGCGTTGTGCGACGGCCGGTCGATCACCGCGAGCGCGCTCGCCGAGGAGGCCGGTGTCGGCGGGCCGACGGCCAGCGCGCACCTGGCGAAGCTCGTGGACGCCGGGTTGGTCACCGCCCATCGCGACGGCCGCCACCGCCGTTACCGCCTCGCCCGCGCCGAGGTGGCCGAGGCGCTGGAGGCGCTGGCCGTCATCGCGCCGCCGTCGTCGCCGGTGACGTCGTTGCGGCAGAGCGTGCGCGCCGACGCCCTGCGCCGGTCGCGCACCTGCTACGACCACCTCGCGGGTCGGCTGGGCGTCCACCTGATGGCCGTGCTGCTGGACACCGGGGTGCTCACGGGCGCGCGCCGGCCGGGCACGGCGACCCACGACCGACCGTCCACCTACGGCCGCGACCACCACTACGAGCTGACCGACCGGGGCGCGGACGCGGTGCGGGCGCTGGGAGTCGACCTGCGGGTGCCCACCCGGCGGCCGCTGGTCCGGTACTGCGTGGACTGGAGCGAGGAGCGGCACCACCTGTCCGGCGCGCTCGGCGCGTCCATCGCGGCCAGGCTGTTCGCGCTGGGGTGGGTCCGCCACGGCGCCGGTCCCCGGGTCGTGCACCTGACCGACGCGGGCGCGGCGGGTTTGGCCGAGATCTTCGACCGACCGTTCGACTCCCTTGGGGCGCAGTAGTTTCCGGGTCAGAGCCGCAGGGCCACGCTCAGGTTGTTCCGGATGCCGACGGTGAGGCGGTGGTCGGGGCCGAGGATCCGCTCGCAGTCGGTGAGGACGGCCTGGAAGGTCGCGACGGCCCGGTCCGGGTAGCCCGCGTCGAGATACGCGCCGGCCAGGTTGTTCCGCGACATCAAGGTGTTCGGGTGCTCGGGGCCCAGCACGCGTTCCCGGTCGGCCAGGGCCTCCTCGTGCAGCGGGATCGCCCGGGCGAAGTCGCCGGCGGCCAGGTAGACGCCGGCCAGGTTGTTCCGGGTGATCAGGGTGTCCGGGTGGTCCGGGCCGAGCACCCGCACGCTGTCCGCCAGGACCTCCTCGTACAGCGCGATCGCCCGGTCGTGGTCACCCGCGGCGTCGTGGGCCGCGGCGAGGTTGCTCCGCGCGGACACCGTGTTCGGGTGGTCGGGGCCGAAGGTCCGCTCGGCGTGGTCGGCGAACGCCGCGCGCCGGTCGACCTCCGAGCCCACCGTCCGCGTGACGAGGGCCAGGTTGTCGCGGGCGAGCGAGGTGAGCGGGTGGTCCGGGCCGTGCACGCGCTCACCGCTGACCACGGCCCGGGTCAGGTGGCCGACGGCGGCGTCCGTGTCGCCCTGGCGGACGAGGTAGGAGCCCACCAGGTCGAACAACCCGCAGGCCGCCGCGGTGTCGTCCTCGGGTGGGGCGAGGTCGAGCAGCGCGGCGGCGTGGCGGGCGACCTCGCGGTAGGTCGGCCACGCCTCGGGGTCGGGCGGGCCGGTCAGCCGGAGGCGCAGGTAGGCGAAGGCCCTGTGCCGGGCCGCGGCGATGCCGCCGGGGTGTCGTTGGCCGCGGGCGGGGTCCGGGGTCCGGGTGACGGCCTGGACCGAGCGGTGGACGGTGATGGTGTCCTCGGTGAGGGTGATCAGCCCGAACGCGGCCAGCAGGTCCATCGCGTCCGCCACGCCACGTCGGCCGCCGGGGTCCTGGGCGGCCGTGATCACCTCGCGCGGGACGTCGCCCGGCGCGAACCACGCCAGCACGTGCAGCAGCAGGCACGCCGTGGCCGAGTGGGCGAGCTCCTCGAACGTCACGTGCCACGCCCGGGTCAGCGCGAGCTCCGCGTCGTCCCGGGCGGTGAACGCCCGCGCCGGGTAGGCGGCCAGCCGGTCGAGGTACCCGGCCGGGGTGGTCCGGGTGTGCGCCAGGTGGGCGGCGGCCTGCTCCACCGCCAACGGCCACCGCCCCAACTCCTCGCACACCCGCTCGACGCCGCGCAGGTCGGCCGCGGGCCACCGCTCCCGCACGATCCGGGTCACCAACTCCGCGGCCTCGTCCGGTGCCAGCGGTCCCGGCGCGACCGTCGGAACTCCCTCCCACCCGGTGGCGCGCGAGGACGTGACGACGATGGTGCCCGCCGTGAACCGGCGCGCCAACCCCGCCAGGACCTCCGGCACGCTCAGGTCGTCCAGCACCAGCAACCACCCGGAGTGGGTGGTCAACCACTCGAACGCGTGCTGCGCGCGCTTCCCGAGCGGGTCGTCCGCCGCCACCGGGCCGAGCGCCGCGCCCAGGTCCGCCAAACCCTGCGACAGCGCGACCCCCGAGTCCGCGCTCAGCCACCGCACCAGGGAGAAGCGATCCGCGTGCGCCCGCGCGAACCGCGCCACGAGGGCGGACTTGCCCACCCCGTCGGGCCCGTGCACCACGACCACCCGACCACCCGGCCCCGACACCAGCGCGGCCAACCGCGCCGACTCGGCCCCACGCCCCACGAACACGCCCGCGACGTCGTCCACCACAACCCCCTCGGCCCGCGTCCGGCAATCCTGCACCGTCCGCAGCCCCGAGGGGCCGAACATGGGGATATTCCACGACAATCCGGACTTCACCCGACCCGCGCGGTCACAGCCGCACGAGCATCTTGCCGGTGTTCTCGCCGCGCAGCAGACCCAGGAACGCCTCGGGCAGGCGGTCGAAGCCGTCCACCACCGTCTCGTCCACCACCAGGTCGCCGGAACGGATGCGGGGTACCGCGAAGTCCTCCAGCTCCGGGCGGGCGTCGAGGTTGCGACGGACCAGGAAACCCTCCAGCCGCAGGCTCTTGCCGACCACGTCGTAGAGGTTGCGCGGAGCGGGCGGCGGGTCGGCGAGGGTGGCGTACTGGGCGATCGCGCCGCACCACGCGACGCGGCCGAACTCGCGCAGCACGTCGATCGCGGCTTCCAGGTGGGCGCCGCCCACGTTGTCGAAGTACACGTCGACGCCGTCCGGCGCGACCCGGGCCAAGCCCTCCGCCAGGCCGTCGTGGTAGTCGAAGGCCGCGGCGAAACCCAGTGTTCCCACCACGTGCCCGACCTTCGCCGGACTGCCCGTGCTGCCCACCACCCGGCGGGCGCCGAGCAGGCGGGCGAACTGGCCCGCCGCGCCACCCACCGCGCCCGCCGCCGTGGACACGAACACGTCGTCGCCGGGGCGGACGCGGGCGACGCGGGTCAAGCCGACCCACGCGGTCAGGCCCGTGCCGCCGAGCAGGCCCAGGTGGGCCGAGGCCGGGACGCCCTCGTACTCGGTGATCACCCGCAGCTCGGCGGGGGTGAGGCGGGCGTGGGTCGACCAGCCGTGGCGGTGCGCGACGAAGGCGCCCTCCGGCAGGTCGGCGACGGTCGAGGCGATCACCCGGCCGATCGCGCGGCCCTCCAGCCCGTAGCCCAGTTCCCACCCGCCCAGGGCCATGAACTCCCGCATGTACGGGTCGACGGACAGGTACTCGTTGGCCACGACGACCTCGCCCGGCCCGGGGTCGGGCAGCGGCGCGGTGATGATCGAGAAGTCGTCGGGGCGCGGGGTGCCCTCGGCGCGGCGGGCGGCCCGGACTGCCTTGAGGAACAAGGGGAACTCCTTTTTCGCAGGTGCCCGCACGCTAGGTCTCCCCCGGAGGGTTCCGGCAGGGTGCGCGGTCGATGGATCGACGTCTTCCATGAACCGCGTTCATGGAAGACTCGGTGGTGTGGACCTCGACACGCGCGCGCTGAGACTGCTGGTCGCGGTCGCCGACACCGGCAGCTTCACCGCCGCCGGCACCCGGCTCGGGCTGACCCAGTCGGCCGTCTCGCACGCGGTGCGCGGGGTCGAGCGGCAGGTGGGCGCGGTGCTGTTCAGCCGCGGCCGGACCGGCGCCCGGCCGACACCCGCGGGCGACCGCGCGCTCGTGCACGCCCGGCAGATCCTGCGCCAACTCGACCTGCTGCGCGCCGAGGCCCGGATCGCGGCGGCGGGCGAGGTCACCGGCGTGCTGCGGGTCGCCGCGTTCCGCACCGCCGCGGCCCACCTCCTGCCCGCCGCGCTCGACCGCCTCACCACGCGCTTCCCGGGCGTGCGGCCGACCGTGTCGATCGTGCCGGAACTGGGCCGCGGCACCGCGGGCGAAGCCGCCGACGGCCGGGTGGACCTGGCGATCGCGACCTACAGCGACCGCACCCCGCCACCGCCGGGCACCGTGCACGGCGACCTGTTCACCGAGCCGTACCTGCTGGCCCACCCGACCGGCCACCCGCGCCCCCGCTCCCTGCCGCTGATCGACTGGCCGGAGAACTGCTCCTCGCACACCGCCGCCTGGTGGTCCCGGCAGAACTGGCTCCCACCCGCCACCGTCCGCGTCGCCGACGACGGCGTCGTGCTCTCGATGGTGGCCCAGGGCATGGGAATGGCCGTCCTGCCCCGCCTGACCCTGACCGACCACCCGGCCTCGGTGACCGTCGTGCCGCTGGACGACTCCCCGCCGACCCGCCGCGTCGTCCACGTGACCACCGCCGCGACCCGCGACTCCACGGCCGTGCGGGAACTGATCCGGGAACTGCGCGCGGCCGGCCGCGCGGTCGCCTGACGACACCCCGGCGTGATCGACGCCCCGGTACCGTGGCGTGGTGGTGCAGGACGAGCGAGTGGTGGGGCGGTACCCGCACCCCGGGATCACGCCGGGCGAGTTCGAGGAGTTCGTGGCCGCGGAGTTGCTGGGCGCCGCGGGGTCCCAGGTCGACGGGCTGGTGGTGAGCCTGCACGAGAAGGTCGCCGGGGTGGACGGGGTGTACGACTTCGACGCGACCGTGCGGTACCGGTTCGCCGGGATGGAGTTCCTCGTCGTGGTCGAGGCGAAGCTGCACCGCAACCCGATCAAGCGCGAACTGGTGCAGGTGTTGCGGCAGAAGGCGCAGAGCGTCGGCGCGCACAAAGGCGTGCTGGTGGCGACGTCGGCGTTCCAGGCCGGTGCGGTCGAGTTCGCGCGGGTGCACGGGATCGCGCTCGTCACGGTCGCCGAGGGGCGGTTCGTCTTCACCACCCGGGACACCGCGAAGGCCGCCCGGCCCGCGCTCGTGGCGTGCTACCACGGTGGGTCCCGGGGAGTGGTCCTCGCCGCCGACGACGAGGACCACCCGGAGTGCGTCGCGGAGTTCCTGTTGGGGCGCCCCGGTTTCTGACCGTCAGGCGCCGACGTGCACGTGCGAGGCCCACACCAGCGGATCGTCGGGGTGGCGGTCGCGCAGGGCCCGGGTCGCGGTGTGCACGGCCGTCGCGATGTCGCCGCCCGCCGCGATCACCGGGTAGACCAGTTCCGCGAAGTCCACGGCGGGCCGGTCGCCGATCGGCCACAGGGTGCCGACCACGTGCCGGTACCCCGCCAGCTGGAACGCCGACGCCAGGTGGATCACCTCGTCCGCCAACCTCCCGCCGGCGCGCGCCGTCGAGCACGCGGACAGGTACGCCAGGTCCGCGTCGAGCCGCAGGCGCGCCAGGTCCAGCACGGTGAGCGGGTGGTCGTGGTGGTCGGCCAGCATCAGCAGGCTGTCCGACGGGTTCGCCAGGTCGCCGGCCGCGTGGCACGCGAAGTGCGCCACCCGGGCCTTCGGCAGCGCCGCGACGACCGCGTCCCGGGACGCCGCGGTCCCGCTCACCACGTCGACCGCGCCGGACAGGTGCGCGCGCACCACCGCCGCCTCGCGCTCGGCGCCGGGCAGCGGCACGGGGTGACCCGGCGTGTGCGGCATGGCCACGACCAGCGCGCGGTCGGCACGCGGTCGGGCCGGGTCGACGACCCGCCGCGAGTGCGCCAGCGCCCGGAGGGTCGGCGTGGTCGAGCAGACCACCCGGTCCAGCACGGCGCGCACCCCGTCGTGGTGCCCCGCCGCGTGCAGCGGCAGCAGCGACAGGACGCCGGACGGGCACCACCACACCCTCCCGGTCGCGCCCAGCCGGTCGAGCACCGGACCGGCCAGCACGTCCCAGGTCCACTCCAGCGTGCGCGCCACCCGGTCCTGCGCGGCGGCCCTGGTCCGGGCGCGGTCGGCCCGAGCGTCCTCGACCGCCTGGAGGAACTGCCGGACCTCCGCCTCCACGACGTCCGGTGTGAGCGCGGGCAGCGCGACGGCCGTTACCTCGCCGGCGGCGGACAGGGCCAGCGCGCACGACCCGAAGTCGGACACCGCGACGACCACGGCGTGCCCCTCGGCCGGCGCGAGGTCGCGCGCCGTCGGCGGACGCAGGAACTCCGCGAAGCCGGGCAGCAGTCGGATGTCCGCCAGCAGCCGGTCGTACCGGGCGGCCACCCCGCGGCGCGTCACCACGTCCGCGGCGGAGTCCTCGAAGGCCGCGCACAGCTCGGTGAACTCCGCCGCCGCGGCGGGTTCGCGGTCGGCGAGCGCGGTGAGGTCGGCGCGGCTGTCCAGGGTGTGCCCGAGCAACAGCCCGCGCCCCTGCTCGAACAGCTCGACCGCCCTGGCCGGCTGTCCGGCCCGCACGCAGCACGCGGCGGCGTCCGCGGCCACACCCGCCATGCCGTCGATCAACGCCTCGCGGTCGCGCCGCGTGAGGGACCGGGACACGGTGCGCCCCATCAGGTCGATCGCCGCGCCGTAGGCCGCGACGGCCTCCGCCCACCGGCCCTCGGACGCGGCCAGCCCGGCCCACTGCGTGGCGGCCAGGGCGCGCACGCGCGGCGCGCCCACGTCGCTCGCCGCCGCCTCCCGGACCGCGTCGAGCGCGGCCGCCAGGTCCGTGCCCTCGGCCCGCCGGCGCAGCACCCGGCCGAGCGACACCAGGTGCAGCGGCCGGTTCGGGTGGTCCTCCGGCAGGCGCGCCAACGACTCGCGGGCCACGTCGACCGCGGTGGCGAGGGTGTCGGGTCGTCCGGTCCGGTCGTGCAGGTCCAGCAGCACCTGGGCGAGGTTCAGCGACGCGGTCGGTCGGCGCGGATCGCCGGGTGCCAACGCCGCCACCGCGGCCTCGCACGCCTCCAACGCCTCGTCCAGGTCCGCGTCGACGGTCGTGACGCCGTACCGGGTCCGCAGCGCCGCCGCGAGGTTCGACAGGCGCGGGGCGCGGGCGTCGTGGTCGGGCGGGGTCGCCTCGACGGCTCGGCGGCCGTGCTCGATCGCCACGTCCAGGTCCTCGACGGCCCGCCGGGACTCGAACCGGGTGAGCAGCGCGGCCGACAGGTTCGCCTGCGCCATGCCGCGGTCGGGACTCGTCCCCGGCATCGCCGACACGGACCGGCGCAGCACGTCGACCGCCTCGTCCAGGTCGGATTGACCGCTCGTGCGGCGGAACCGGGCCACCAGCGCGCCGCCCAGGTTGCCGAGGTAGACCCCGAGCAGCGGGCTGCCCTTCGGCGAGCCGTGGACGGCGGCCCGACCGGCCTCGATCGCCTCGTCCACGTGCTCGACCCGGTCGGTGCGCTCGAACAGCAGGCGCAGCGCCAGGCAGAGGTTCGTCAGGTAGGTGGCCGAGGGCATGGCCGCCACCGCGTCCCGGGCGTACCGGACCGCCTCGTCCAGGTCCTCGGGCACACCCGCGGTCTGGTACCGCCGGGACAGCGCGTTGGCCAGCGTGGACCGGCGCCAGGCCAGGTCCGGGTCGTCGTCCGACGTCGCCTCGATCGCGGCCCGTCCCGCCGCGACGGACGCCGCCAGGTCCGCCGGCTGTCCTAGGTGGACGAAACGGGTCCGGAGCAGGTCGCACAGCCCGGCCAGGTGCACCGCGGGCGGGCCGCCCGCGTCGAGCGCGTCCCGCCGCACCCGCACGGCCCGGTCCAGGTCCGCCGGGTCGCCGGCGCGGACGTACCGGTTCCACAGCAGGTCGGCCAGTTCGTCCGGATCGGACGTCGCGTCGATCCGGTCGTCCAGCGCGGACTCCTGGCCGACGAAGTTCACCAGGCTGCGCCGCATGGTGGCCAGGTTGATCCTCATCGACGCGATGTCGGGGTGGTCCGGCCACCCGTCGACGGCCGCCTGACAGGCCGCCACCGCGCTCTCCAGGTCCTGGAGGCTGTCCAGCCGCTCGGCACGGGTCATCAGCGTCAGGCTCAGGTTGGCCAGGCAGGTCGCCCGGACGGGTGCTTCGGGCGCGGCCAGGGCGACTGCGGCCTGGCACTGCCCGATCGCCTCGTCCAGGTCGCCCAGGTCGCCGGCGCGGTCGGCCCTCGCCATCAGCGCGGTGCCGAGGTTCGTGCGCAGCAACGGGAGTTGCGCGTGCCCGGGCCCGGCCAGGGCGACCGCCCGGCGGAACAGCACGACGGCCCGGTCCAGGGCGGCCGGGTCGGTGTCGCCGTACTGGACGCGGCCGAGCATCCCGAGGGTCGAGGCCGCGTCCGGCTCGGCGGGCGGGTCGCGGTCGAACTGCTCGGCGACGGCCGACGGCAGGTACGCCCGACCGCCCATCCGGTGCAGGGGCGCGAGCAGGTCGAGGGTGACCGCCAGCTCCGCGCGGCCCTCGGGCGTGCCGCGCGCGGCGAACCGCGCCCACAGCAGCAACCCGGCCGCCTGCGCGACGTCCAAGTCCGCCAACGGGTCCGGCACCGCGCACAGCAGGTCGACCAGCTCGTCCACCGCCGCGGGGACCAGCACCTCGTCGGGGTCGCGGGTGTCGTGGAACCGCGTCACGCGCTCGCGGACGGCGGCGATCAGACCCGACCGCGCGGTCGGCGGTACCCCGGTCGCCGCGTCGCGGGCCGCCGCGAACTCCCGCGCCAGGTCGAGCGCCACGGCGTGCGCGCTCTCCCCGACCCGGCCCATCCGACCGAGGAGCTCGGAGCGGTACAGGCCGCGCACCACCGGCGCGGCCCAGCTCACGGACCGCTCCAGGATCCACAGCTCCATCACGCGGTCGTCCTCGACCACCGCCTCCACGGCCGCCGCGCGGACGGCGAGCACCTGCCCCACGACCTCCGGCGTGGTCAGTTCCAGGGCGAGGATCAACGCGACCAGGGCTTCGCCGAGGAGGGCGGGCTCGTGGGTCGTCGCGAACGCGTGCCGCAGCACGAACCCGAGGTGGGTCAGGCGCCGGGCGAGTGCGACGCCGTCCTCGGACCCGATCCCGACCGCGTCCCGGGCCGTCTCGACCGCCTCGTGCGCGACGTCCGGGTCCTGGTCGCGCCACGCCAGGTGGTGGAGCGCGCCGGACAGCGAGTACCACAGGTCGCCGCGCACCGGGTCGTCGGCGGCGACCGCGGCGAGGGCCGACCGGCACAGCGCGATCGCCACGCGCAGCACCTCCTCGTCACCGGTGCGGTCGACCAGGTCCACGAGCCCGGCGGCGAACGTCGCGACCCCGCCGGTCCCCTCCTCCAGCGCCGCGACGGCGTCCAACACGGGCGAGGGGTCCTCGGTCCACCGGTAGAGCACGCGCAGGGTGTTCGCGGCGTTGGTCAGCCGGGACTCCAGCGAGGGGTCGTCCTCCGAGGTCGCGCGCAGCACCCGCGCGTGCGCGGCCAGCGACTCCTCGAGCAGCGCGACGTCGTTGGTGCGCAGGAACAACTCCCGCAGGAACAGGGCCTGGTTCGCGATGGCGGGCAGCGCCTCCGGATCGGCCGCGATCGCCGCCCGGCCGACGTCGACCGACTCGCGCAGCGCCTCGTCGTCCTGGAGGTACTCGTGCCGGGTTTCCAGCGACGCGGCCAGGTTCGTCAGCGCGAGCCCGCGCTCCTCGTCGTCCGCGGCGGCCTCCACGGCGGCCCGCGCGGCCGTGATCGACTCGGTGATCACGGCCTCGTCGCCGTTCCGGGTGAACTCGGCCCGCAGCGTGCCGCTGAGTTCCACGAGGTGCATCGCCTCGCTCTCGGCCGGCGGTTCCTCCTCCGGACCCGCCGCGGCCAGGGACCGCGCCACGGCGTCGACCTCGCGCGCCACCGCCGGGTCACCGGTCTCCCGCCCGAGCGCCACGAGGGCCGTGTGCAAACCCCGCAGGCACCGGGCGTTGCCCGACCCGTCGGCCGCGACGACCGCCGCGCGGTACACCCGGACGGCCGCCTCCAGCGCGTCCAGGTCACCGCGCTCCTCGTACCACTCGACCAGCGCTTCGGCCTGGAGGGTGTAGGCGTCCGGATCGCCGCTGTGCCCGAACGCCCGGTCGTCCTCCTCGGCGTCGTCCACCAGGTCGGCGAAGACCTCGCGCAGGTGCTCCGGCAAGGTCTCGGGCGCGACCCGGTACACCTCGCCGAGGAACAGCACGGCGTCCTCCAGGTCCTCCTCGTCGCCCCGCGCCTGGTACCGCACCAGGCGCAGCCGTCCGAGCGCGGTCAACGCGACCACGTCCACGGTCGAGCCGGACGCCGGTCCGGACACCCGCAGCAGCAACGAGTCCGCCTCGTCCACCGCCTCCTCCGCGAAGACCGCGCCGTCCACCCCGGTCCGCTCCACCTCCTCGACCCGCGCCGAAATCGCCGCGACCAACCGCTCCCGCACCCGCGTCCCCCGTTCACCGCCGTTTCCCGCGGCAACCTACCGAGTGCCGGGACCCGGGTCCGCGCAACCCGGAATTCCGTTGTGGAACAAGAAACATCCTCACACCGCACGCACGATTGCGGACCGCGCGCACGATCCCTGGTCCACCCGGGTGAATTCCGCCGGCAGCCGGGTCACCCCGCCGCGACCCCTGCTTCGATGACCCTCTCGTCGGGACCGATCATGACCTCGACGCGGGTCGACTCGTTGGCGCGCAAGCGATTCGTCGTCGCTTGGACACGTGCCTGCGCCACGGTGGAACGGACGGGCAGCGCAGATGGCACACGGGCAGGAAGCGGTCCTGGAGATCGCGACGAACCTGATCGTGCGCGGGTCGCCCGCGGTGGCGGGAGCGGGGCGCGGCGAGCGCACGATCCCTCCCGTGCTCATCCTGGTCGGGCCCGGCGGCTCCGGGAAGACCACGGCGCTCGGCGAACTGGACCGGAAGCTCGCCGACCAACCGCACGTCCGTCTCGACGCGCCCGCGGCCGGCCCGGACGGTCCGCCGTCGGTGCTCGACCTGCTCACCACCGTGATGTTCGAACTCGTCCGGCACGGTCCCCGCCGGTGGCGGTTCCCCCGGTTCCTGGTGGGTCGACTGGTCACCGAGGCGGAACTGGACGACGGCAACGTCGCCGAGGCGACCAGGCAGGTGCGGCAGGTGCTGGGTCGGGTGGACTCGGCGACGCTGGCCGACCAGATCAGCGCGATGATGACCCTCCTGCCGGAGACGACCGGGGTGCCGGACGCGGCCGAGGCGGCCAAGCAGGTCGTGCCACCGCTCATCGAGGGCATCACGCGGACGCGCTGGGGCAGGCGGGTCACCCTGCTGGCGGGACACGACTGGTACGGCCACCGCGACCGGGGTCGCGAGCGCGATCCGATCACCGAACTGGTCGCCCTCAACAGGTTGCGCCGCCACGGCGGCGAGGAGGGCCAGGCCGAGGTCGACCGCACGATCACCGCCGCGTTCCTGGCCGACGTCCGGCACGCCGCGCGGCGCGGGACGACCGTCGACCCGGTGGTGCTGCTGGACGCCGCCGACACCGAGTCCGGCCTGGAGTTCCTCCGCGCGCTGGAGGCCGTCCGGTACGCGCCGGGAGGCGACTACCCGCACGACCACCTCACCGTGATCGCGACCAGCAACGGCCCGCTGGTCGACTGGTTGGGCATCGGCGCCGACGAGGCGCCGGGCGGCGACCCCGCCGCGGTGGAACGGGTGCGCACCGGCCGACTCGAGATCACCGGGCCGTGGTTGCCGCTGGCGCTGCGCGACCTCACCGAACCGGAGATGCTCGCCCTGGCCGAGGAGATCGGCATCCCGCACCAGCACCGCCACCGCGTCGTGCGCGTGCTGCGCGGCCTGACCCGCGGGCACCCCGGTGGTACGGCGTTGTTGATGCGGGCCGCGCTCAAGGTCGGCCCCGACGTCGCCTACCCGGAAGACCTGCTGACGGCCTCGATGGCCGTGCCGGAACGCCCACCCCACGACCGGACCCGAACCCGGACGAAACCCGCCGCGGACCTCCTCGTCGACATGTTCCTGGCCCACCTCCCGAAGGCGCTCCGCGACGACCTGACCACCTGCGCCGCGGCCCGCGACCGCGACGAGGCGGGCGTGATCGCCGGTTCCCGGATGATCGGCACCTCGTTCGAGGAGCAGGAACCGCTGTTCTCCACGACGTACTGGGCGCCGCGCGAACCCGGTGGCGCACCGGTGATGCACCCGCTGCTGCGGCTGCTCCTGCTGCGGAACCTCGCCGCGCGACCCGCCGACGCCGCCGACTCCTGGCGCGCGGTGTTCGGGCTGCTCGCCGACCGGGCGGAGCACGAGGAGGACCGGATGCACCACCGGTTCGCAGGCGGCGAGGTCCCCGCCGTGGTCGAGTGGCTGACTACGTTGCTGCGCGAGCGGGACGGCAGGCAGTGGCTCGCCCTGGTGCGCTCGCTGGCGCACTGCCCGATCCCACCGCCCGGTGCCCGGTCCGCTTGTGCGGGGCAGCCCGAGGACGAGCTGACCGGGGCGATCACCGCGGTGCTGACGGCGTGGCAGGTCAGCACCGACCCGGTCGCGATCGGCAGGCGGGCCGACAAGCACGCGGTGGTGTGCACCGAGATGCCGCTGGTGGCACACCGGGCGCGCAACGACCACAGCGAGTTCGTGTCGATCGCCGTGCAGCACCGGGAATCGGTCAGGCGCTGGCTGGACCTGCACCAGGACGAAGGGTTGGGAAACGCGGAATGATCGCCTTGATCGTCTCGGGCCTGCTGCTGTTGGCCTGGGTGGCCCTGATCGCGTTGCGGGAACGCCGTCGTCGCAGGTTCGCGGGCGACATCGTGCCGCAGGACCGGATGCCGAGGCCCGTCCGGGTACTGCTGGTGGTCGGCCTGGTCCTGCTCCCCCTGGCCTCGGCGGTCGTCGCGGCCCCGACGGCACTGTGCTTCGGCGGCGGCTTCGACCCGGGCGTCACCCTGCGCGGCTGGACGACGGGGTCCGAGTCGGAGTGCGTGGGCGTCAGCGACGGCGGCTACGACTTCTCCCGCGGGTTCGCCGACGACGAGATCGGCGACACCACCCGGCAGCGCTACCGGGAGGTCCTGGGGCAGATCAAGAAGCAGAACGACGAGGTGACCGGCGACTACGTCAAGGTGGCGTTCCTGGCGCCCCTCACCTCACCGCTCTCGGGACCTCGCGTGGTGCACGAGTTGGCGGGGTTGGCGGCAGCCCAGAGGGACCTCAACAAGATGGTGCTCGCCCCCAAGATCAAGTTGGTGCTCGCGCACGTGGGTGCCGAGGGGGACGGGTGGGAGGGGGTGGTCGAAGACCTGATCGCGATGGCGCACGAAGATTCGGTGCCGCTGAGGGCCGTTGTCGGACTGGGGCTGAGCCAGGGGAACACCAAACTCGCCACCGATAGCCTGTCGAAGTCCGACATCCCGATGGTCGCCGACCTCATCACGGCGGACAACTTCGGCACCACACCACTCCTCTATCGAGCCGCCTTCGCCAACACTAAACAGATCGATAACTCGATCTCCGCCCTGGGAAACGTCGGCATAGCCTGGCAAAAGGGCGTCGTGGTCCGCAGCAAAAAGAAGGAGGACACCTACTCGCAGACGCTCGCCGATCACATTCGAGGAAAGCTGGAAACACGCACGGATCCATTCGATTTCGACGACGAAGATGCCGACCGACTGGGCAGTCGATTCGCCGGCATAGTGACCAGACTGTGCAATAGCTCCCAGAACCCCGCAGTGCTGTTCTACGCCGGTCGAGCCCGCTACTTGAGCGATCTGCTGGTCAAGCTCCACGACAAGCAGTGCGAGAAGAAGGTGATCGTGGTCAGCGCGTCCGACGCAGCCGTGCTGCGCATGGACGTCCGAGAAGACAGCGCCGTCCACTCCTGGGGCGTTCAGCAGGCCCACGATGCCCTCCAGGACAAAGAGGTCAAATTGTTGTTCACCCCGCTGGCCGATCCGGACGGTCCCGACAACCCGAGCCTCACCAGACTCCGGGACCAGTTGCCCGATCACGTGAGCGACCTGAATACCGGATGGGCCATGATGGCGTGGGACGCACTGCACGTGGCGACGCAGTGGATCCGCGGCGAGCAGGACGACAGCATGCAGTCGGCCATCCCCGGTCTGACGACGGTCGGCAACTCCAGCAAAGGCCTGTTCACCTCGACAAAACCCTACGAAGGCGCCGGCGGGAAATTCCACTTCGAATACGGAGAGCGCAAGGATCTCGACCAGAACGCGCCCGTCCCGGTGTGCCTGCAATCCGATGGCACAGTACGGCCGGTGACCGCGCGGAAGGTTGGCGACGAGCTCTGCAACTTGAAGGAGTGAGGACCGGCCCGAGGCGCCTCGATGCCGGTGCCGTCGGGCCGATTCCAGCTTGACAGGAATCAAGCCCTCCATATAGTGGCCGCGGAACGGACTCCTTCAGCGGAACGAGGGCACGATGCTGACGCAGGTCGCCGAGGGTGTGCTCGTCCACGAGAGCGTGTTCTGCCAGAGCAACGCCGTGGTGGTCCAGGGCGCGGCGGACGGTGTGCTGCTGGTCGACGTCGGGGTGCACGAGCAGGAGATCGTCTGTCTCGGCGACGACCTGGCGACGCTGGGCCGCACCGTGGTCGCCGGGTTCTCGACGCACCCGCACTGGGATCACCTGCTCTGGCACGCGACGCTCGGCGACGTTCCCCGGCACAGCACCGCGCGCTGCGCGGCGACCGCCGAGGAACGGCTCGCGGGCGGGATCGACGCGCGGCGGTTCGGGATTCCCGAGGAGGCCTCGCTGGACCTGCTCGGTGACGTCACGGGGTTGCCCGCCCAAGCCACGCGAATTCCTTGGGACGGCCAGGAAATCCGGATTGTCGAGCACCAGGCGCACGCACCCGGCCACGCGGCGCTGCTGATCACCCGAAGCCGGGTGCTCGTCGCGGGCGACCTGCTGTCCGACGTCCTGGTCCCGATCCTCGACCTGAACGGCACCGTCGACCCGTTCGAGGACTACTTCTCCGCGCTGCGCCTGATCGAGGACGTGGCGGACGACGTCGACGTCGTCGTTCCGGGTCACGGGTCCGTCGGTGACGCCGACGAACTGCGCGCGCGGATCGCCCTGGACCGGGACTACCTGCACGCCCTGCGCGACGGCCGGACCCCGGACGACCCGCGGCTCGGGTCGTCGGCCAAGCCCGGTTGGGAGTGGGTCGGCTCGGTGCACGAGGGGCAGCGGGAGCGGCTCGCGCAGCGGGGCGAGGCGTAGGAGCAGCCGTCCGGGCGAGTGCGGTCGGGTGGCGCGGACCGCCAGACTTGGCCCCGTGGCGTCGATCGGGCCGTCGAGCACGGGCCACCGCGTGCTCGCGGCGGTCCTCGGGGCGCAGGTCGCCTGGTGGCAGCTCGGGTTCGCGGTGCGCAGGGCGGTGCTGCGCGACGCCAGGCGGGGCAGGCGGTTCGCCGACGACGACGTCTGGGACACCAGCGTCGACTGGGCCCGGCAGTGGCTGACCGCGCCGCGCTGGTCCCGCGCGATCCGGGACGGCGGGGCGGTGGTGCTCGCGGTCGTCTGCACGGCGGCGCTCGCGTGCGTGATGGCCGAGGTGGACGGTGTCGTCGCGCTCAGCGGCGCGGTGGCCGGGTGCCTCCCGCTGGTGGCGGGATGGGTTCTGCGGCAAGGACAACACGCCCGCGCGCTCGTCCGGTTGCAACCCGACGCGCGCCCGGCCCGCGGGTCGCCGCGGATCAGGGCGGTGCGCGCGGTGGCCGTGCTCCTGGTCACGATCTCGGCCGCCACGATGCTGATCGTCTCCGTCGACTTCGAACGGTCGCGGCGCCTGGACTGCCCGCGGTTCGCCCTCGACCAGGCCGTGCGCCGGTGGTGGGAGACCGAGGGCCTCGGCTGCCCGGCCGGTGACACGAGCGTCGACGCGTCCGGCCTGCGCTCGACCCCGTGGACCGTGCCCGAGCAGCACTCCCCCTACGGTCAGGACAACGTCCTCTACCTCGGGCCGGCGGGCGAGCCGGTGTTGATCCTCGCCGCCATCTTCGCGGTGTGGGTCGCGCACGGCGGCCCGACGGGACCGCTCGGCCGGCCGCTCGAGTCGATCACCGACGACACCACCGCCTTCCAGAACTTCGACGGCGGCTCGATCGTGGTCCGGTCACCGGGCGGGCCTGCCGAGGCCCTCCTCGGGCAGCGGCAGCCCGTGGTCCGCGACGTGGGCAGCCCGTGCGCGCGGACCGACCGCCCGTGCGTCACCAGCGTGCGCGCCGAACCCGGCGGCGTCCGGATCGGGTGGCAGTACGGCGAGGCCGACGCGTTCAACGTCTCCTGGTGGCCGGAGCATCCGGCGGACCGGCGGTTCACCCAGCGCGAGGCGGCCGGGTACGAGTACGTCCTGACCGACCTGCGACCGGGCGTCGCGTACGTGGTCGAGGTCGCCGCGTGCGACAAGCGCTTCCTGCGCCGGTCCACCTGCACCTGGCCGTCCGCCCGGGTGCTCGTGCGGGCGGGTTAGGTGGCCGGGCGCGGGGCGGGACGTCCCGAGTTGATGCTGCTCGTGCTGGCGCTGCGCTGGCTCGCGTTCGGGTGGATGGTGGTCGTGGCGCTGCTCAGCGGCCAGATCGACCGACCGGTCGAAGCGGGCGCGGCGCTGCTGGTCGTGGGCTGCTGGACGGCGTGGCTCACCGTCGCGGCCGTGCGGCGGGCGGTGCCGGCGCTGGTCGTCGACCTCGGGGTGGCGATGGCGTTGCTCGTCGTGTCGGGCTACGTGCACCCGCCGTTCGCGATGGTGACCGACCACCCGACGTTCGCGGGCATCTACCCGACCGCGGCGGTCACCGCGTGGGGCGCGGTGCACCGGCTGCGCGGCGGGATCCTCGCGGGCGTGGTGCTCGGTCTCACGCTGCCGATCGCCTACGCCGCCAACGGTGTCACGAGGTTGTCGTTCCTCCAGGCGCTCAGCGCCGTCGGGTGGGGACTGTCGTACGTGGTGCTCGGCGGCGTGGTCGGCGTGGTGGCGGACAAGGTGGACCTGCTCAACCGGCAGGCCGTCCGCAGCGGCGAGCGGGCCGCGCGGCTGGCCGAGCGCCACCGTCTCGCCGCCCGGATCCACGACGACGTGTTGCAGGACCTCGGCCGGCTGCGCGCGCGGCTCGGTGAACTGCCCGGCGGGCCGCGACTCGCCGCCGTCGCCGAGGACATCGCCCGGCAGGAGGTCGTGCTGCGCGAACTGGCGCGGTCCGACCCGGCCGGGCCGGCGCTCGGCGCGGCGTCGTTGCGCGACCGGCTCGCGGTGGTGGCACGGCGGCACGAGGACGTGCCCGTCCGCCTGGTCGCCGCCGGACCCGTGCCGCTGCCCGGCGAGGTCGTCGCCGAGATCGGCGCGGCGGTGGCCGAGCTGCTCACCAACGTCGCCAAGCACGCCGACGCGCGCCAGGTGTGGCTCACCGTGCTGCGCGAACCCGGGCACGTCACCGTGACCGTCCGCGACGACGGCGCCGGTTTCGCGGCCGCGGACACCGCGGGGCTGGGCCTGGAGGTGTCCGTCCGGGCCAGGGTCGAACGCCTCGGCGGCCGGGTCCGCATCCGCAGCCGGCCCGGCGCGGGCACCGAGGTCGAACTGCTGGTGCCGGCGGACGTCGGGGAGGGGTGACCGTGGAGGAAGCGGTGCGGGTGCTGGTGGTGGACGACCACCCGGTCACCCGGGACGGTGTCCGGGCCGGGCTCGAGCGCGGCGGGCGCGCGGTCGTCGTGGCGGAGGCGGCGGACGCGCGGACCGCGTGCCTGCTCGCCGACCGGGTGCCGGTCGACGTGGCCGTGGTCGACCTGCGGCTGGCGGGTGACAGCGGCCTCGACGTGATCCGGCACCTGCGCCGGCACCGACCCGCCGTGCGGATCCTCGTGCTGTCCCAGGCACTTCCGCGGGAGGTGCTGGTCGCGATCCGCGCGGGCGCGCACGGGTGGATCACCAAGGCGGCCACCGCGGCCGAGCTGGACGAGGCCGTGACGGCGGTGCTGACCGCGCCGGTGATCCCCCCGGAACTCGCCGCCCACCTGGTCGGCGAACTCCACGGCCACACCCCGCCGCTCACCGACCGCGAGCGCGACGTCCTGCGCTGCCTGGCCAAGGGCTACGACAACCGGGAGATCGCCGACGACCTCGGCATCGCCCTGCGCACCGTGAACCGGCACCTGGAGAACATCCGCGCCAAGTCCGGCCACCACCGCCGGTCCGAGCTGATCCGCATCGCCCGCGACCTGCACGACTGACCGGGACCCGATCGCGCCGCATGGGTAAGCGCACCCACTCGGCGTGGGTCGGACCGGGCATTTATCGGTCGCCCGGCCACCGGTCACGATGGACCGCCGGAGGGGAGGCGCCCGCCGCCTGCCTCTCCTCCGGCTCACGGCGAACGAAAGGAAGCCGATGACATCCCTGCCACGAAAACGTCGGGCGAAGCGCAGATCGACCATCACCGCCCTGATCGCGGTGCTGCTGTTGTTGGGAGCGCAGTCCGGGGTCGCGCAGACCACCGACGTGAGCGCTCGACTCATCGGACGCGGCGTGGGGGCCGTGGCGGTACGACCACCCGGTTCCGCGCCCATCTCCAAGGTGCAGGCCTGGTTCGTCGTCCCCGTGTACGGCGACAACAAAGTCAGCTTCGGCAGCGTGAAGACCGGGGACGTGGTGGACGCGTACTCGTTCCAGGCGCACACCAACCTCTTCTCGGCGCCGTGCCCGGGTTCGACCGCGCAGTGCCAGGTCTGGGTCGAGTTCGGGTTCGCCAACGACGGCGTGAACGGTCGGCTGTACGTCAAGTACTGGGTCGTGTCGCCACCGGGCGGTTGCGTCCAGGGTTGGACGGTGTGGGACGGCAACTGCTACCGCAAGGACCTCGGCCCGACCATCGCGAGCATGCCGTTCAGCAGCACCACCGCGGAGCGGTACCGGTTGACCGTGGACCTCTCGACCGCCGAGGACAAGGTCACGTTCACGAACGGGACCGTCTCGACGGAGGTGAAGGGCGCGCGCACGTTCGACGCCCGACCGGCCTGGGACAAGGCCGAGTTCAACGTGTTCGGCTACGGCGACGGGAGCACGGCGCTGTTCGACACCGGCACGGAGTTCGACGTCCGCACGGAGTACTCGTACGTCAGCCTGGAGCGGCCGGGGTGCGACAGCACCAGCTCCAGCGGCGAGGCGAGCAACCTCTCCTTCCTCGACCGGAAAGCCGCGCGACTCCAGGGGAAACCGGGACTCCAGCTCCGCGTCAAGCGACTGGCGTCCGGTGAACGGGCGGCACCCGTCCCGTGCGGCGCGGCGTGGACCGTCGGCGACACCCACGAACTCACGTTCGGCGGGGTGAGCTACGACTTCCAGGCCACCGGCGACTTCGTGGAAGCCCAGGTCGGCACCGACTTCGAGGTGCAGACCCGCAAGGCGCCCGCCGCCGAGCCGTGGCCGTTGACCTCGCTCAACCGGTCGGTCGGCACCCGGATGGGCAACAACAGGATCGCCCTGTGCGACGGAACCCGCCTGCTGGTCAACGGAAGCGCCGTCACACTGGCACCCGGCGAGTCGCTGCCGCTCCAGGGCGGGGTGACGATCAGCCGCGACGGCACCACGTACACCGCGACGGACCCGGCCAAGCGCGTCGTCCGGTTCCGCCCGACCACCGTCGGCAGCCAGGTCTACAACGACCTCCAGATCGGCCTCCCGACCTGGCCGGTGCCGGTGCGCGGCCTGATGGGCACCCCCGACCCGAACACCCCGGAACTCCTCGGGGACCGCGACGGCAGGACGACCTACCGCACGCCGATCTCGTTCGAGGACCTCTACTACAACTTCGGCGACGGCTGGCGCATCTCCCCCACCGGTTCGCTGCTCGCCCTCTGCGCCGCGGTCCCCTCGACCAACCCGCCGAACCCCTACTTCGCCGCGGACCTCCCCACCACCTACCGCGACGCCGCGTGGCGGACCTGCCTGAACGGCCGGATCGCGAAGGAGTGGTACGACGCCTGCCTGCTGGACGTGGCCGTGCTGGGCACCGGCGCCGCGGCGACCTACGTGAGCCGGATGCCACCCATCAACGGCAACCCCGACCACGCGGAGCCACCGGGCCCGACCTGCCCGCCGACCCACGGCTGCCGAGCGAACCCGCCTCGCTGACCGACGACTCCGGGGACGGCCGCACCGGCCGTCCCCGGAGGTCACCGCGTGGTCAGTTGTCCAGGTACTGGTAGTAGTAACCACGCTGGTTGTGCAGGCACACCTGCCCCAACGGCGAGACGACGAACCCCAGCGTCCGCGTCATGTTCTTCTCCGCCACGCACTCGGCCTGGTCGTTCCAATAGCCGTCGGTGACCCACCAGCTGCTCGCGTTCGCCGTTCCCGGCACCAGCACCGCACCCACCACCGCGACAGCGACCGCAACGATCCTCACCACGCGCAACCCCCTGTTCGGCGCCCAAGGCCGTCCGACTCGTCCCACCACCCGACCGTAGATCGGTGGGACCTCCCCGGACAGCGGCCATTCCGCCGCTTCACACACCGGTCACCGCGCCCGATCGCGTCCGGTTCCGTGGCGGAAGCGGGTCGACGGGCGCACCTCGCCGAGGTGGTCCGAGGGCGGTCGGCGTGCCGAAAAACTAGTCGCGCGACGAGTAGGCGCGGCCTCCTCCTCACGGGAGCATCGTCCTGAGCCCCGGTTCCGCCGGGCGGGGAACACGTCGAGGGCGCGGGGGTTGACATGGGCGACGCTGCCGGTTCGGAACGACCTGGCCTCGTCCCGGACACGCTGCACGAGCTCTTCTCGGCTCGCGCCGGGGAGTCACCCGACGCCGTCGCCCTGGTCTGCGGCACGCGCGAGTTGACCTACGGACAGGTCGAGGTCGCGGCGAACCGCTTGGCGCACAAGCTGATCGACGTCGGTGTGCGGCCGGAGGACTCCGTCGCCATCCTGGCGGACCGCTCGCCCGAGTACGTGATCTCGCTGCTGGCCGTGCTCAAGGCGGGTGGCCTGTACCTGCCGCTGGACCCGCGACTCCCGCTGGGCCGCCTCGACTGGATGGTGGCCGAGATGGCGCCCGCGGCGGTGCTGTCCGCGGGCGACGAGGTCGCGGACCGCCTCGCCGGCGGCGCTCCGGTGATCGACGTCGTCGCGTTCCTCGCCGAGCCGCGGTTCCCGGACACCGGGCCCGACCTGGCCGTCCACCCGGACCAGCTCGCCTACGTCATGTTCACCTCCGGCTCCACCGGAACCCCGAAGGGCGTCGGCATCTCGCACCGCAACATCACCGGGTTGGTGCTCGACCCCCACTGGGACAACGGGCACCACCTCACCGTCGTGCACTACTCCCCGACCACCTTCGACTCCTCCACCTACGAGCTGTGGGTTCCGCTCCTGCGCGGAGGCCGGGTCGTCATCCTGCCGGGAACGCGGCTGGACCTCGCCGAACTCGGGGAGGCGATCGTCGCGAACGGCGTCACCGCCGCGTACTTCACCACGGCGCTGTTCGAGGTCATGGCGGACGAGGAGGTCGACAGCCTCGGACATCTCGCGGAGGTCTGGACCGGTGGCGACGTGCTGTCGACCGCCGCGTTGCGGCACGTGCTCGACCACTGCCCCCGGACCACCGTGGTCCACGCCTACGGGCCGACGGAGACGACGGTCTTCTGCGGCTACGAGGTGTTCGCGCCGGGCAGCCGGGTCGCGGGCTTGACCCTCGGCGGACCGACCGGCGACTCCGCCATGTACGTCCTGGACCACGACCTCGAGCCCACCGAGCGGCACGCGGTCGGGGAGCTCTACGTGGCGGGCAGCCAGGTGGCGCGCGGCTACCTCGGCCGATCGGCGCTGACCGCGGAGCGGTTCGTCCCCGACCCCTTCGGGCCGCCGGGCAGCCGGATGTACCGGACCGGGGACCTCGCCACGCGGGTCGACCGCGATCGGATCACGTTCGCCGGTCGCGCGGACGACCAGGTCAAGATCCGCGGGTTCCGGGTCGAGCCGGGCGAGGTGGTGGCGGCGCTGCGCGACCACGTCTCCGTGCGGCACGCCGCGGTCGTCCTGTCGGAGGCCAGGCAGCTCGTCGGCTACGTCGTCCTCTCCGGGAGCCGCGGGCTCGACGCCGCGGCGCTGCGGGCGCACCTCGCCGATCGGCTTCCGGCGCACATGGTGCCCTCCTCCTTCGTCGCGGTGGACTCACTGCCGCTGACACCCAACGGAAAGCTGGACCAACGCGCGCTCGCGCTGTCGCCACGGAGCAGCGAGTAGGCCGCAGAGAAAGGACGACGTCGTGCGCAATCTCATCTCCTTGGGTGACATCACCCCGACGACCTTGCAGGGCCTGGTGACCCGCGCGGTCCGCATCGCCGCGAACCCGGATGTCGACCGGGTGCTCACGGGTCGAGCGGTGGGCATCTACTTCAGCAAGGCCTCGACCCGCACCCGAACCTCGTTCTGGCGCGCCGCCACGAGGTTGGGCGCCGACGTGATCACCTCGGGCTTCGACGACCTTCAGCTCACCACCGGCGAACTGCTCTCGGACACGGCCCGGGTGCTCTCCCTGTACCTGGACGCGCTGGTCGTCCGAACCAACGGCCCCGTCGAGCACACCCGGGTCCTCGGTTCCCGCGACGACCTCGCGGTCGTCAACGCGCTGAGCGCGGACGAGCACCCCACCCAGGCCGTGGCGGACCTCGCCGCGCTGGAGGAGCGGTTCGGCGACCTGTCGGGCCTGAACCTGCTCTACGTCGGCGAGGGCAACAGCTCCGCGTCGGCCCTGCTGCTCGCCGCCGCCCACCTCCCGGACCTCCGGCTCACCGTGCTGTGCCCGCCCGGGTACGGCATCCCCAAGGCCGTCGTGGACGTGGCCGACGAACTCTCCGCCGGGCGGTCGACCACCACCCACCTCGACGCCGTCGAGGACCTCACCGGGAAGTTCGACGCCGTCTACACCAGTCGCTGGCAGCAGATGGGCGTGCCCAAGGCGGATCCGCGGTGGCTGGACGCGTTCCGCGGGTTCCAGGTCGACCGCGCCCTCCTCGACCGGGTGGGCGAGTCGCACACCGTCCTGCTCCACGACCTCCCGGCCGTGCGGGGTCAGGAGGTCACCGACGAGGTCCTGGACGGACCGCGAAGCCTGGCCTGGCGGCAGGCCTACCACAAGATGACCTCCGCCATGTCGGTGCTGGAGTGGTGCGTGCTCGACCGGCGGCCGTAGCGGGCGCCGGCTGCGGGACGCGGGTCAGGACTGCCGGAAGCGGTGGGCGTAGACGGCGAGTTGGACCCGGTCCCGCAACCCCAGCTTGCCGAGCAGGTTGGACACGTGGAACTTCACCGTGGCGATGCTGACGACGAGGCTCCCGGCCACCTCCACGTTGCTGAGCCCGCCCGCGACGAGCCCCAGGACCTCGCGTTCCCGACGGGTGAGGGACTCGGGGAGCTCCGCCCGTCCCGCCCACCGCCCGTCCGGAACCATCTGCTTCAGCAGGCGGTGCGCGATCGGTGGCGCCAGGTACGCCTCGCTCCGGGCGACCGCCTTGATCGCCCACTGGAGTTCACGGCCGTCGCAGGACGACAGGAGGAACCCCCGGGCACCCGCGCGGACGGCGTCGACGACGGAATCCGGGTGTTCCATGAGCACGAGCCCCTTCGTACCCGGCTCCGTCTCCCGCAGGATGCGCTGCCCGGCCGCACCCCCGTCCACGAGCACCACGTCCGGCGCCGCGGAGGCGATCCTCCCGACCGCGTTCTCCGCCGCGTCGACGTCCCCGAGCACCCGGACGTCGGGCACCGCCGCGAGCAGGTCCCGCACCATGACCCGGACCGCCCTGTCCTGGTGGCACAGGAGAACCCGCACCTCGCCCCCTCGCTCCGGGACGGCGGTGTCCGACCCGGTCACGGGTGACGGGTCGGTCGCAGCGGTGCCCGACCGGGCGGCAGGCCTTCGAGCAGCACCGCCAGTCCGCTCGCCGTCGGAACGTCGAAGACGTGGTGGGTCCGCACGTCGCGCCCCAGGCTCGCGCGAATCCTGCTGGTGAGCCGGATGGCGTGCAGCGAGTCACCGCCCAGTGCGAAGAAGTCGTCGTCGACACCCACCGCCGGAACCCCGAGGATGTCGGCGAACAGCCCGCACAGGGTGTCCTCCCACCTCGAGCGCGGCACCGCCGCGGGCCCGGAGTCGGCATCGGCCCGCGGTGCCACCCGGTCCGCCTCGTCGGCGGCTCCGCGTCCCGTGGCCGGCGAGGACGCGGCCAGCGCGCCGACCGGGCGTTGCGCCCCGTCCGCCAGGTCGACCAGCACGGTGCGCAGGAAGGCCACGAGTTCCTCCACGACAGGGGTGCGCAGGACGTCGGGCCGGTAGTTCACCTCGAGCCGGATCTCCTCGCCCGGTTCGACCTGCAACGTCAACGGCAGGTGGGTCCGCTCCCGCGCGGAGACGACGGACACCCGCAGATCGCCGTCCACCAGGAGACCCTCGAACTCGTCGGGGTAGTTCTGGAACGTCACCGCCGTGTCGAACAGCGGACCGACGCCCACCCACCGCTGGATGCGGCTCAGCGGGACGTGGTGGTGCTCCACGACCTCCAGCTGACCATCCCGCACCTCGCGCAGGAACTCGGGCACGGACTGCTCCGGGGTGACGCGGACCCGCACCGGGATCGTGTTGACGAACAGCCCGATCATGTCCTCGACGCCGTCGAGCTCGATCGGTCGACCGGACACCGTCGCGCCGAACGTGACATCCGAAACGCCCGTCCGCCGGGCCAGGAGCACGGCCCACGCGGCCTGCACGGCGGTGTTGAGGGTGACGTCGTGTGCCCTCGCGAACGCGACGAGGCGTTCGCTGTCGGCCCGGGTCATCCGCAGCTCCAGCTGCTCCTGGGCGGCGCCGCCGTGCGGCAACCGGGTTCCGGCCACCAGCGTGGGACCGGCCAGTCCGCTCAGCGCCTTCCGCCACGCCTCCTCGGAGTCGTCGAGGTTCTTCGTCGCGAGCCAGCGGAGGTAGTCGCGGTAGTCGCGCGCGATCGGCAGGCCGACGTCGGTGCCGCCCGACCGGTAGCAGGCGAACAGACCGCTGAGGAACAGCGACGAGGACCAGCCGTCCCAGAGGATGTGGTGGAACCTGATGACGAGCCGGTGGGCCTCGGGTCCGGTCTTCACCAGCGTGAACCCCATCAGCGGCCCCCGCGCCAGGTCGAACCGCCCACGCGCCCGCACGGCCACGACGCGGTCGAGTTCGTCCGCCACCGCGTCCGCGGGGAGCGGGGTGAGGTCCACCTCCTCCCACGGGAGCGCGCTGTTCCGGGTGATGACCTGGATCAGCTCGCCGGAAGCGCGCTGCACGAACGACGCCCGCAGGTTGGGGTACCTGCGCAGCATGACCTCCAGGGAGGAGCGCAGGACGGCGGCGTCGAGCGGACCGTCCAGCGCCAGGACGCAGAGACCGACGTAGACGTCGTCGTCCTCCGGGTTGTAGGTGGCGTGGAACCACAGGCCTTCCTGTAGCGGCACGAGCGGGAGCACATCCTCGATCGGCGAAGCGCCCATGTCGTCCTCCATTCCCGTGTCGAGGGCCGTTTCGGCGGTGGGTGGATGACATCACGGGGCAATCGGCGTCCGGGCGTTCCCGGCGCGACCTGCCTCCGCCCCGCCTCCCCGACTGCCGCCGGCGGGCCGAGTAGCGGCCGGGCGCCGGTGGCGAGCGCGCGAGTAGCAGAACGGATCCCGGCGGATAGCGGGGCGCAGCACCATGCCGGACGACGACATCGACGGGGGACGTCGAAAACGCCGCCGAAAACGCCCGAAGTGCGGAACCGGGCACCACGTCATGGGATTCAAGGGGGACGATCGATGCGACCGGACGACCTGACTTCACCTCCCGCGCCCACGGAAGGGGAGTTCCTCGACCTGATGAGCGCCTTTCCCACCGGGGTGGCCGTGGTCACCGCGAACGGCGACGACGACCAACCCGTCGGCGCGACCTGCTCGTCGCTGGCGAGCGTGTCGCTCGCCCCGCTGGTGCTGCTCGTCTGCCTCCGCGAGGGCAGGACGCTCGACGCCGTGGTCAACTCCGGCCGTTTCGCGGTGAACCTGCTGCGGGCGAGCGGTCGTGGTGCGGCCAGGTTGTTCGCCGCGCCCGCGGCGGACAAGTTCACCAAGATCCGCTGGTCGGCGTGGGGGCAGGACGGCCTGCCGAGACTGCTGGACGACGCCTTCGCGACGGCGGGGTGCAGGTTGCGGCGCACGGTGGAGATGGGCGACCACACGGTGGTGTTCGGCGAGGTCCGGGAAATCCGCCACCGGACCGGCGTCCCGCTGCTGTACGGGCTCCGCAAGTTCTCGTCCTGGCCCACGACCGACCTCGACGCCGCGGCCGCTCCCGCGCGGGCCGACCAGGACGGTGGGCCGCGGTGACGAACCACGACTTCGGCACCTTGTTGCGGCGCTACCGGACCTCCACCGGCTTGACCCAGCAACAGCTCGCGGACCTGAGCACGTTGAGCGTGCGGGCGATCCGGGACCTGGAGTTGGGTCACGCCACCAGGCCGCGCCGGGACACCGTCCGGCTGCTCGCCGACGGCCTGCGGCTCGAGTGGTCGAAGCGGGTCCGCCTCGAGGTCACCGCGGGCAGGCACGTGACCGACAGCGAACTCCAGGCCGCGCACGACGGGGGCGCCATCGTGCCGCCGGTGATCACCCGCGCGATGGTCGGCCGGGACCAGGAGTTCCACACCCTGGTCGACCTGCTGCGCCTGCGGAGGCACCGGTGGGTGACCGTGGTGGGTCTCGGTGGCGTGGGCAAGAGCCTCCTGGCCCAGGAGGTGGCCGCGACCATGCACCGGCAGCACCGGTTCTCGGTGCTGTGGCTGGCGGACAACCCGGTGGACGACGGCACCACCGCCGGGCTCGGCAGCCTGGCGAGCCTGCTCAGCGCACAGCTGGCCGAACTGCTGGTGAAGCCGGATTTCGACCTGGGGCTCGCGGCCAAGACGGTCGGCCCGCGCGACGCGCTGCTGGTGCTGGACGGCTGGGACAGGACCGTGCCGACGTCCAGGATCCTGGAACTGCTGGCCCTTCTCCCCCAGCTCCAGGTGCTCGTCACCAAGCGGGAGGTGGGAGATCCGGGACCGGATCTGGTGTTCCCCCTCGGGCCGCTCAGCGTGCCCTCCGAGGGCGACGAGGCCGATCTCGCCAGGCTGGCCGAGGTCGACTCGGTCCGGCTCCTGTTGCAGCACACGAACCAGGTCGGGCCGGGGCTGAACCTGACCCCGGACACCGCGCCGGCGATCGCCGAGCTCTGCCGGCAGCTCGACGGTCTGCCCGACATGCTGACCATGGTCGGGCAGTGGAGCCTGGTGTACTCGCCGGGGCAGTTGTCGGACCTGGTGGAACAGGACGTGCGCACGCTGGGCGGCGTCCCGGACACGTCGGAGGGCAAGGCCCCGCTGGAGGGGATGGACTCCGCCGTCGCCGCGCTCGGGCCGGACGAACGGCGTCTGCTCGAGAACCTGGTGGAGCTGGGCGGCCGGTGGTCGGTGTTCGACGTCGCCGAACACCTCGGTCGTCGGGTGGCCGAGGTCTCCCCGGACGTCCGCCGGCTGCTGCTGCGCGGTCTGGTGCGGAGGGTCGAGACCTCGACCACGGTCCGCTTCTCCGTCCTCAACCTGGTTCGGGCCACCAGGCTGCGCTGAGCGGGGTGTCGCCCGGGGGAAGGAGCAGCGGGTCGCGCTGCCCTTCCCCCCGGCGGTGATCACCCGGTCCACCACCACCGGGGGAGGCTCTCGTGCCACCGACGTCGGGACTAGGAGTGCCCGGCCACGGCACGTCGCCGATCGACGAGGTCCACAAGGGACAGGAGCGGTTGGGTGAGTGCCGTGGCGACGACCGCCATCAGCAGCAGCGCGACGAAGAGCGAACCCGTGATGATGCCCGCGCCCAGGCCCAGCTGGAGCACGACCAACTCGGTGAGCCCCTTGGTGTTCATCAACACCCCGACGCGCCAGGAACTCGCGGGCGGTGATCCGCCGAGGCGCGATCCGAGGTAGCCGCCGCCGATCTTGACCAGCACGGCGGACACCCCGATCACCACCGCGGGCAGCCAGCGCACGCCACCCTGCCCGCCCGCCACGGTCGACATCCCGGCGGTCACGAAGAACACCGGGACCAGGGACCGGCCGAACCGCGCGACCGACTCGACCGCTCGTCGCCAAGGTTCCCGGTCGACGGGGACCGCGAACCCGGCGACGACCGCACCGAAGATCGTCGTCAAGCCGACCTGCCTGCTCACCACGGCCGCCCCGATCGCGCCGACGGCGACCGCCGCGGCCGCCGCCAGGGGACGCGTGGCCACGAACCCGGTGATCCGGTCGCCTCGGAGCACGCGCCGCACCAGCATCGCCGTGACACCCGCGACCGCCATCGCGAGGATCTCGCGAACGGCACCCAGAAGGCTGCCCGCGCGCAGTCCCAGCGCGAGGGACAGCAGCAGGTAGCACACCACGTCCATGGTGACGGCCGAGGTGAGCGCCAACCTCCCCACGTCCGACGACATCAGGTCGCGGTCCACGAGGATCCGGGCCAGCACCGGCACGGCGGTGATCGCCGTCGCCACGGCCATGAACAGGACGAACGAGCCGGCGGACGCCTCGCCCCGCAACCCCTGGTCGCCCAGCCCGGTGACCCAGAGCGCCAACCCCGCTCCGACCGCCAACGCCGGCACCAGCGAGCACGCGGTGAGCCAGACGACCGACCGCGCCCCACCGGTCGTCCGGCGGGCACCCGTTTCCCCGGCCAGGCCGACCAGGAAGAGGGCGAGCCCGGCGTCGGCGACGACCTTCACCAGGTCGAGGACCTGGTCCGGCAACACCACCTCCAGCGCGGGCTCGCCGCCGACCAGGAGCACCGCGGGTGCCAGCAGCAGCCCTACGACGATCTCGCCGATCACCGGCGGCTGACCGAGGACCCGCGCGGCGACCCGACCCGCCTGTGCCACGAGCAGCACGGCGAGGACCACGAGGGCGACGTGCGCCACGACGGCCACCATCAGCGGCGGTGGAGTCGGCGCAGGTAGTCGTGCGTCGAGGGCAGACTTCCCAGCAGCTCGCGCTGCTTGCGCTTGATCTCCGCGAACGCGGGCTCGGCGGACCCGAGCACGTCGGGTCGAGCCGCCAGCGCGGGCAGCGCGTGGTCGGGCAGGAACCCCAGTCCGGCGAAGATGCAGTAGAAGTTGGAGTTGTTCCAGAAGTTGCGGAACTCCGCCTCGAAGTTCCCGTAGTAGGTCGTCTCGTCCGTCACCGGCATGTTCACCGCGAGGCCGGCCCGGTACATCCGGACCTTCTCCTCGAACTCAGGCGCCAGTTCCAGCGTCTTGCACGCCTGCCAGAACGGCGTGTCGTCGCGGGGCGCCAGGCTGAAGTGCCCCTGCACGAAGTCCCGCGAGTCGTCGAACATGGTCTCGATCTCGGCGTTGAAGCGGTCGGCCAGGATCGGCGCGAAGTTCTTGTCGGGGAAGTGCTTGGCCAACTGGTACAGCGCCGCCGTGATGAAGTAGATGCCGGTGGATTCCAACGGCTCCAGGAAGCACGACGCCAGGCCGATCGACACGACGTTCTTCACCCAGGCCCGCCGGTTGCGCCCGACGCGGAACTTCACCTGGTTCAGCGGGGTGTTCTCCGGGTCCAGGCCCCACATGGAGCAGAACTCCAGCGTCGCGGCGTCCCGGGACTGGAACCGCGAGGAGAACACGTAACCGGTGCCGAAACGGCCGAGCATCGGGATCTTCCAGGTCCAGCCGGACGACATCGCGATCGCGGAGGTGTAGGGCTCGACACCCTCGACCTCGTCGGCGTGGGGCACCTGGGCGGCCACGGCGCTGTCGTTGAGCAGGTGGTCGCTCATGTCCAGGAACGGTTCCCTCATCGCCTGGTTGATGAGCAACCCGCGGAACCCGGAGCAGTCGACGAACAGGTCGCCCTCGACGGTGCGGCCGTCCTCGGTCCTGAGGGCGGACACGTGGCCGCGCTGGTCGATCACGGCCTCGGTCATCTTGCCCTCGAGGTGGACGGCGCCCTGCTTGGTGCACGCGAACCGACGCAGGAAGTCCGCCACCAGGTTGGCGTCGAAGTGCCAGGCGTAGTTCGTCCACTTCGTGCCGTCCAGGAACACCGGCGAGAGCTTCCGATCCATGATCGGCCCCTCGCGGTAGCACGCGTAGTCGAACGGCTCGTCGGTCTGGCCGTCGAGCACCTTGTGCGTCCAGTAGTGCGACAGCGGCCGGTTCTCGTGGTTCGGCAGCAGGCCGAACAGGTGGTAGAAGTGGTCGGTCGTGCCCCGGTAGGGCCTGCCGGTCGCCTCGCCGACGCCGGGCGTGCGCCAGTTGAGGAACTTGATGCCCATCTTGAAGCTGGCGTTGCACTCACGCATCCACTCCTCCTCGGCGATGCCGAGGAAGTCGAAGAACGTCTTGTGCAGGTTGGGCACGGTCGCCTCGCCGACGCCGATCTTCGGTATCGAAGGCGCTTCCAGCACGGTGATGGTCACCGCCGGCCCGAGCGCCTTGCCCAGGTAGGAAGCGGCCATCCAGCCGGCGGTACCGCCGCCGAGCACGACTACGTTCTTGATCCGCTTGTCCGTCATGTCCGAGCAACTCCAGTGATCTAGGCGAACGTGGGGGAGTTCTCCGGCTCCGAGGCGGGCCTCACGAGCCTCATTTCACCCAGGACCACCCGGCCGAGCGCAGTGGCCGGGTCGGCCAGGTCGAACGGCAGGTCGAAGTGGTTCCGGTGGTCGATCACGAGCTGTTTCACCCGCGGCGAGCGGCCGACGGCCGCCCGGGCGAAGTCGTCGTGCTGCCTCGCGAACTCGCTGGTCTCCACTCCTCCCCTGGCGACGACGAGAGGCGGCAACCTGTTGCCCAGCAACCGGATCGGGCTGTTGCGCACCGCGGCGTCGTCGTCCAGGCCGAGCGCGTCGTTGACGTAGGACCGGCGAACGGGCAGCAGGTCGTACACCCCGCTGAGCAACGTCGCGCCCGCGAAGACGTCGGCCGGTTCGGGCTTTCCGGGCGGAGCGGGCCGCAGCAGTGCCATCGCGACCAGCTGGGCGCCGGCGCAGTGACCGCTCACGTGGACCCGACGCGGATCCACGCCCAGCTCCTCGGCGTGGCCGACGAGCCACCACAGGGCGCGCCGGACCTGGTCGACGATCGTGTCCAGGTGGTGTTCGGGAGCCAGCCCGTAGCCGACCGCCGCGAACGCGGCGCCGGCCGCGACGAACCCCTCGGCCGCGAACGCCGCGGAGTCCTTGCCGAGTTCCTGCCAGTAACCGCCGTGCACGAACACCTGGAGCGGCGCGCCGGGTTCGGTGGAGGGGAAGAAGTCCAGCCGCTCCGCCGCGCCCGGGCCGTAGGCCAGGTCGGTGCGCACCTCGAGTGCCTCGCGCACGGCGGCGCTGGCCTCGGCGTAGTCGCGCAGGAGTGCCGGGAGGTCCTCGACCCGCGAACTCGGCGAGTACTCGCGATCCAGTTCGCGCTGGTCGAAGGTGCGGTAGACGAGCGGTTCTGAGGACACCGACATCTCGTTTCACGAGCGGGGAGGGATCAGAGGGCGGAGCGGGCCGACCAGAGCTCGGGGAAGTACCGGGGCCGCGGGCCCGAGCGGAGCCAACGCACCCCGTCGGAACCACCGCTGCCCGGCTTGGAACCCATCAACCGCTCGACGGTGAGCACGTGGCGGTCGTGCCAGCAGGTGTAGCGGAAGCTGACGTCCACGAGCGCCTCGGCCAGGACGTGCAGCGACCGGTACCGGTCCGGTTCCCGGTAGACCTCGGCCCAGGCGTCCTCCACTTCCTGCTGCGGCCGGTATTCGTCCGCGTAGTCGTAGTCGAGGCATTCCGGAGGCAATGTCGGACCGTGCTTCGACAACACTCGGAGGCCCGCGTCGTAGACGCTCGGCGCGCGCAGTGCGCGATCGACCCGTTCGTACGCCCACGGCACGGGCCGGTGCGCCTCGGCCATCCGCCGCGATTTGTTGCCGAGCACGAATTCGAGCTGCCGGAAGGTGAAGGACTGGACCCCCGACGCGACTCCGAGCTGATCGCGGAAGTACGTGAACTCGTCGGGCGTGATCACGCTCAGGGGTTCCCACGTGGCCTCGAGCAGCCGCAGGTGGCGTTCGACGCGGTGCAGGCGGTGGACGGCGTCGGGCAGGCGGTCCAGCAGGAGCAGGTCCCGCGCGCGGTCGACTTCGGAGAACAACGTCGTGAACAGCAGTTCGTGGATCTGCCCGAGCACCAGGAACGAGGCTTCCGCCGGTTCCCCGGTCCGCGGGTGCTGCAACTGGAGCAGAACGTCGAGGTGGAGGTAGTCGATGAACGGCGTGCTCGGCCCCGCACCGCTGCCCTGCCCGAAATCGAGTTGGGGCAGTCCACCGTTGCGTTGAGCGCGCTCACTCCGGTCGACCTCGGAACTCGGCTCGAACGGACGGGCGCGACCAACCGGCTCAAAAGCCACTGCGGTTCTCCTAGGGTCCGGACGATCCGTGGAATCCGACCGTAGCCGTCGAACACACCCCGAAAAGGCAGAAACAACGGCAGGTACGCGGCACGCGGAACGTCCGGGCGGACCCGCGCAAGTGCCTGTCTCCTGCCTATTCGAGTTCCGCCGGCGATACCGCGGCCCACCTACTGTTCCGTTGTCGTGAACCGCGTCCAGAATCGGCGAGAGGTGGGATCCTTGACCAGCCGGCCCTCCGACCAGCAGGCGCACACCCTGTTCGAGGCACAGGCGGCGCGAACGCCGGCGGCACCCGCGGTGTCCTTCGAGGGGACCACGCTCAGCTACGCCGAACTCGACGAGGCCGCGAACCGCCTGGCCGACAGGCTCACCGCCGCGCCGGCCGCGGGGGAACGGTTGGTCGCACTCGCGCTGCCGCGATCACCGGACCAGGTCGTCGCGATCCTCGCCGTGCTCAAGTCGGGAGCCGCGTACCTGCCGCTCGACCCGCGACAGCCCGCCGACCGACTGGCGCACATCCTCCGCGACGCCGAACCCGCGCTCGTGCTGACCCGGAAGTCCGAAGTGGACCGTCTGCCGGTGACCGACGTGCCGGTCCTGCTGGTGGACGACGTGCCCGCCGGCGGGACCGCGTCCGCCGGGGCGCCCACCGACCGCGCGCCCGCGGACCGGGCCGCGTACGTCATCTACACCTCGGGGTCGACCGGCAACCCCAAGGGGGTCGTCGTCACGCACGCCAACCTCACCCGCCTCTTCGAGCAGTGCGAACGCTGGTTCTCCATCGGACCTCACGACGTCGTGCCGATGTTCCACGCCTACAACTTCGACTTCTCGGTGTGGGAGTTCTGGGGCACCCTGCTGCGCGGCGGCCACCTGCTCCTCGTCCCGGACCGCACGACGCGGAACCCGCGGGACCTCCTGGCGATGCTGGTGGAGGAGGGCGTCACCGTCCTCGGCCAAACCCCCTCCGCCTTCCACCAGCTGATGAGCGCCGTCGTGGACCTCCCCGAGCTCGCCGCGCGGCTGCGGCTGCGGACGATCGTGTTCTGCGGGGAGGTGCTCGACTTCCGCCGGGTCGCCGAGTGGTACCGCGTCCGCCCGGCGGCCCGCCCGCTGCTGGTCAACATGTACGGGCCCACCGAGGCGACGGTGTTCGCCACCGGACTGGCGCTCGACCGGTCGGTGGTGCGGGACGAGTCGGTCAGCCTCATCGGCTCCGCCCTGGGCGACCTGGTGGCGCACGTCCTCGACGAGCGGCTGGCGCCGGTGGAACCGGGCGGGAGCGGCGAGCTGTACCTCTCGGGGCCGGGGCTCGCGCGCGGCTACCTCAACCAACCCGCGTTGACCGCGCAGCGGTTCGTCGCCGACCCCGCCGGTTCCGGCGGGCGCGCGTACCGGACCGGGGACCTGGTCCGACTGGACCACGGCGGAACCCTGGCTTTCCTCGGCCGCGCGGACGACCAGGTCAAGATCCGCGGCTTCCGGGTGGAGCCGGGCGAGGTGGGCGCCGTGCTGAGGAGTCGGCCGGACGTCCGGGACGCCGTCGTCCTCGCGCGGGCCGCCGGCTCGACCGAGGCGCTGCGGCTGGTCGCGTACGTCGTGCCGGCGGACCGCGACCTGCCCGGCTCACCCGGTCATTCGTCCTTTGTGGACTCCGTCTTGGACACGGCGCGCAACCGGCTGCCCCGGTACATGATCCCGTCCCAGGTGGTGCTGCTGAAGGCACTGCCGCTCAACGGCAACGGCAAGGTCGACCGGAAGGCCCTGCTCGACACCGAGGAGTCCGCCGGGTCGACCTCGCCCCGCACGCCGGTCGAGGACGCCCTGTGCCGCCTGTTCGCGGACGTGCTGGGGCTGCCCGCGGTCGACCCGGGCCACGGCTTCTACCGGCTGGGCGGTGACAGCATGGCGTTGACGAGGCTCGTCAACGCCGGCCGGAACGCGGGACTGGACCTCACCCCCGAGGAAGTGGACCGAGTGCAGACGCCGACGGCGCTGGCAGCGGCCCTCGTCGCCCGCGGGGCGACGACGAGCACCGACACCGTCGCCCACCTCCCCCTGACCGCGTGGCTCGCGGAGGACACCGACCGCGTCGAGCCCTTCGGCTCGGTCCACGAGGTCGACCTGGAGTCCGGTGTGGACGAACGGGTGGTCGTGGCGGCCGTGCGAAGCCTCGTGGAGCGGCACGAGTTGTTGCGCGCGTCGACCTCCCGGGGCCTGCGCGTCGCGGCCGCCGGTGAGGTCGACGCGCGGGGGCTCGTGACCCGGGTCGACCCGGCCGACGACCGGTCCCGCGCGGAGCACGTGGCGCAGGCACGCGCGCGGATCGGCACCGAGTCCACGGTGCGCGTGGTCTGGTTCGACCGCGGTCCGCACCGGACGGGCTCGCTGGCGCTGGTGGTGCACCCGCTCCTGGTCGACGCGCGCACCGGGCGGATCCTCCGGGAGGACCTCTCCTCGGCGCTCACCGCGCTGACCCGCGGCCGGGCGCCACAGCTCGAACCGGCCGCGCCGTACCGGGAGTGGATGACGGCCCTGCGCGGCAGGACACCGGCACCACCGCCCGGGAGTGGCCCGCCCGACCCGGCGGCGGCGGGGACGCGATCGGTCCGGGAGCGGTTCACCGCCGCCGAGACCGGGGCACTGGAGGACCGCGCCCAGGCGTGGGGCTGCGACCTCGAGGTCCTCGTGCTCACCGCGCTGGCCGCGGCCTTGCAGGGGCACCTCCGGACGGGGCCGACCGTCGTCGACGTCGAGCAGGACGGTCGGACCGAGGCGTACGCCAGGACGGTCGGTCGGATGTCGACCCTGCGCCGGATGACCCTGGCCCCGGGCACCCTGGCCGCGGACACGACACCCGCGCGAGCGGTGCGCCGGGTCGCGGAGGAACTGCGGAGGAGCCCGGCAGGCGGTGTGCACCGGTCCGAGGCCGTCGTGCACTTCCGCTACCACGGCCCCTGCCCGGACACCGCGGCGGAACCTCCGCGGGTGGGCGCGCGGTACGCGCTCGAGGTGGTCGTGGCGTTGGCCGGAAACGGCCCGCGGCCGGTCCTGGAGGTCGCCCTCGCCCGTTCCGGGCCGGAGTCGCCCGACTTCGCGCCGCGGGAGGTCGGCGTCCTGGTGCGCTCGGCCCTCACCCTGTTCTCCGACCGGGACCTCCACCCGGCCCGGGAGTCCCTCTCCCCCGCCGACGTGCCCCTGGTCACGGTCTCCCAGCAGGACATCGACCGGTTCCACTCCGTCATCAGCGACGTCGAAGGACTTTCGGAATGAGCGCCAACCGGATCACCGACATCCTTCCGCTCACCCCCATGCAGGCCGGCTTGTGGTTCCACGGGACCTTCGACCGGGACGCCGCGGACGTGTACGTGGTGCAGGTCGCCCTCGACCTGGAGGGCGACCTCGACAGGACACGGCTCAGGGCCGCGGCGGCGGCCCTGCCCCGGCGCCACGACAACCTCCGCGCCGCGTTCCACCAGAAGCAGTCCGGCGAACCCGTGCAGGTGATCGCGGCGGAGGTGGACGTGCCGTGGTACGATGTCGACCTCGGCGACCGCGACCCGGTGGACCAGGCCGTGGAACTGGCCGGGCTCGCGGCGGCGGACAAGAAGCGCCCGTTCCGGCTCGCCCGTCCCCCGCTGCTGAGGTGGACGCTGATCCGGCTCGGCGGTGACAGGCACCGGCTCCTGTTGACCTGTCACCACATCCTGCTCGACGCGTGGTCGATTCCCCTGCTGCTGAACGACCTCTTCGCCTTCTACCGGGGTGCCGGCCGGGCGCTGCCCGCGGTGCGGCCGTTCCGGGACTTCCTCGGCTGGCTGGCCGGGAGGGACCACGACGCGGCCAAGGAGGCGTGGCGGCAGGCGTTGCGCGGGCTGGACCGGCCGACGCTCGTGACGCCCTCGACCACGAGCCCCGCGCCGATCTGGACCCGGAGCACCGAGGTGACCCTCACCGCGGAGCTGACCCGCTCGCTGGAGGACTACGGCCGCCGGTACGGCCTGACGCAGAGCACGGTGGTGCAGGGCGCGTGGGCCGCGGCCGTCGGCCACCTGACCAGCAGGCAGGACGTCGTGTTCGGCGTGTCGGTCGCGGGGCGGCCGCCCGAACTCGACGGTGTCGAGGACATGGTCGGGCTCTTCATCAACACGGTTCCGGGTCGCGTGCGGCTCGACCCGGCCCGGCCCGTCCACGCGGCGCTGCGGGAGAGCCAGTCCAACCAGGTCAGGATGACCGCGCACCAGCACCTCGGGCTGACCGAGATCTTCGAACTGGGCGCGCTCGGCCCGCTCTTCGACACCATGACCATCTACGCGAACTTCCCGTTCGCGCTGGGCCCGTTGCCCGTCGACGTGCCGGGGTTGCGGGCGTCGGTGGTGTCGGTGTCCGACGGCGGGCACTACCCGATCGGGCTGTTCGCGGTGCCGGGCGAGCGGATGCACCTCCAGGTGGACTTCCGGCCGGACGTGTTCACCCCGCACACCGCGGAACGGGTCCGCGACCGGGTCGTGCTGTTCCTCGAGGAACTCGCGCGGCGGCCGGACGATCCGTTCGGGCGGTTGAGGATGCTGCCGACCGGCGAGGTGCTGGACCTGGCCGCGCGCGCGGCGGGTCCGACCACGCCGGGTTCCGACCGCACCGTCGTGGACCTCTTCGCGGAGCAGGTCGCCCTGCGCCCGGACGCCGTCGCGCTGGTGGCGCCGGACGGCTCCGAGCTCACCTACCGGGCCTTGGACGAGCGCGCCGAGCGGATCGCCCGGGTGCTCGGCCGCCACCCGGTGGGCCCGGACCGGATCGTCGGGCTCGCCGTCACCCGGTCCTTCGACCTGTTCGCGGCCATGCTCGCCGTGCTGCGCACCGGGTCCGCCTACCTGGTGCTCGACTCGCGGTACCCGGCCGAGCGAATCACCTGGATGGTCGCCGACGCGAACCCGGTGGTCGTGCTCACCGCGGGCGAGCCGTCCGCCGCGCTGCGGGACTCGGGTGTCGACCTCGTCGCCGTCGACAGCGCTCCCCGCGACGGGGACGCGGTGCCGGCCACCCGACCGGTCAGGTCGAACCTGGCGTACGTCGTCTACACCTCGGGGTCCACCGGCGTGCCGAAGGGCGTCGCGGTACCGCACAGCGGGGTCGTGAACCTGGTCGGCGCGTTGCGGAAGGTCCTGTCCGTCGACAGCTCCAGCCGTCTCCTGCAACTGGCCTCCCCGAGTTTCGACGCGTCGGTGTGGGACGTCTTCGGAGGTCTGCTCTCCGGCGCCGCGGTGGTGTTCGCACCTCACGACCCGCCGCTGGGTCGCGAACTCGCGGAGTTCGTCACGGCCTCGAAGGTCACCCACGCGGCGTTGCAGCCCGCGGTCGTGGCGAACCTGCCCGCCGGGAGCCTGCCCGCCGACCTCACGCTCATCGTCAACGGCGACGCCTGCACGCCGGAACTGGTGGCGGAATGGGCTCCCGGCAGGCGGATGTTCAACGGCTACGGCCCGACCGAGACGACGGTCGGGGTCACCGCCGCCCTCTGCGCGCCGGACCCGACGGCGACGAGCGTCCCCATCGGGCTGCCGTTCGACAACTGCGTGATCCACCTGCTCGACGGTCTGCTGCGCCCGGTGCCCGACGGCGTCGTCGGCGAGGTCTACATCTCGGGCGCCGGTGTCGCCCGCGGCTACCTCAACCGTCCCGACCTGACCGCGACGCGGTTCGTCGCCGATCCCTCCGGGCGTCCGGGAGCGGTGATGTACCGCAGCGGGGACCGCGCGCTCCGAGGCGTCGACGGGCAACTGCGGTTCGAGGGCCGCGCCGACGGGCAGGTGAAGATCCGCGGGTTCCGCGTGGAGCCCAGCGAGGTCGAGGCGGTGCTGGCCGGTCGTCCCGGCGTCGCGCAGGCCGTCGTGGTCGTGCGGGAGGACGAACCGGGTGAGCGGCGGCTGGTCGCCTACGTGGTCCCGACCCCGGGCGGCCCCGCGGTCGTCGCCTCCCTGCGCGCGCAGCTGTCCGAGGTGTTGCCGGAGTACCTGCTCCCCTCCGCCGTCGTGGAGATCTCCGAGATCCCGTTGACGATCAACGGCAAGGTCGACCGCGCGGCGCTGCCGAAGCCGGCGACCGGGAGCCCCGTCCCCGCGAGCCCGCCGGGCTCGGCGCACGCGGAGATCGTCGGCAACCTCATGGCGGACCTGCTCGGTGCGACCGCGGTCGGGGCGAACGACGACTTCTTCGCGCTGGGCGCGCACTCCCTGATGGCGGTTCGCCTCATCGCGCGCATCCGCGACGTCTTCGGCGTGACCTTGACGGTGCGCGACGTCTTCGAGGAGCGCAGCCCGGCGGCGCTCGCCGCCCGGTTGACCGCGGCGACGAGCGGCGGCGACGGGGAGCCGAGCTCCCACGACGGGCCCAAGGAGGACGTCGTGACCTCGCACGCCCAACGACAGCTGTGGTTCCTCGACCAGCTTGACGACTCCGGGTCGGCCTACAACATGCCGGTGGCGTTCCGCGGCACGGGCGTGCTCGACCTCCACGTGCTCGCGGGTGCCGTCGACCACGTGGTCGACCGCCACGAGAGCCTCCGCACCCGGTTTGACGACGCCGGCGGCATCCCGGTCCAACGGATCCAGCCCCCCGAGGCCGGGCTCGTCGTTCCCGAGGTGAGCGACCTCGCCGAGGCCGACCTGGCCGAGGCGACGGCCGAGGCGGTCGCCCGGCGGTTCGACCTGCGGGCGGACCTGCCCCTGCGCGTCCACGTGTTCCGCACCTCGCCGGACGACTTCGTGCTGCTGCTGGTCCTGCACCACATCGCGGGTGACGGCTGGTCGCTGGGAAGGCTGATCCGGGACCTCGGCGAGGCGTACGGCGCGCTGATCACCGGTGACCGCCCCGAACGCCCGGAGCTCCGGGCGCAGTACGCCGACTTCGCGTCGTGGCAGCACGAGGGACTCGGTGACGAGAGCGATCCGGACAGCGTCCTGTCCCGACAACTCGCCTTCTGGGGTCCGACGCTGGCGGGCGCGCCCGAGCAGTCGGACCTCCCGACCGACCGACCGCGTCCGGCCGAGACGAGCTTCCGCGGCGCGCAGACCCAGCTGGTGCTCCCTCCCGACCTGCACCACGCCCTGCGCGCGGCGGCCAGGACCCACCACTCGAGCGTGTTCATGGTCCTCCACGCCGGTCTGGCCCTGCTGCTGGCCCGCTTGGGCGGGCATTCCGACGTCGTGATCGGCACCTCGACCGCGGGCAGGCCGGGCGAGCGATTCGACGACGTGGTCGGCCTGTTCATGAACACGGTCGCCCTGCGGACGGACCTGTCCGGCAACCCCACCGCGGCCGAACTGCTCGAGCGGGTCCGCGATGCCGACCTCGCCGCGTTCGCCCACCAGGACGTGCCGTTCGGCCGGGTGGTCGACCTGGTCGACCCCGAACGCTCGGCGGGCCGCAACCCGCTGTTCCAGGTCCTGCTGGAACTGCACCACCAGTACGGCTGGGAGCTCGCGCTCTCCGGTTCGGACGTGGTGCACCACCCCGTCTCGGCGCCGGCGGCGAAGGTCGACCTCGCCTTCGCGTTCATGGAGCGGGTGGACCGGGACGGCACGGCCGCGGCGCTGGAATGCGTGGTGGAGTACTCGACCGACCTGTTCGACCTCGAGACCGTGCGGGCCGTGCTCGGCCGGTTGGTCCGGGTGCTCACGGCGATCACCGCCGACACCGACGTGCGGGTGGGCGCGATCGACGTCCTCGACCGGGCGGAGCGCCACCGGATCCTCGAGGAGTGGAACGACACGGCGGTCGCCTACCCCGAGCGGACGTTCGTGGACGCCTTCCGGGCGCAGGCGGCCCGCACCCCGGAGCGGATCGCCGTCCGGTACGCGGCGCGCCACGCGAACGCCCTGACCTACGCGGAACTCGACGCGCGGTCCGACAAGCTCGCCGCGCACCTGGCCGGGCTCGGCGTGCGGCGCGAGGCGTTCGTGGGCATCTGCGTGGAGCACAGCCCGGAGATGTTCGTCGGCATCCTGGGAATCCTCAAGGCCGGCGCGGCGTACGTGCCTCTCGACCCGACGAACCCGGCCGAGCGGACCGCGTTCATGCTGTCCGACACGGGCGCGCGGATCGTCGTCGCGCAACACCACCTGACCGGCGCGCTGCCCGCCGACTTCTCCGGTCCGGTGGTGCACGTCGACACCGACTGGCCCGCCATCGAGCAGTCCGGCGCGTCGGGACCTCCGGAGGCGCCGACCGGGGCGAACCTCGTGTACGCGATGTTCACGTCCGGCTCGACCGGGCGGCCCAAGGGTGTGCTCGTCTCGCACGACGGCCTCGCCAACTACCTGTCGTGGGCCGGGGACTGGTTCGGCGTCGTCGGCCGCGACACGCCGGGTTCGGCGGGCGCGGTCGCTCTCGGGTCGATCGGCTTCGACCTGTCGATCCCGAACTTCTTCCTGCCCCTGCTCGCCGGCGAGGACGTCGTGCTGATCCCGCAGGACGACCACCTCGACGCGCTGGCGTCGCTCCTGGTCGACCGGGTCGACTTCAGCCTGCTCAAGATCACACCGGGGCACCTGGACGCCCTCCGGGCCAAGTTGCCCGAGGGAACCCGGCTGGACTCCGTGCGGACCTACGTCGTGGGCGCGGACGAGGTGCGGCCCGAGACGGTGGCCGCCTGGCGGCGGATCGCGCCCGACGCCCGCGTCATCGACGAGTACGGGCCGACCGAGACCGTCGTCGGCTGCTCCGCACACGAGATCGGCGCGGACTTCGACCCCGACAGCCCGGTGCCGATCGGCACGCCGATCGCCAACACCCGGATGTACGTGCTGGACCGCTTCCTCCAGCCGGTGCCGGTGAACGTGACCGGCGAGCTCTACATCGCGGGAGCGGGCGTGGCGCGCGGATACCTCAACCGGAGCACGCTGACGGCGAGCCGGTTCGTGGCCGATCCGCACGGGCCGGCCGGGACCCGGATGTACCGGACCGGTGACCTGGCGCGCTTCCGCCCGGATGGCGCGCTGGACTTCCTCGGCCGGCTGGACGACCAGGTCAAGATCCGCGGCTACCGGATCGAGCTGGGCGAGATCGAGGCCCGCCTGCTGACCCACCCGAGGGTCAGCGAGGCCGTGGTCGTCGCGGTCGCCGACGCGAACGGTCGCAAGCACCTCTCCGCGCACGTCGTGGAGGACCGGGCGGGGGCCGACGGGGCGCTGGACGACGTCCTCGCCGACCACGTGGCGGGACTGCTGCCCGACTACATGGTGCCGCGACGGTGGACCGCCCACACCGCACTCCCGCTCACCGCGGCGGGGAAGATCGACCGCAAGGCCCTGATCGCGACGGCCGTGCCGGACACCGCGACGATCGTGCCGCCCACCACTCCCGCCCAGTCCGCGTTGTGCGACCTCTTCGCGGAGATCCTCGACGTGCCGCTGGTCGGCGCGGGCGACAACTTCTTCAAGCTGGGCGGCGACAGCATCGTGTCGATGCAGCTGGTGAGCCGGGCGCGACGGGTGGGACTGGGCATCACGGTGCGGGACGTCTACGCCTCGAGCACCGTGGCGGACCTCGCGGGACGGGCGGTGCGGCTGGCGACGACCGTCCGGGCGGAGGCCGAGAACGGTTCCGGCGTGGTGCCGCTCACCCCCGCGGCGAGGTGGCTCGGCGAGCAGCGCGGTCCGACGGACACCTACAACCAGGCCGTCGTGGTGCGCACGCCCGCGCGGCTCGACGAGGCGGGCCTGCGCGCGGTGCTGACCGCCCTGTTCGAACGGCACGACCTCCTGCGGGCGCGGCTGGTTCGCGACGAGGAGGGGGTGGCGCGGGAACTCGTGGTCGACCCGCGAGTGGACATCGCCTGGGACGCGGTGCTCGACACCGTCGACATGGCGCGGGAGGAGTCGCTCGACGCCGCGCTCCAGGAGCACGGTCCGAGGGCCCAGGCGGCGTTGGACCCGGTGTCGGGACGGATGGTGCGCGCCGTCTGGTTCCGCGCGGAGGACGGGCCGGGGCACCTGCTGCTCATGGCGCACCACCTGGTCGTGGACGGGGTGTCCTGGCGCGTCGTGCTCGGCGACCTGGCGGCGGCGTGGCAGGAGGTCGCCGCGGGGAGGCGACCCGAACTGGAACCCGTGCCCACGTCGTTCCGCGGCTGGGCGGAGAGGTTGGTGGCCGAGGCGTCCCGACCGGAGCGGGTGGCGGAGCTGGCGCGCTGGCGCGACGTGCTCACCCCGCCGGCACCGCTCGCCCCGGAGTCGACCCTGGACCCCGCTCGCGACGTGGTGGCCTCGCTCCGGTCGCTCGACTTCCACCTGTCCGTCGCGCAGACCCGAGCGTTGTTGACCGACGTTCCCGCGGCGTTCTACGCGAGCACCGAGGACGTGCTGCTGACCGCGTTCCTGGCGGCGAGCGTGCGGTGGCGGGGCGGCTCCGGCACGGCTCTGCTGGTCGACCTGGAGGGCCACGGCCGGGAGTTCGTCGCGGACGGCCCCGACCTGTCCCGAACGGTGGGCTGGTTCACCGCCGAGTACCCGGTCCGCCTGGACGTCGGCGACCTGGGCTGGGGGGAGGCGGAGGTGCCCTCGTTGGGGACGGCGGTGAAGCAGGTGAAGGAGCTGCTGCGGGAAGCCCCCGACAACGGCATCGGCTACGGCCTGCTGCGGTACCTCAACGCCGAGTCGGCCGGACCGCTGGCCGACGCGCCCACCCCCCAGGTCGGGTTCAACTACCTCGGGAGGTTCGGTGCCGGCGCGTCCGGGGACTGGACCGCCGAGTGGGACCGGGTCGTACCCGGCAACGGCCCCGACCCGGCGATGGCCCTGCGGCACGTGCTGGAGGTCGAGGCCCTCGCCGTGGACGGTCCCGACGGACCGCGGCTGAGGTTCGAACTCCTGTGGCCCGCCTCGGTACTGGCCGAATCGGACGTCCGCGCGATCGCGGAGGGCACCCGTCGGGCGCTCGTCGCCCTGATCGACCAGGTCGACCTGCACCACGTCGGCGGACACACCCCGTCGGACCTGGAGTTGGTGCGGTTGGACCAGGACGAGATCACCGAACTGGAAGACCTCTTCCGCGACCCGGCCTGATCGGCCCGTCGGACGGACACGAGCACGACGAGCAGAGGAGAAGCGATGACCACGAACCCGTTCGAGGACGAGGACGGCCGATACGTCGTGCTGGTGAACGACGAGAACCAGCACTCGTTGTGGCCCTCGTTCCTGGAGGTGCCCGCGGGCTGGACCACGGTCCACGGCGAGGACACCAGGGACAACTGCCTCGAGTACGTGTCCACGCACTGGGAGGACATGCGCCCCAGGAGCCTGATCGACCAGATGGAGCGCTGACCCGTGGCATCACGCGGTCTCGAAGGCGGCCGGTTGCCGCTCTCCTACGCGCAGCAGCGCCTGTGGTTCCTCGACCAGATGGACGACACCGGGATCCCGTTCGACATCCGGATGGCGTGGCGCCTTCCACCCGACACCGACCCGCGAGCGCTGCGCGCGGCCTTCCGGGACGTCGTCTCCCGGCACGAGGTCCTGCGCACGGTGTTCAGCACGCACGACGGCACCCCGTTCCAGGAGGTGCCGGACCCGGACGCGGCCGTGGTCGACTTCCGGCACGAACAGCCCGCCTCGGTGCAGGACGCCCTGCGCGCCCTCGCCGCGGAGCCGTTCGACCTGGAGTCGGGACCGCTGCTGCGCGCCCGGCTGTTCTCCGAGGGAGCGCGTGGGCACGTCCTCGTCGTCGTCCTGCACCACATCGCCGGCGACGCCTGGTCGCTCGGCCCGCTGACCCGCGACCTCGCGACCGCCTACGGGGCCAGGGTCGCCGGGAGGGAGCCGGAGTGGCCGCCCCTGCCGGTGCAGTACCGCGACTACACCCTGTGGCAGCGCGGGCTCCTGGGCGACGAGACCGACCCGGACAGCGTGCTGTCCCAACGGCTCGCCCACTGGATGCGCGCGCTGGCGGGTGCGCCCGCCGAGGTGGGTCCGCCCGCCGACCGACCGCGTCCGGCGGTGCCGAGCGGGGTCGAGGGCTCCGTGCACCTCGACCTGGACGCCCGGCTGCACTCCCGGCTGGCCGCGCTGGCGAACGAGCACAGGGCGACCCTCTTCATGGTCGTGCACGCGGGGTTGGCCGCGCTGTTGACCCGACTCGGCTGCGGCACGGACGTGGTGGTCGGCACGACCATCGCGGGCCGTGACGACGTCGTGCTGGACGACCTGGTGGGGTTCTTCGTCAACACCCTGGTGTTGCGCGTCGACCTCTCGGGCGACCCGACCTTCGGCGAACTGGTCGATCGGGTCAGGCACGTCGACCTGACCGCCTACAGCAACGCGGAGTTGCCCTTCGACCGACTGGTCGAGGCGATGAACCCGGCTCGATCCACCTCCGGCCACCCGTTGTTCCAGGTCATGCTCGAGGTGGACGGCGACCCCACGACGACGATCGGGCTGCCGGGCGCCGAGCCGTACGACGTGGACGTCGAACCGGGCCACTCGCGGTTCGACCTCACCCTGGGGTTCCAGGCGCACCGGGACGAACAGGGGCGGCCGGCGGGGTTGCGCGGCCGGATCGACTACTCGGTCGACCTGTTCGCCCGTTCGACGGTGGAGGGGCTGGCCGCGCGGCTCGGCAGGCTGCTCGCCTCGGTCGCCGACGACCCCGGCGCGCGGATCAGCTCGATCGACCTGTTCTCGGCCGAGGAGCGCGACCGGATCCTCCACCGGTACAACGACACCTCGCTGGACCTCGGTCCGACCGGAACCGTGCACGCCGAGTTCGAGGAACAGGCGCGGCGCGCTCCCGGGGCTCCCGCGATCGGGGCCGACGGCGTCGCGTTCACCTACGCGGAGTTGGACCACAGGGCCAACGGCCTCGCCCGGCACCTGCGCGACCTCGGTGTGGCGCCGGGCGACCTGGTCGCCGTGGTGATGGACCGCTCGCCCCACGTCGTCGTGGCGATGCTGGCGATCATGAAGGCGGGTGGCGCCTACGTGCCGATCACGCCGGGAACTCCGGAGAGCAGGGTGCGGGAGATCCTGGAGGACACGCGTGCCGAGGTCGTCCTGGTCGACCGCGCGGGAGAGTCGGCGCACCGGTTCGACGGCCGGACCGTCGTGGTCGTCGACGGTGTGGACCTGTCCGGGTACCCGGGGACGCCCCTCGGCGTCGCGGTGCCGGGAGCGGCCCTGGCCTACGCGATGTACACCTCGGGTTCGAGCGGCAGCCCCAAGGGGGTCGCCGTCACCCACGACAACGTGGTGGCCTTCGCCCGGGACCGCTGTTGGGACCCGGACCGGGGTCGCCGGGTGCTGGTGCACTCCGCGAACTCGTTCGACGCCTCGGTCTACGAGGTGTGGGTGACCCTCCTGTCCGGGGGGCAACTGGTGCTCGCCCCGGCCGGGCCGGTCGACCCCCGCGCGCTGGGCGACACCATCACGAAGCACCACGTCACCGCGGCCTACCTCACCACCGGGCTGTTCAACCTGATGGCGGAGGAGTGCGTCGAGCCGCTCGCGGGGTTGGCGGAACTGTGGACCAGTGGGGACGTCGGCTCTCCGACCGCGGTGCAACGAGTCCTGGACCAGTGCCCGAACACCCTGCTGGTGCACGGTTACGGACCCACCGAGACCACGGTGTTCGCCAGCTACGAGAGGTTCGGACCGGACCGGCGGCAGGCCCCGTCGTTGTCGCTGGGCGTCCCGATGGCCAACACGACGATGTACGTGCTGGACCACCGGTTCGCGCCGGTGCCACCGGGTGGCGTCGGCGAACTCTACGTCGGTGGATCACACGTCGCGCGCGGTTACCTCAACCGGCCGGGCGAAACCGCGGCGCGGTTCGTCGCCGACCCCTTCGGCGGGCGTGGCGACCGGCTCTACCGGACCGGCGACCTGGTCCGGTGGAACGCGAACCGCGACATGGAGTTCATCGGCCGGGCGGACGGCCAGGTCAAGATCCGCGGGTTCCGCGTCGAACTGGGCGAGGTCGAGTCGGCCATCGCCCGGCACCCGCTCGTCAGCCAGGCCGTCGTCACGGCGTTCGACGGCGGGGCGAGCGGCAAGCACCTCGTCGGCCACGTGGTGCCGGCGCGGAGCGGGCTCGACGTCGCCGAGGTGCGGCGCTACCTCGCCACCTCCGTGCCGGACTACATGGTCCCGCGCGACCTGGTGCTGGTGGACCGCCTGCCGCTCAACACCAGTGGGAAGGTCGACCGCAAGGCGCTGAGCGCGGTCACCTCCACGCGTCGCTCGGGCGCGGGCTCGCCCCGGTCGCCGCGGGAACAGGTGCTGTGCGAGGTGTTCGCCGAGGCGCTCGGCCTCGACGCCGTCGGTCCGGACGACAACTTCTTCGAGCTGGGCGGGCACTCGCTGATCGCGGCGAAGATGGTGGGGCGGATCCGGTCGGTGCTCGACGCGGACGTGGGCATCCGAACGCTGTTCCAGGCTCCGACTCCGGCCCTGTTGGCGAACAGCGTGGCCAGGGACGACAGGCAGGCGCTCGAGGTGGTGCTGCCGCTGCGGCCGGGAGGGACCCGCGCGCCGCTCTTCTGCGTGCACCCCGGATCGGGGCTCGGGTGGGCCTACGCCGGGCTCCTGCGCGGGCTGGACGCGGACACCCCGCTGTTCGGCATCCAGACCCGGGGTCTCACCGAGCCGGAGTGGCTGCCCGCTTCCCTCGAGGAGATGGCCGACCACTACCTGGAGCAGTTGCGCACCGTCCAGCCGACCGGACCGGTGCACCTGCTCGGGTGGTCGTTCGGCGGCCTGGTGGCGCACGCGATGGCGGTGCGGCTGAGGGAGAAGGACGAGGAGGTGGGTCTGCTCGCGCTGATGGACTCCTACCCGCCCGGCCCCGACCTCGACAAGGGCCTGCCGACGCGGCAGGACGTGCTGGCCGTGCTGCTCGGCGAGGGAGCAGGCGACCCGGGCACCGACCGGAATCCGCCACTGGACCTGGTCGTGCGACGCGCCAAGGAGAACGCGGTGCTGGCGACGTTCGCCGACCGGGAGGTGGCCGCCCTGGTCGGCACCGTCGGGAACCACCTGCAACTCCTGCGCGGCCACCGGCCCGGGGTGTTCGACGGCGACGTCCTCTTCTTCGCCGCGACCGCCGGTCGGACCGACGCCTCGGCGTCACCGGAGCGGTGGCTCGACCACGTCGGCGGCCGACTGCTGGTGCACGACATCCCCTGCCGCCACTGGGAGATGTCGGGCAGCGCCGAACTCCGGACCATCGGCGGGATCGTCCGCGACCGCTTGGAGGCGCGGTGACCGAGCGCACCGCCGCGCGCCACACCGCGGCCGCCGTGCCCGACGACCCGGTCGTCGGGCACGGCCGGGCGTCGGTCGGCGTGCACCACGGGGAAATCCTCCAGGGGGCGTTCGAGGAACGCGGCGAGGTCCACCGGGGTCTCGTCACGCTGCCGTGCGACCTGTACTCGGTCACCGCCACGTACTCGGTCGGCGGCGGCGACGAGGTGACGGTGGTGCCGCCGTGGAAGCACAAGGCCCGCCGGGCGGCCGTCGCGACCCTCGCCGCGCTCGACCGGCGCCGGTGGGGCGGTGTGCTGCGCCTGGGCAACCAGGTGCCGCCGGCCCGGGGTTTCGGCTCGTCCACGAGCGACGTGGTGGCCGCCATCCGCGCGGTGCAGAACGCGATCGGCGACGAGTTGACCCCACCCGAGGTGGCCAGGCTCGCCGTGCAGGCCGAGACCGCGTCGGACTCCCTGATGTTCGACGGTCTCCCGGTCCTGTTCGCGCAACGGCGCGGCATCGTCCTGGAGCAGTTCGACGCGCCGTTGCCCGCGATCACCGTGCTGGGCTTCGGGACCAGCGTCGACGGCAGGGGGGTGGACACCCTCGCCCTTCCCCCGGCGGCGTACGGCCGCAGGGAGGTGGAGATGTTCTCGCACCTGCGGAGAGGACTCCGCCTCGCGTTGCGCGAACGCGACGTCACGTTGCTCGGCCAGGTGGCGACGGAGAGCGCGATGATGAACCTGCCGCACCTGCCGATCACCGGTTTCGACCGGATCCTCCGCATCGCCCGCCGGTGCGGCGCGAGTGGCGTCCAGACCGCGCACAGCGGCGACATCGCGGGTCTGATCTTCGACGGCCTCGACCCCGACCTGGCACGGCGCATCGCCCTGTCGGAGGAACTGCTGCTGGCGGCGGGCGTCGAACAGACCTGGCAGTTCTCGACCGAAAGGTGACCGGTGACCACGCAGGCCTTCCCCTCCATCCTCGAAGCGGCGGAAACGCCCAGGATCGTCCGCCTCGAAAGCAACCTGTACGCGGCCGTGTTCAGCCTCATGAAGCTCATGCCGGCGCGGTTCATGCTGGACCGCGCCCGCCTCGACGGGCGGTTACCGCCGGGTGCCACGGTGGTGGAGACGTCGTCGGGCACCTTCGCGCTGGGACTGGCCATGGCGTGCCGGCTGCGGGGGCACCCCCTCGTCGTGGTCGGCGACCCCGCGATCGACCACCGGCTCCGCGACCGGCTCGGGCTCATGGGCGCGGTCGTCGACATCGTGGACGACTTCGACGCGCCCGGTGGTATCCAGGGGGCCCGGCTCGCCCGGGTCGAGCGGCACCGGGAGGCCCTGCCGGGCTGCTTCGTGCCGGGGCAGTACGACAACCCGGACAACCCGCTCGCCTACCGGCCCGTGGCCGAGTTGTTGTCGGCGACCCTGGGACGGGTGGACTGCGTGGTCGGCGCGGTCGGCTCGGGCGGGTCGACCGGCGGCATCACGACGGCGCTGCGCGAGCGCGGTGACGACGTGCGGCTGATCGGCGTCGACACCCACGGGAGTGTCCTCTTCGGACTGCCGGACGGGCGTCGGGTGCTGCGCGGCCTGGGCAGCAGCATCCACCCCGCCAACGTGCGCCACGACGCGTACGACGAGGTGCACTGGGTCCCCGCCGCGGAGGCGTTCCGCAGCACGCGGGACCTCTGCGCGTGGCGCGGGGTTTTCGCGGGGCCGACGAGCGGCGCGGCGTACCTCGCGGCCAAGCGCTTCGCCGACACCAACCCGGACTCCGTGACCGTCGTGATCTTCCCCGACGACGGTCACCGGTACCAGGACACCGTGTACTCCGACCGGTGGTTGCGCGAGCAGGGCCACTGGCTCGACGTGCTGCCGACCGCGCCGCGCCTCGTGGACGATCCGGGGAACGTGGACGACCGGTGGTCCTCCATGCTCTGGGGACGGCGCGAACTGGCCCAGGTCGCGGGTGCCCGGTGAGCGGGGCCGGTCACGACACCGGGCGCTTGACCGCGACGCTGGGCGTTCGCACCCGGCGGGTGGTCTACGGGCCGGTGGACCCGGCGGGGCGCGTCGCGGAACTGACGCTGATGTCCGAGGTGGACCAGGCGCACCTGCTCATGTTGATGGACACCGGCCTCCTGCCCGCGGCAGCGGGGCGGGCCTTGTTGCGCACCATCGGCGAACTGCGCGCGTCCGGCTTCCGGGAGCTCACCGCGGCGGACGCCCCGCGCGGCATCTACCTCCGGTACGAGCAGCTGCTCGTCGAGCGCCTCGGCGACGACGTGGGCGGGCGGCTGCACACCGGTCGGTCGCGCAACGACCTCCAGGCGACGACGACGGCGCTGCGCCTGCGCGCGTGGCTGCTGGCCTTCTCCCAGGAGGCGCTGCGGCTGATCGCGGTGCTGCTGAACAGGGCCAGGGCCCACCGCGACGTCGTCATGCCCGCCTACACGCACTTCCAGCCCGCGGTGCCGGTCACCTACGGGCACTACCTGGTGGGGGTGGCGTTCGCCGCCGGCCGGGCACTGCGGACCGCGGAGGCCGCCGCGACGGGGTTGTCGCGGTGCCCGCTCGGCGCGGGTGCCGTCGCGGGTACCGACCTGCCCGTCGACCCGGAGATCACCGCCGCGCTGCTGGGGTTCTCGACCGGGCCGGTGCACGCGACGGACGCCGTCGCGAGCCGGGACGTGCTGCTCCAGGTGCTCGCGGCCGTGGCGGGACTCGGTGTGGTGCTCAGCAGGTTGGCCACCGACCTCCAGCTCTGGAGCACCTCCGAGTTCGGCCTGATCGCCTTTCCCGACGAGCTGGTCGGCAGCAGTTCCGCGATGCCGCAGAAGCGCAACGCCTTCCTGCTGGAACACGTCAAGGCGAAGGCCGGAGCCGCGATCGGGGCGTGGACCGGCGCCGCGTCGATGATGAAGTCCACGCCGTTCACCAACTCCATCGAGGTGGGCACCGCGGCGGTCGACGCCGCGTGGCCGGGACTCTCGGCGATAGCGGACTCGGTCCTGCTGTGCCAGGTGCTGGTGAGCGGTTCGCGACCGGTGCCCGACCGCATGATGTCCCGCGCGGTGGCGGGGTTCACCGACGCGACGGCGGTGGCCAACGACCTCGTCCGCCGGGGCGTCCCGTTCCGCACCGCGCACCACCTCGTGGGCAGCGCGATGCGCGACGCGGAGGCGAAGGGGTTGTCCCGCCCGGAGTCCCTGGCCTGGCCCGGCGGAACGGGCACACCGATCCCCGCGGACGGCTTGGCCGCCGTGGCCTCGAAGACCCGGCACGGCGGCGGACCGGGCGGGTTCGAGGAGCAGTTCCGGGTGGCGGTCGCCGAGTACGCGGACCACTCCGGTCGACTGCGCGATCAGCGCGCGCGGATCGCGCGGTCGCGGGCGGAACTGGCTCGCCGCGTCGGCCTGGAGCTGGACGCGGCCGATCGGGAAGGGCAACCGGTGTGAAGGCGGACGTCGCTGTGTCCTGGTTCGTCTTCGTGGAGAGCAACACCACCGGCTCCGGCAGGCGGTTCTGCCGGGTCGCCTCCGACCTGGGGTTGCGCCCGCTGGTGCTCGCCCGTGATCCGCACCGCTACGCGTTCACCGCGGTCGACGGGGTGGACGTGTCCCCCGTCGACACGGGTGACCTCGGCGCGGTGCTCCGCCACTGCGCGGACCTGCCCGGTCGGATCGAGGGCATCTGGTCGAGTTCGGAGTACGGCGTGGCGGTCGCCGCGGCCGCCGGGCGGGCACTCGGGTTGCCGGGCCCGTCACCGGACGCCGTCGCGGCGTGCCGGGACAAGGTCCGCCAGCGCGCGGTGCTCGCCGCGGCCGGCGTACCGGCACCGCGCTGGCACGTCGCCCGGACCGCCTCGGACGCCGTCCGGGCCGCGCGCGCACTGGGCTTCCCCGTCGTCGTCAAACCACCGCGGGAGTCCGGATCGCTCGGTGTGCGCCTGTGCCGCGATCGACCCGAGGTCGTGGCGGGGTTCACCGCCGCGTGCCACCGGGGATCGACACTCGACACCGAGGTGCTCGTGGAGGAGTACGTCGACGGCGACGAGTACTCGGTCGAGGTGTTCGACGGCAAGGCGGTGGGGGTGACCCGCAAGTACCTCGGCGCCGCGCCGCACTTCGTCGAGACCGGGCACGACTTCCCCGCGGACGTCAGCGCGCCGGACGAGGCGGAACTGGTCCGGGTGGCGGAAGCCTCGGCCGAGGCGCTGGACCTGGGCTGGGGACCGATCCACGTCGAGGTGCGGCTGACGACCTCGGGTGCCTCGTTGATCGAGGTCAACCCGCGGCTGGCCGGCGGGATGATCCCGGACCTGGTGCTCGCGGCGAGCGGGGTGGACCTCGTGGACCGGACGGTCCGGCGAGCGGTGGGCGCGGATCCGGTCACCCGGCCCGCGCCCGGGGCCCGGGCGTCCATCCGGTTCGTCCTGGCGCCCCGGGCGGGCGTCGTCGCCGGGGTGAGCGGACTCGGTGAGGCGGAACGGATGCCGGGCGTGCGCGCGGTCCACGCGAGCGCCCGCCCGGGCGACCCGGTGGTGATCACCCATTCGTTCCGGGATCGGCTCGGGTACGCCATCGCGACCGGCGACACGGCCGCTGCCGCGGCGGACCGGGCGGACGCGGCCGCGCGGCGGATCAGGGTCGAGATCGGCTGACGGTGTCCCACGGGGACGACCGGCGGAGCGGGGGAAGGCACCCCGTCCTCCGCCGGTCGCCTCGAACGCCCTCGTTCCGGCGTCACGGAACCTCAACGGAAGGAACCACACGTGCGACCGCACGAGATCGATCTCACCGCCCCGCGGACCTTCGTCGACCACGACTTCTTCGAGCTGTGGAGGGTGTTCCGGACGGAAAGCCCGGTCCACTGGCAGGAGGCGACGTCGGAGGGGCCGGGGTTCTGGTCGTTGTTCCGCTACGAGGACGTCCTGGCGGTGTACCGCGACAGCGAGCGGTTCACCTCCGAGCGCGGGAACGTCCTCTCGACGCTGCTCCGCGGCGGCGACTCGGCCGCCGGGAAGATGCTGGCCGTCACCGACGGCGCCCGGCACCGCGAAATCCGGAACCTCATGCTGAAGTCGTTCTCCCCGCGGGCGATGGCGCACGCCGCCGAGCGGGTGCGGGTGCGCACGGCGCGGCTGCTCGCCGAGGTCGCCGGGATCGGCGAGTTCGACTTCGCCGCCGGGGTTTCCGAGAAGATCCCGCTCGAGACGATCTGCGAGCTCATGGACGTGCCGGAGGCCGACCGGTCCTCCCTCCAGGGGTGGAACAAGCTGACGCTGAGCTTCGACAGCGACGAGCAGTCGCACGAGCGGGCCCTGGTGGCGCGCAACGAGATCCTGCTGTACTTCGCCGACCTCGCCGACGAGCGGCGCCGCAAGCCGGGTGACGACGTGATCAGCGCGCTGGCCAACGGCCTGGTCGGCGGCACCAGGCTGGGCGACGACGAGGTGGTGTTGAACTGCTACAGCCTGATCCTGGGCGGTGAGGAGTCCAGCCGGGTCGCGGCGACCGGCACCGTGGCGGCGCTCGGGGAGCACCCCGACCAGTGGAAGTCGTTGCGGGACGGCGATGTCGGCGTGGACAGCGCCGTGGAGGAGGCGCTGCGCTGGACGACTCCCGGCATGCACTTCGGCAGGCGGGCCCTGGTGGACGTCCCCCTCGGCGAGCACGTGATCGCGGCGGGCGACGTGGTCGCGTTGTGGAACAGCGCCGCGAACCTGGACGAACGGCAGTTCCCCGAGCCCACGAGGTTCGACGTCTCCAGGGACCCGAACAAGCACCTGGCGTTCGGCTACGGCCCGCACTTCTGCATCGGGGCCTTCCTCGGCCGGGCAGGTCTCCGGGCGCTGCTGCTGGGGCTTCGCGAGACCGTGACCGACATCGACCTCGGTGGCCCCGGCCACCCGATCCTCTCCAACCTCGTCCGGGGGTACGACTCGCTTCCCGTCTCGCTCACCGCGAAGTGACCTCGCCGACCGGACCGCCGGAACCGGGGGTCATCCGACGGTGGACGCCTGTTCGGGCGCCTTGGCCATCTGCCGCCAGATCGGGAAGACCGCCGGGCAGAGCGTGATCAGCAACGAGGCGGCCCCCGCCGACAACGTCGCCGCCGTCAGGCCGACGCCGTCGAGCAGGACGCCTCCGAACACCAGACCCAGGGGCATCGCGATGCTGGTGATCGTGTTGAACGCGCCGAACACCGTGCCGCGCATGCGCTCGGGCACGCGGTCGTACTTGACCGCCGCGAGCACGGGGTTGATCGGCCCGTTGCCGGTGAAGAGGAGGAACACGAGGAGGACCAGCACGGCGGGCGGGGGGTTGAGCGCCACCACCAGGTAGATGGGCGCGCCGCTGAGCAGGAGCCCGCCGGCGAAGAGCCGCCGGCGGCCCACCCCGGCGCCTCGCCACCCGTAGAGGACCGTGCCGACGATGCTGCCCGCGCTCGCCGCGGCGATGAGGAAGCCGACCATGAGGCTGCTGTGCCACACGGTCACCCCGTACGCGGGCAGGAACACCGAGACCAGCGCGATGCCCAGGGCGTTGGAGACCGCGCTCACGCCACCGAGTGCGACCAGCAGTCGATCGCGGAGGAGGTGCCGCACGCCGGTTCGGAGGTCGTCCAGGTAGTTGCGCTTCCCGGGCTCGGCCTCGACCTGGTCGGGCGTCACGTCGACCTTGCCCGGCCGGCAGAGGAGCAGCACCAGGAAAGCCGCGGAGCACAGGGCGATCGCGTCCACGAGCAGGGTTTGCGTCGGACCCGTCAGCGCGATCAGCAACCCCCCGACGGGTGTGCCCAGGAGGTCGCCACCCTGCAACATGGCCTCCTCGCCGCTGGTTCCCCGCTCCACCGAGGTTCCGGTGCGGGCTATCACGTGCGGGAGCAGGACCTGCTTGGCACTCCGGGACGGCGCGCGCCCCGCGCCGATCGCGAAGGACAGCACCACCAGCAGGGGCAGCGGGAGTCCCGAGGTCGCGTAGGACAGCGGAATCGCGACGACGACCACCGCGGTGGTCAAGTCCGCGACGACGCTCGCCCGGTAGGCGCCGAAGCGGTCGATCAGCGGCCCGGCGAGCGCCACCGACAGCAGCATGCCGATCGTCTCCGCGGCCGCGACCAACCCCGTCTTCGCGCCACTGCCGGTGCTCTGGAGCACGAACCAGGGAATGGCGATCAACGTCATGGACGACCCGAAGGACGAAATACCGCACGCCGCCAGCAGGGCTAAGAGCGGCATCTTCCGCGCTGTCATTCCGGTGTCCCCTTCCGCGGGAACGCGGCCCAGTGGGTGATCACCACCGCGTCACCCTCGCGTGGTGCGCGCCGGTAGCGCGCGATGGTCGCCTGGATCTCCGCGTCGAGCGCCTCGGTCTCGTCCGGCGTCAACGACAACTTGTCGTCGTCGAAGGAGAACTTGCCCTGCCAGGCGCCACGCCACTCGCCGATCTCGTCCACGAACCGGACCTCGGCCGCGTACCGCTGCCCGATGCTCGTGCGCAAGTGGACTTCCACGGCCGACTCGAGCTCGGGATCACCCTCGAAATCGGCGATCCGCAAGCGGTAGGAGTCGAAAGCGGGTCGCCACCAGCGTTCGCGCTGCGTCCCGCGGTCGACGTCCTCCTCGATCAGCCCGTGTTCGGCGAGCTTGCGCAGGTGCCAACTCGCCAGACCGGAACTCTCGCCCAGCCGCGCGGCCAACCCGGAGGCGGTCGCGGGCCCGTCGCGGTTGAGCAGGTCGAGCATGCGCACCCGGATCGGGTGCGCCAGCGCGCGCAGCATGCCGCTGTCGAGGGTTTTGCCCTTCGGCTCGGGTGGCACAGGGCAAGGCTAAACTTCCCAACAGATCTTTGCAAGTTTTTGTTGGGAAGTTCGGCGACGCCCACCTGCCGCTCCGGATTCCGTGCCGTACCAACACGAACACCCCGATGCGGCACGCGAGCGACGCCGAGGCAGCGACCCGCGCCACGGCTGCCCGCCGGGCCCGGCGATGGT